>NZ_CP170102.1:3307500-3634249 GCF_042188925.1 Pseudooceanicola sp. LIPI14-2-Ac024
GCCCGGTGCCGGAAGGTTAAAAGGAGGGGTGCAAGCTCCGAATTGAAGCCCCGGTAAACGGCGGCCGTAACTATAACGGTCCTAAGGTAGCGAAATTCCTTGTCGGGTAAGTTCCGACCTGCACGAATGGCGTAACGACTTCCCCGCTGTCTCCAACATCGACTCAGCGAAATTGAATTGCCTGTCAAGATGCAGGCTTCCCGCGGTTAGACGGAAAGACCCCGTGCACCTTTACTACAGCTTCACACTGGCATCAGGCCAAGCATGTGCAGGATAGGTGGTAGGCTTTGAAACCGGGACGCCAGTCTCGGTGGAGCCTCCCTTGAGATACCACCCTTGCTTCGCTTGATGTCTAACCGCGAACCGTTATCCGGTTCCGGGACCCTGTGTGGCGGGTAGTTTGACTGGGGCGGTCGCCTCCTAAAGCGTAACGGAGGCGCGCGAAGGTTGGCTCAGAGCGGTTGGAAATCGCTCGTTGAGTGCAATGGCAGAAGCCAGCCTGACTGCGAGACTGACAAGTCGAGCAGAGTTGAAAGACGGCCATAGTGATCCGGTGGTCCCAAGTGGGAGGGCCATCGCTCAACGGATAAAAGGTACGCCGGGGATAACAGGCTGATACTGCCCAAGAGTCCATATCGACGGCAGTGTTTGGCACCTCGATGTCGGCTCATCTCATCCTGGGGCTGGAGCAGGTCCCAAGGGTACGGCTGTTCGCCGTTTAAAGAGGTACGTGAGCTGGGTTTAGAACGTCGTGAGACAGTTCGGTCCCTATCTGCCGTGGGTGTAGGATACTTGAGAGGAGTTGCCCCTAGTACGAGAGGACCGGGGTGAACGGACCACTGGTGGACCTGTTGTCGTGCCAACGGCAGTGCAGGGTAGCTATGTCCGGACAGGATAACCGCTGAAGGCATCTAAGCGGGAAGCCCCCCTCAAAACAAGGTATCCCTGAGGGCCGTGGTAGACCACCACGTCGATAGGCCGGAGATGTAAGCGCTGCAAGGCGTTCAGTTGACCGGTACTAATGGCCCGATAGGCTTGATTTGATCCAGTAGAAGCCAGGCTTCGAAAAATCAGACAGTCGTACACACCAACAAGCGTACGGCTTGGACAACGATCAAAGAGGGGGTTTCCTCGGTCTGGTGGTCATAGCACGAGCAAAACACCTGGTCCCATCCCGAACCCAGCCGTTAAGTGCCGTCGCGCTGATGGTACTGCGTCTTAAGACGTGGGAGAGTAAGTCGCCGCCGGACCTAGAAAACCCCCTCAGATATCTCTCGACGATGAAAAAACAAAGCCTCTGATCACATGACCACGAGGCCATTGGCGCGGGATGGAGCAGTCCGGTAGCTCGTCAGGCTCATAACCTGAAGGTCGCAGGTTCAAATCCTGCTCCCGCAACCACTGAAATCTGCATCGCAGACAAAGACGCGCCCCAATAGGGCGCTTTTTGCGTTCCAACAACCGGTTGAAAGACCCGGGACAACTTGCCCCGGATCTCGATACGCATGCCGTCCCGCGCCTCGGGATCGCCCCAGACGCGCGCCTCGCCCAGAAGGTCGCGCAGCAGCGCGTTCGCCGCCACCATCTGGTCACTGCCCGTCAGGAGGTCCTCCAGCCGTGCCACCTGGGCGCGGTACACCGCCTCGAGCTCCGAAGCCGACGGCGGTACGAAGGGCATTTGCTGGTCGATGTCCGCCAAGGCATTCCGCAGGGCGTCACGCTCGGCCTCACGGGCGTTCAGGCGGCCCAGCAGCGAGTCTCCGGCTTCGTCGGTCTCGAGCCTGTCGAGCAAACGTTCGATTGCCGTTTCGACCTTCTTCAGCCGGGTCTCAAGGGACGCCCTGTCCGGTGCATGCCCCCGCGCTTGTTCCGCCAACAGGCGTTCCACCTCCGTGGCGAATTGCTCAGCGAAGGCCGGGGTCATGAGACCGGCCCGCAGCCGGGCCAGCACGCGATCCTCAAGCTTGTCGCGGGTGATCGTGCGGCTGTTCCCGCATTCCTGCTTGCCGCGGGTCTTTCTCGTGTAGCATCCGTACCGTTCCTTGCCGGTGATGGTGAAGCCGCCGCCACAACAGCCGCACTTTACGATGCCGTTCAGCAGGTAGCGCGCCCGATGGCTCTCGTTGAGCGGCGCCGTCTTCCCTGCATACTTGGCGTGGGTCGCCTCCAGCCGATCCTGCACCGCGTTCCAGACCTGGTCCGAGACGATCGCGAGCTCGGGCGCCTCACCAAAGACGATGTGGTGCTCTTCAGTCGCCGGCCGTGAGATGCGATTGCCGGTGTCAGGATCATAGGAGAAGCGGTTCCGGCCGTAGACGATCCCGCCGACATAAGCCTCGTTACGGAGCATGCCGTCGCGCTTCTTTGCGTTGCCTCGGATCGTGGAGTCGTTCCATTTGCCACCGGACGGGGAGGTAACACCCTCCGTGTTCAGCCTGGCCGCAATCTTCCGCGGCGAGTGACCGGCGGCGTAGTCGTCGAAGATGCGTCGCACGATCTCGGCTTCGCCCGGATCGATCTCACGGTTGAGCCCCTTCTCTGAAGGAACGACACGATAGCCGTAGGCCAGTCCCGCGGATACGCGGCCGCGTTTCGTCGTACCGATTTGACCCCGGCGTGTCTTGTCGGCGATCTCGCGCGACTGGAATTCTGCGATGGCGGCGTGGAACGGCATGAGCTTCCAGTCGAATTTGCCGCCGTGGGTCGCGAACAGTTCCACGCTCCGGCTCTCCATCCAATCCGAAAACGTGCTGATGTCGGCTGCGCGCCGACCGATCCTCTCAACGCCCTCCACGATGACGGCTCGCACGTCCCCGAGGCTGATGCGCTCCTTCATGGCGCAGACTCCGGGGCGGCTGCTGAGGAGCGTCCGGCCTGTTGAGGCTGGGTCAGAGTATTCGCCCGCGATCTCGAAGCCGAGCCGATCAGCCGTCTCGCGCGCGAGCGCAAGTTGGTCCTCGCACGACATCTCGTTCTGCTTCTCGGTCGAGTACCGTGCGTAGAGGACGACCTTCGGCTGAATATCCTGCTTGGCGTGGGTCGCCGAGCCGGCGGCGCGGCGGGCTTTCCGCTGTTGGATCGTCATGCCGTGTGATCCTTCTTCTGGGTTTGGGCAACGTAGGCCTTCGCGATGACGGTCACGAATGCCGAGAGCGTCATCTCGACACGGATCGCTCCGCCTGGATTGTCGTTCGCGGCCTCGATCTGTAGGCGGCTGTTTGCGTCGTTGTGAGTCGAGTTGTTCATTGCTCGATGGCTCCTGGGTTTCTTGGTTTGCCACATGGGCCAGCAAGAAGTCTGATCGGATGCCATTTTCGGAAAAGCGGTTTGGTTTGATTTGGTGCGAGCGCCGGGAATCCAGCGCTCGCACCCGCTTCAGGCGGCGTCTTCCGTGCGGAACTGCAGCGCCAGGACCTCCGCCCGGCGCACGGCATGCAGGCGGGAGAGGGCCTCGTGCAGGGCCGCCACGTCCTCGCGCAGGTTGTGGACCTTCAGCGCGTCTTCCGTGAGCGTCCAATACACGTCAGGGTCGCCCCACTCTTTCACGTCGATCTTCCGCACGCGCCCGGCCACGATCACGTGGCTTGCGGCGTCGAGCACCGGCTCGAAAGCCAGCAGATCCCGTGCACCGTAGATGCGATCGCGATCGATCTGGATGGCGAGTTCCGACGCATAGCGCGCCGCCCGCTTGTCGAGCGTGCCCGCGAGCTTGTTGAGCGCGGTAATGGCGGAGCGCTTCAGCTCGAGCGCCTGAAACGTCGCCTCGAGGATCGGGTCGTAGTCGAGCTTCAGATCAGACATGGCGCAGCTCCGTCGCGAGCAGCTTGCCTTTGCGGCGGCGTTCGACAGTGACCTCGCGCGGCTGAGTGCGACGACGGCGGTGTAGCTGCGTGCGGCGGATGTCGCGCTCTGCGTGGATACGCGCGCGGACATCGTTCATGCGATCCGCCGACCATCCGGTGAGCTGGCCGAGAACCGCCGTTCCGCTGACGGGGTTCACGTCGAAGCCGGAGTGGTTGAGCGACACGAGCAGCCGGCGGGTCGAGTTGAACCACGTCGGCTCTTTCAGCGACGCCGCTTTAACTTCGTCGTCGAGTTCGACTTTGATCGCGTAGCCGCGCAGCTTCTTCGGCATGCCCTTGGTGGTGCCATAGGCAAGCCATGCAAAGAGCTCGCCGAAACGGTCCTCGACATCGAGCACGAGCGTGGGGCGAACCTTCGGGTCGTTCTCTCCCTCGCGCTGGTGCGGGAACCGGAACGCAACGACGTCGCCGCGCTTCAGCGTCTTCTTCCAAGTGGTGTTCATCGTCATGGGGTCTCCTCTTGATGACGCGCCCACGCCGCCCGGAGCCCGGATGGGGTCCTTTCGAAGCCGCGTGGCACGACACGCGCGCGGCTTCGAAAGGACCGCGTCCGGCCTCGCCGCCTTCCCACGCCGAGAGGGGGTTCGGGGGAGACGTGCGCAACGGTCTCCCCCGGGAGCGGGGTGGTCCAGGAGGGGTGCGGAACGGCCTCCTGGTCCGTCGGAAGACGCCAGGGGGTGGAGGGGGAGTGGCGAACGACGCCCCTCCGAGCAGGGGATGCAAGGGGAGTGCGGAACGACGCCCTTGCGAGCAGGGGGTGTCCAGAGGGGGAGTGCGGAACGATGACCCTCTGGTCCGGCGGAAGGCCCCGGGAGGGTGTGGGAGGGCGGCGCGCCTCCCGCAGCCGCGCGCCAGCGCGGCCGGGGTCCAGGGGGTGTCCCCCTGGCGAACGCAGACCGAGCACAAAGGCGCCGCAGGCGACGACTGCGCGGTCTGATTAGTGAGTAACCAGCCCTGCACTCCCGAGGGAGCGCCGCAGGCTGGGGCGCAGAACAAACCTGTCCATCCGGATTTGCGACGGGGACCCACTTCCCGACCTCCAGGATGGAGTACAGGACGTGGCGAAGGCTTATCCGGTGGTGATGAGGATGCGGGGGATGTGGCCGAAGGACATCGGTGGCTTCGAGGTGCATCGCACCCGACAGCGGGGTGACCTCGGCCATGTTTACACGAGCCGGACTTCCAGAAACCGCCGGCTGATCGGAGAGGAGGACTGGGCGAAGCGAGCGCAGCAGGAGGTCGCCGACATGGCGCTCGAAAACCACGCCAAGGATCTCGAGAAGCTCAAGGCCCGGCGCCGGACGACGGAATGGAAGAAGCGCGTGGCCAACGGTCCGCGCGATCCGTGGCGTGCGACCCGGCACGGCCCCATGCGCGAGATCATCCTCACCGCGAACCGCGAATGGTTCGAGGGCAGAGAGGCGGACGCACCTCGGGGAACGGACGCTCCAGAGACCGATATCGTCGATGGCGTCATGACATCGCCCGTCGACGACCTGTTTGGCGGCGACGAGATCGAGGGCGACCGGACGCCGCGCAGCAGGACCGAGCACTTCGAGGACCTCGCCAAGCAGTGGCTGTTCGAGCATTTCGGCGACGATGTGGTGCACGCCCGAGCCGATCTGGATGAAACGACCTACCATGTTCACGCGGTGATCCTCCCGCGCGCGGTGACGAAAGACGGCCGCCGTGTCCTGCAGCCATCGAAACACGCCATGATCGAGGACTACGAGGCCGCGCAGGACAGCGTTGGCGCGTGGTTTGCCCAAGCCGGCCTCGTCAGGGGCGAACGCCGGGCCGAGAAGATCAGGGACGCCATCGAGCACAATGCTCGCCTGCGGAAGGATGACCCGTCGGGCAAGGATGTCAGGCCGGTCGATGTTCCGAAGAAGCGGCGGCACGTCAGCCCGCGCGACTGGCGCCGGAGGCAGGAACGGAAGCTGGCGGAGCGTGAATGTAAGCTGACCAGCCGAGAGACCAAGGTCACGCAACGGGAGCAGAAGGCCGAAGAAGTCCTGGAAATCGCGGCAGCGGTTATCAAGGGCGACATTTCCATGTTCGAGGGAACCGAGGAGGCAACTGCCCAGGGCGCATCCAAGACCGGTTCAACGGCCCCGGCTTTGTCACCAGCGCGACGCCTGTTCGGCCAGGCGCTGGAACGGTTGCGGGGCAAAGCTGAGGCGGAAGCGGAAGATCGCCTCCGACGAGAATTCGCCCTGGTCGAAGCCGCTCGGGCCAGTCTCGCGGCTCTTGTCAGACGGCTGCCGCAGAAGACCCGGGAGAGCATGTCCGCGGTCCTCGACGGTCTGGGGCCTGAGTTCGCACGCCTGAAGACCCGCCTCTCGCGCAAAGGCCCCGGCGAACGTGACACCGAGGAAAAGTCCTGAATGAGACCAACCAAACCAGATTTTTTTTCTCCGGCCAAGAACCACTTCCCGTCCAGCCGAGAGGAGCCAGGTCCCTCCGGTCGCGGGTTCGCCCCGGTTCAACTTTATTTGGAAAGGCAGGTCCCTCGATGGGATTCACTAAAAATGAAAAGAAGGTCATCCTGACCATCCTCGAAAAGTCCGACCGCGATGACGCCGAGAACGCGATCATCCGCGTTCTGCTGGACAAGTTCACGAAGTTCTTGGCGGACGCCGATGAGGCGTTCCTCACGGAGTTCTTCACCCGGGTCGAAATGATCGCACCCGCCACCTCGGCCCAGAAGATCGCCCTACACGATCTACGGCCCGAGGGTGTCACGAAACAGGTCGAAGCTCGCCGGGCAGAGTCCACCGGGAGCAGGAAGGGGCGTGCGCATGCGGAACAGCAGCAGTAGTCACTGAGAATACGCGAGATATCGTCACGAAGGCGCGGGACCTGGCCCGCGCCTTTTCTTTTGGACCAGTACCTCAAACGCATCAGACACCACCGCGCCCGAAATCTGCGAGCCATTCAGGATGTTGACCAATATCGGCTTCAAGCCCACGGTAAGCAGGTGAATACGGAGCGATCAGATGCCAATTTCAGACGACGCTGAGAGCGTCATGGCCGTCGTCCGGCCCAGGTTTCCGACGCCGGATTTGGCAACGCGCTGGTTTCGCGAAGAGTCTATCCCGGGGTTCTCAGGTTTGACTGCGGCGCAACTCGTCGAGGCTGGGCGCGCCGATGACGTGGTCGAATATCTGGCGGCGGTCGATGCCGGCATCTGCACTGCTCCCCAACCCTGGACCGCCGGAAGCTGGATTTTCCCGGCTGTGTCACGATGACGGGCTGGTTGCGCCATCGGGATAATGCACGGCAATCGGGACGTTGTATCCGATCGCGCTGTGGGGGCGGTCTTCGTTGTAGTGCCTACGCCAATCTTCCAGCTTTTCGCGGGCGTCGGCAAGGCTCATGAACCAGTGGGCGTTCAGGCATTCCGCCCGCAGTTTGCTGTTGAAGGCTTCGATGAAGCCGTTGTCGGTCGGCTTTCCGGGCCGTGAGAAGTCCAGCGTGACGTCGTTGGCATAGGCCCAGAGATCGAGGTCGCGGGAGATGAATTCGCTGCCATTGTCGACCCGGATCGTCTTTGGGTAGCCGATCCTGGCGCAGACCTTCTCGAGCGTCTGAACGACGTCCTCGCCCCGGTAGGCGAAGCGGGGATCGGCCGCCGGACAGAGCCGGGAATGGGTGTCGACCACTGTCAGGATGCGGAGCTTCTTGCCCATGGCGAGCTGGTCGTGAACGAAGTCCATGGCCCAGACCTCGTTAGGACCGACCGCCTCCTGACGATCTTCCCGCAGCTTCGCCTTCACCCTACGCTTCGGGTGCTTGTTCCTCAGCTGAAGGCCCAATTCGTTGTAAATCCTGCGCGTCTTCTTCATCCCTCTCGGGACATTGCTTAGCAATGCCCTGTCGGGCAGTGGTTGATCACCCATCCCTCGCGCCGCAGCAGGACGTGGACACGCCGATAACCGTAGCGCACCCGCGTCTCGCAGATCTCCCTGATCCGTCTCTCGACGGCCGCCTGGTCGGTGCGGCGGGACTTGTAGTGGAACGTCGAGGTGTCGAACCGAAGGGCCCCACAAGCCCCGCGGATCGATACGCCCCAATCGATGCACATCCCGCGAACAAGTTCGCGCATCCGGCCAGGCTTCAGAGCTTTCGCCGGATGACGTCCTGCAAAATCTCCCGGTCCAGCGTCAGGTCGGCGACGATCTTCTTCAGTCGGGCATTCTCGTCCTCGAGCGCCTTCAGCCGGCGCATCTCGTCCGGCAGCAGACCGCCGTATCGCTTCTTCCAGTTGAAGTAGGTCGCCTGGCTGATCCCGGCCTTGCGACAGATCTCCGCGACCGGCGTGCCTTCCTCGCCCTGCTTCAGGATGAACGCCTTCTGCGCCTCCGTGAACCTCGATGCCTTCATGCGATTCCGCTCCTCTCCCAGCCAGGAAAGATTAGCTGGAAACTCCAGCTTCAAACGGTCCAGTTTTCAGGGGGCAGAGCAGTTTCTGCTTTGATCGGCGCAGGGTGAGCAATCGCCCGAGGAGCTGAGCATCATCTTGCGCAGCGGGGCATGCGATTTCGGTGGTCAGGGTCAGCGCGTGGACAGCAGGGGGCTCTCAGCAGGGGTCTGGTGATCCGAAGTCGAGCGCGGGCGTTCGGTATTGCAGTCAGCGTGCTCTTCGACCGTAGGCTCTTCGCGTCTATCCACTCACGCCTTCGGCGTCCGCCCGGCGATCTCGCGCTCCAGTGCGGCGGGGGCGAGCCACTCGGGAGGGGTGTGCTGGAGCCGCGTCAGCATGTCGTCTCTGAGCGCGCCGAGATACCGGCTCTCCCAGTCGGACAGGAGCCCCCCGCCAGCCAGCCGCCGTTTCCAGTCGATCGCCATGTCCACCGTGGGGAAGGGGGACCAGGGCAGCGGGGCGACAAGGCGGTCCGACAGCTCCGGCGTGCCGAGGTAGTCGAGCGCCGCTTCGCATTGGGAGCGGTATCCGAGCATCACCATGAGCGCCGCGGGAAAGCTCTCGTCCTCCGGAGCAGGCCCCGGCGAAAGGGCGAGAAGCCGGGGGCCGAGATGTCGGAAGATCGCCAGTATCATCAGCGGGGACGCGGTCGCGGCCGTGGTGTGTTCGAGGATGTGTCGTGAGAATTCTGCGCCGATCGCGTCCTCCGCCTCGCGGAAGGGGGCGAGTGATCCGACCGGTTCCACACGCAGGTCGGGAGAATCAATTCTGAAGACAGTGCCAAGCGCCTTGGCCACCTGCGCCAGAGTATTGTTCGCGATTTGGAGCCAATCGGACGGATCGACCTGTCCTGGTTCCGTCGTGGAAATCGTGACCTGCGCTTCCGAAGGGCGGTCCCCGTCCCGGTTGTCGATGATCAGGAAATAGTCGCCCGCCTCGGGAACCACAGCGCTGACGCCGGGCGCCAAAGCCATTCCCGTCGACACCAGGGATGCCCCGGTTTCCAGAAATCCCGCCATGCCGGTCTCGGCGACGATATGCAACCATACTGGGGCGGAGGCTCGGACCTGCGCATCCAGAAGGAGACCTTTGGGCAGGTCCCGCAGCCCGGCGCTGGTCCAGCGTTCCGGCTCGGCCGACAGCACGAAGGACGCTATTTTTCGGGTCGCAGCTGGCGCGTTATCCACAGGCATTCGGAAACGCTAAGCCCTGGGTGGTATCGTCGCAAGAATTTAGTTTCCGAGTCATTTGGACGGTATTCAAATGGAAACAATTAGCTGGTGGAAAATAAGAGTTTGCCGAACGGCCAAGCTTCCTTAGGGTAACGTCAGGGAAGGTCCGGGAACATAAGACCCGAGGCGGTGCTGCCAATTGTCGCCATTCGATCATCCCGTTGCACCTTGGGGGGTGATCATATGTCTTTTCCTTTCGGTCGGACCACGCGTCCGGCGCAGAAAAACTTTACCCGACAGACCGGCACGGTCAGTGCGCAAGCGAACTTCGCGCTGGCTGAGCCCTACGAAAAACCGGTCCGGGCCAAGCGCCGGCACCGGCACGAACTCGAAACAATGGAGCCGCGTATCCTGCTGTCCGCGGATCCGATCTCGGTCTTCGCGGACGGCGCGACCGACGTCACCATCCGGGAAGTGGACGGCCCGACGGCCGGGACCCGGATCATCGAATTTGTTGACGGCGGGGGCGTGGTCCTCGAGTCCGTCGCAAAGGAACCCTCGACCCCCCTCTACGAATTCCAGCTCGACGGAACGGCAGCCGACGAGACCCTGACGGTGGACGCGTCGGTTGGCGACGACGTCCAATTGATCTTCAACTCGGGCGGCGGCACCGACACGCTGGTCGGCCCCGATACCGCGTCGATCTGGGCGCTGACCGGTGCGAACTCGGGTGTCGTCGCGGACACGTCCTCGTCTCCGGCCGACTGGATCTCGGGCGGTGCCGACGGTGCCTTCATGACCTTCACCGGCGTCGAGAACCTCCAGGGTGGCGAAGACCGCGACGTCTTCATCGTCAAATCGGACTCCGCGACCTTCACCAGCATCGATGGCGGCGCCCTCGCGGCAGGCGCTCCGGGCCCGGACCAGGATACGATCCTCGTCGGGTTCGACTTTGCAAACTACTCGGTCTCGGGCGGCAACCTGAAATCCGGAAGTGACGTTGTCCTGGGCTACGCCGGGATCGAACTCCTTCCGACCACGGGCAACCTGTCGCTGGACCTGACCACCGTGGCGGTCCAGGCGATCATCAGCTCGAACGGCAATTCGGACGACAGCAAGACCATCGACCTGTCGGCGCTGCCCGACATCGAAGGCGGGATCATCGTCGACACGGGCGGCGGCACCGACACTCTCACGCTGAGCGGCGGCACGTTCTCCGACATGCGGTTCGGCTATGACGACGGTGGCCCGGCGACCGACGGCAACGCAGGCTATGCCCGCGTCGTGTCCGACACCGAGGGCGCCTTCGTCATACGCTTCCGCAACGTGGACCTGCTGACGTCGACCGGTACGGCGGCCGACGTGGTCTTCGACCTGCCGACGACGGCGGTCACCGGCACCGGCGACGCGATTGGCCTGACCGTCGTCGCGGGGCCGGCGCTGAGGCTGACCGGACCGGCGTTCCAGGACACGACTTTCGAGGTCCCGTCCGGTTCGATCACCCTCAACGCGCAACACGCCGGCGACACGCTGACCGCCGACCTGACGGGCTCGGGTTTCACCGGGACGCTGATCCTCGACGGGGCGGCGGGGGGCTCGGACTTTGCCACCACGATCGTGTCCGGCATGGCGCAAAGTGTCGTCGCGCGGGGAACGGACGATGTGCTGACGGTGACCGGGGACGCGACGCAGGATGCGTTCACGGTCAGCGCGACCGAGGTCATCCCGCTCTATGCCGGTTCGGCGAGCGCCGCGAGCGCGGTGAGCGTGACCGGGACCACGCGGATCAACGTCGTGGCGGGGGCCGCAACGACCACGCTGAACCTCGACGCCTCGGACGGGGCAGGGGGGCAGTACGACGTCCTGCTGGGCAACAGCCTCGTGACGCTGGTCGACCCGGTCAGCGGTGACCCGGTGGTCGAGGTCGGGTTCGATTCCACCACGGTCGGACTGAACATCCTGGGCGACCCGCGCATCATCAACACGATCACGCAGGAAGAGCTCGAACAGGGCTTTGCCGCGTTGCGCGAATTCGCCCGCACGATCGAGAAGACCGGCGTGTTCGGCATGGCCCTGCCGGGGCTGGCCGACAAGGTGCCCTTCATCGTCGACGGCGAGGTGCTGACGGGCGGACAGGTGACGCTGGGCGGAGCGCTTGGTATCGCGAACGCCTTCGCGCGCATGGGGTCGGTCCTCGCCGACCAGATCACGACCGAAAGCTTCATCACCTTCGACGATCTCACCACCGCGCTGGAAGGGCTGTCGATCCTGCCCGCCGCGGGGACCGCTCCGGGCGATGCGACCTATCCGGACCTGTGGCAGGACCGCCTGCTGTCCGGCGACCTGGGCCTGGCGGCGATGGCGCTGTCCAACCTGAGCGTGACGCCCAGTTTCGACTACACCGCGAGCGGAGCGCCGATCCTGCGCTTCGACGTGAGTTTCGACGGCGCCCGGACGAACCAGTTCGACCTCGACTTCGGCACGGACGGCGAGTCCATCGGCATCGTGGTCGGCGAGACGGCGCCCGGCGGCGGGGGTGATCCCGTGTCCGATGCCATCGACGCGGTCGACTTCGAGGCCCTGCTTTCGCTCGACTTCGCCTTCGGCTTCGACCGCAGCGTCGGAGGCACCTTCTTTGCCGAGATCGCGAGCCTGTCGGGCGAAGGCGCGGTCCTCGAGAACGACCTCGATTTCGACCTCGATTACGGCTTCCTCGGAGCCTCGCTGCAGACCGGCGACGTGGTGTCCGTATCCGACGAGACCGGCGGCCTCCTGATCGATTTCGCTGCCAGCATGGTCGGCAGCACGGTGACGATCGGCGACAATGTCGATGGCAGCGTGACCGTCGACGGCGCGGACGGATCGCAGCATCATCTCGTCCTGCCCAGCAGCGGCACCTTCACGCTGACGGTCGACGGTGAAACGACCGAGGCCATCGCCTTCGATGCCACCGCCGCAGACATCGAGGCGGCGCTGGAACGCCTGACGACGGTGAACACGCAGATGCGGCTGGACGTGTCCGCGGACATTGACTTCGACGACACCGACGCGGCGCTGGACGGGATCGCCCTGACCCTGTCGGGCGACACGCTGGTGCCGACGGCCGCCAAGACCGCGCAGACAGCGAACGAGACCGAGGATTTCGCAAGCCGTTTCCAGCTGACACCCACGGCCACGGTCACCGGGCTCGGCACCTCGCTGAGCTTCTCGATCGAGGCGATCGGTGACGGGGTCCACGACGTCTATGGCGCCCTGCCCGTGATCCGGGCCAACGACGAGGCGCTCACCGATTTCAGCGCGGTCCTGTCGGGCGACGTCCTCGGGATGCTGACCGAGCTCGAGAATGCGCTGCGGGCCCTTTCGCAGTCCGACGCCTTCGCCGTGGACCTGCCGCTGGCCGATGTGCCCGAGCCCGTCACCTTCGACGCGGGCGCAGACGTGTCCGGCAACATCATCGACATCGGCCTGTCCGGCCTGAAGACGGGACAGGCGGTCACCTACATTGCCGGGGCCAACAGCACCGCCCTCGGCGGACTCGTCGATCGCGAGCGGTACTACGTGGTCAAATCGGGCGAGACCGGCGTGAAACTCGCCATGACGCTGGCCGATGCGCTGGCCAAGACCAACCTCGTCTCGCTGTCCGGCGGGACGGCGGGTCAGATCCAGGCCCTCAACCCGGTCAAGCCCGGCGCGACGACGCTGGGCGACCTCTACGACTTCGGTTCGGCCTTCCGGCAGGAGCTGACGGGATACCTGCTCACGACGCCGACCGACGACAACCCGGCCTCGGGGCCGTCGTTCGACACGGCGCAAGAGCTGGCGGCCCGGTTCTCGCAACATCCCGACATCACGGTGACGCCGCGCTACGTCGCGGCGTCGGGCGGGTCGCATGCCACGCTGACCTATGACCTGACCTGGGACCACACGCTGGATGTGGCGGGGCTGCCGGCAGACCTCGCCTTCGACCTGGGCGACCTGACCGAGGTGATGACCGAGTCCGGGCTGGGCGTCGGTGGCACCCTGAGCTTCAACCTCCGCTTCGGCATCGACCTGTCCGAACGGGCACCGATCACCCTGGCACCGCCGCAGCCGACGGCGGGGTCGGGCGAACTGACGGTGACCGCGGCCAGCGCCGATGCCAGCACCGTGGACACGCTCGGCGATGAGGTCAGCTTCGACCTGATCCTGAACAACGACCGCGGCAACCCGATCCCGATCACGTTTGCGGCCGGTGCGACCCTGGCCGAGATGCAGGACGCCGTGGATCGCGCCATCACCAGCGGTGCAGCCGAGCTTTTCGGCCTGGCCTTCCTCGCCGATGGTGAGACTCCGACAACCGCGATCACGGCGACCGGCCGCGACGCGGAACTGACGCTCGACCGCGATATCTCGTTCCGCTTGGCCATTGACACCGTCGGAGCCGAGGCTGCCGACCCGATCCTCGTATTCCTCGACGCGCAGACCTTTGCCAGCATGGCCGACCTTCAGGCCAAGGTGCAGACGGCGATCGATGTCGCCCTGAGCATGGACGACCAGGTCTTCCAGACCTCGGCTCTGGACGATAGCGAAGACAGCCTGACCATCCCGGGCCATGGTCTGAGCACCGGCGACGCGCTGTACTACGAACTCGATGGCGGCACTGCGTTCTCCGACCTGACCGCAGGGGACCTCTATTACGCGATCGTGCTGGATGCGAACACCATCCAGCTCGCCCTGACCTCGGGCAAGGCGCTGGACGGCGACCACGTTGCCCTGTCGGGCGGCGGTGCGGCCGACGATATCCATTACCTGCGTCGGCCCGACAGCCTGGCCGGCTCGGTCGAGGTGACGCTCGAGGATGCGGCGACCACCGACGGGCGTCTCGGGATCAGCCTGCGCACTCCGCCGGGATCGTCCCGCGTGATCGTGCCGGAATCCATCGCCATGCTGCGGGGCCTTGAAGCCGCCTACAGCGACGGCGACGTGAAAGTCGAATTCATCGACTACCTCGAGACCGACAGTACAGCCCACACCGGGACCGCGACGATCCAGCTGTCGCCGGGGTCTTCCCGTGTGAGTGGCCTGGCCTACCGGGTGGAGCGCCCGGTGGGTTCCGGCCTGCCGGTCGATGGCGAGCTGACGGGCGACGTAGCGTTCGACCTCCTGATTTCGTCCGGCACAGATGTCTACGTGCTGAACGCGTCGCTTGACGCGATCGACACGGACGGCAACGACACCGCGCCCGTGACGATCTCGGCCGCCGCCGCGCCGCCCGCGGCGGACCCCGGCGAGGATATCTTCTTCCAGCTCGACCTGACCACGCGGGTCGGGGACATCGCGCTGGACAGCGTCACGATCGACGCCGGTCATGTCGAGATCACGAAGACCGGTCACGGGTTCAGTTTCGGAGACAAGGTCCTTTACGTCGCTGGCGCGGCGGGGCCGCAGGGCGGGCTCGAGGACGGGGTGACCTACTACGTCGTGCCGACCGGGACGGACACGTTCCGGCTTGCGCTCAGCGTCGAGGACCCGTTCGACACGATCGTCGATCTCACCGGGGTCAGCGGCGGCACGCTGAAGTCGCTGGGTCATACCGAACGCCTGATGGTGCTCCTGCCCGAGCTGGGCGCGGGCACGCTGGGGCTGCCCACCGGTGGCGCCGCGACGGGGGCCAGCGTGACCGCCGGCAGTGCGCTGTCGCTGGTCGACGGCAAGCTCGACGGCGATCTCACCTTCGCGATGAAGCTGACGGCGGCGGACGGCACCAGCCCGCTGGTGCGCTATGTCATGGTTACCGAAGCGCAGACCGCCAACAACACCTCGCTCGCGGATTTCGTCGCCGACCTGAACCTCAGCCTTGCGCTGGCAATGACCGACCTTCCGGGCGGGCTGCCGAGCGACGTGGATCACGTCACCGCTTCGCTCGACGGGACCGGGAAGCTGGTGTTGACGGCCGAGACCGAAGCCGGGGCCGCGGCGAGCGCCAAGCTGTCGCTTCTCGACCTCGGCGCCACGCGCGGAAACGCGACCGCTGCCGATCTGGCGGACGACCTCGAGGACGCGCTGGCCGTGGGCATGTCCGTCGCCGGCCAGCAGACGGTGCTGGATGTCAGCATCGTGGGGGGCAAGCTGACGATCGCCGAGGCGAGCGCGGGCACCGACGTCATCGGGTTCAAGCTGATCAACACCGTGGACGCGGCGAGCCGCGTCGACGGGCTGGGCTTCGAACAGGACCAGGCGGCCGGGCGGCTGAACACGCTGGCGGCCGACCTGCAGGCGGCAATCGACGCGGCCATCGTCGACGCCGGCCTGGCGGCGACCTTGGGCGGCCAGATCGAGATCGTCGTCTTGGGCGATCCGACCGGCACCGGAGCGCAGATCGGGTTCCGCACGGCCGAAGGGTCCGGCCTGTCCGGGCTGCGGCTGATCGCCGATCTCGACAATGCCACCGTGACCGAACTTGGCTTCCGCAGCGTGGCCGATACCGGCGACGGTACGGTCGACGTGGCCGAGATCGCGCGCGGCAGCGTGGACCTGCCCAAGCGGGCGCGGTCAGACACGTGGTTCCTCGAGGAATTCGGCTCCAAGCCGCTGATCAACGCCGACATCACCATCGGGAACAGCAGTTTCGTCGGCACTGGCCGGCTTGGGTTCGTGAGCGTCGAACTCACCGGGGCGATCTCGGTGGAGTCCGACATCGACGTCGGGCTCTCGGCCGCGCGCGTCACCTCGGACACGTTCCGGCAGGACGCGCAGGGCGGGTTCGTCTTTGATGTCCAATCCTCGCTTGTCGACGCGGACTTCGATTTCTCAACTCTTCTGCTCGAGGAACTGGACGACGGCAGTATCGCGATCGATTCCGCCGGCTGGTTCCCGATGTACGGCGCGCTTGGCGTGGCCGCAGGTGCGGCAACGGCTGACGGCCTCGGTGGCTTCGTCCTGACCGGGGCACGTGCCCCCGCGGGCGTCAGCGCGAGTGAACTGGACTTCGCCTTCGACGTGTCGCTCGGTGGCGGAGCAGCGGTGCGCGCGGCAGGCAGCTTTGCCAATACCGACACCGCGGCGGCCAAGGCGGCGGCGGTGCAGGCCGCCCTGCAGACGGTCGATGCGGGCTTCACCGTCTCGGCCGATGCGACGACGGGCATCCTCACGATCGCGCATGCATCGACGGCTTTCGCTATGTCGGATGCCGGGTTCGAGGCGTACATCACCGCCAGCCTCGGGAAGCTCGCCCCGCTGGCCAAGACGAGCTTTGCCAACGTCGAACAGGGCCTGCGCGAGGCGTTGAGCCTTCTGCAGAACTTGCAGGACCCGCTGCTGGACACGGCTCTGCCGACGATCAGCGGGTCACTGAACCAGCTGCTGCCCTATGCCGACCAGTTCGAAGCCGCGCTCGAGGCGCTGCTGGCCGATCCGCCGGACACGATCGAAAAGCTGCCATTGCGGATCGCCGAGACTTTCGGCGTTACCCTGACGGCCTCGATGCTGCTCGGGCTGCGGGATGGCGACAGCGGCACGACGATCACCGGCGTGACCCCCGCCACCGACGTGAAGTTCGAAAGCGACCTCGTCTTCGACCTGACGATAGGCACGACCGACCTGCTGGGTGTCACGGTCATCGCCGGCGATGCCGAGGCCAGCGACCCGGACGACGTGGGCATGGCCGACAACGTCAGCCTCGCTGACCTGGCGAGCGACATCGAGGACGCGGTGAACGCGGCGCTCGCCGACGCGGGCGAGGCCGAGGACTTCGCGGTCACCGTCGTCAACGGACGCCTCAGCTTCTCGGCGGGTGGCAAGACGATCAACTTCAGCGACCCGCAAGAAATGGACCCGGTCACCGGTCTCATGCGGCAGGCGGGGGTGCGCGTTTACTACGTGTCCGAGCCTGATCCGCTGGATGCGAACAACCCCGACGTCTCGCTCAAGATCGCGTTCCCGTTCCTGGCGACGGTCAGCCGGTCCATCGGGCTCGAGCTGGATTTCGACGCGCTCGGCGGCCTGCCAGACGACGGGTCGGGCGATGACGACACCGGCAGCGCGCTGGTCGAGGTCCACGACCTCGTCGGGATCGGCGAAGGCTCGAACCTGGCCGTGCAGCTTGGCGCGAGCTTCGACCTCGTCTTCGGCATCGACCTGAACAAGCCGAAGGGCGTCACGGACCTCAACCTCGACATCGACTTCTCGTCCACCGACGGCGGGACGACCGTCTCGGACCTTGTCGCGCAGATCCAGTCCCAGGTCGACGCCGCGCTGGCGGCGACACCGGGCTACGAGGTCGGCGACGTGATCGTCGGCTTCGACGGCACCGACCTGACCTTTGCCCGCCCCGACGGGTCGCCGACCGGTGCAAGTGTCGATGTGGACAGCGATTTCTCCGCAAGTCTGCTGCCGGCCGACAAGTCTTTCCACCTCTTCGACGGGAGCGTCAGCGACGACGACAGTTACCGCATCGCCGCGGTCGCGCCAGTGTTCGGCTTTGCCACCGGGCAGAGCGGGGCGCTGATCAAGGCGGTGGTGAAACCCGGCGAATTCGGCGTTGGCCTGACCGATTTCCTTGTCGCGGACGCCAGCGCGCTGAAGCGCGACGTGTCCTTCCTGCTCGAGATCCGGGATCCGTCCGACGACACGCTGATGGCGATGCTCGACCTCACGGTCGTGACGGGCACCCTGGTCGCCGACCTCGACGAAGCATTGCAGGATGCGGTCGACAATGCCGGCTACGGCAGCCTGGTGACCGTCGGCACGGACGGCGGTTACCTGACGCTGACCGCGGATCCCTCCATCTCGCTCAGAACCGCGGCCAAGACGGTCATGGTCGTCGATCCCAACATCGACGACGGCGATGGCGGCACGGTCTTCGCAAGCGAGATCCGTCTGCCGGGGACCATCGGCGGAAGCTACGTCCTCGAGACGCCGCTGCTCGATGCGTCCGGCAACCTCGTCGTCGTCCTGGCCTCGGCAGAGGCCTTCACGACGGACACCGACACCGGCGTGCTGTCCCAGCTTGTCACGGTTCAGGCCGCGGACGGCACATTCCTGCTGAGCTACGCGGGTCAGGAAACGGTCGAGCTGTCGCGCAACGCGTCCGCGTCCGAAGTTGCCGCGGCGATCGCGAGGCTTGTCGACACCGGCATCGCCTTCGCCTCGGTCACGCGTGGTTCGGGTGTCGCGATCGAGACCATGCAGGCCGCCGACGAGGTCACGCCCGAGGTCCAGCGAATCACGGTCAATTCGAGCGTCACGGAACGCTCGCTCGGTTTCACCCTCGCGTTGGACAGTGTGCCCCTCGCCTCCGAGATGCTGGGCTTTGCAGGCGGCCAAGAAGCGACCGGCAGTCTTTCCGGTATCGCTGGCCTGCCGTTCGATGCGGATGGCGCGCTGACACTCGACTTCGGCGTGGGCTTCACGCTGACGACGGTTGATCCGGGCGTCAGCGAGGCGAGCAAGTCCGTCATCCTGGGTGCGGGAACCTACGACGACGAAACGGCCCTGCTCACCGCGATCAACGGCTTCCTGAGCGATCCGGCCTTCGGCGTCACGGCATCGATCTCCGCCGGGCGGCTGGTCTTCACCGCGACGGACTCCGACCTGGTGCTCGGCTTCTCGGACATCCGGAACGAGACTGCGCGCATTTCGTACCAAAAGTCCGACGCCGACAGCACGAAGCCGGTCACGCTGAGTGTCGACAACCTCGGCGCGCTCATCGGGGCATTGCCCGCGTTGCAGAGCCTGGACGGAACGGTGCTGGTCAGCCTCGTGGAGTACACGGACGTGGCGATCTTTGACGTCACGTTCGACGGGTTCGACGGCGTCGACATGCCCGCCTTCACGGTCTCGGGCGATTACTCCGAGTACATGATCGACGTGACGATCGAGGACGGCGAGACTTTCGCCGGTTTCACCGCCATCGGCGACATCGTGATGGCCCGGACCGAGGCGATTGCCTACAACGCCGACGCGAATGCGATCGAGGCCGCGATCAACGCATCGCAGACGCTGCTGGGAACCGACCTCGTCGTCGTGAATCCCGCCGATGAAGGCGTCTTCACGGTCGCGTACACGCTGACGAACGACCCCCGCCCGGATCCGGCCGCGCTGCCGATGCTGTCGGTGATGATGGACGACCTCGTGCACGGGCTGCGCATCGGGCTCGACCTCGAGGGGGCGACCGCGCCGTCGCTGGACACGTTCCTCTATGCCGATACCGCAACGCAGGATGGCACGAAGCTCAGCTTCAACGTCTCGGCGATCAATGACGACATGGAATTCGCGGCGCTGGCCGCGCCCGCGAGCATCTACATTGACGGCTACACCGATGGCGGCGGGACCGAGGTAAAGGCCCATTCGCGCCTGACCGCCAGTATCGACGTCACCTTCGGCGACGGGTCTGAGAAGCGGCTCGATGTCGACACCCTGGTGGACGACCTGACCGGCGATCCCGACCGCCGCGACTACGTTGTCGTGGACATGGATGCCGAGGCGGATCTCGACGTGCTGCTGCCGATCTTCCTCGAAGAGGACGGCGAGAAATACGGCAACGACCTCGTCCTCAAGATCGGCGGTCAGACCAACGACCTCGAGGATTACATCCTGTCGCTGCGCGACTACGCGGTCGGCATCCTGCCGATGGCGCCGGACCCGAACTACCTCGGGACCTTCGACGCCCCGGCGCTGGCGGCGCTGGCGGCCGAACTGTCGGGGCTGGGCGACCAATTCCTCGAAGACCCGCAGGTGCTGATCGACGGGCTGGACGTGTTCCTGAGTTCCACCCAGGAGCAGTTGATAGACCAGGTGGCCAACACGGATGTCCCGCTGGTCGGGGCCGGGCTTGAAGACCTGATGGACGTCCTGGGCTTCAGTGACGAACTGCTCGAGATCCTCGACTACATGATGCGCCGGGGCGACCCGGCGATGTCGCCGACCCAGTTGCTGAAACAGGCGCTGTTCGACTTCTTCGGTCCGGGCAAGGACGACGTGCGCACCGGGAACACGATCCAGACGATCGAGGTCCAGACCACCCCGTTCTTCTCGGTGTTCCCGGATGCGGTGACGGTGGCGACGGCCACCAACGGCAACAGCACGACGAAAGAGGTCCAGACCGTCACTGTCGATGGCGATGCCAACCAGTACCGGCTCAACTACCTCGGGTTCCGCACCGGCGTGTTGAAGACCGATGCCAGCGCGCAGGACATGGAGGACGCGCTGAATGCGCTGGCCACCATCGAGCTTGACGGCGGCGTCACCGTCGCCAAGTCCGGCAAGGTCTACACGATCACCTTCAACGACAACGGCGACCGGTCGGAACTGATCGTGCCGCTCGACCAGACCTACACCCTGCGCCTCGAGGATGCGGGGGCCGACGTCGCCACCGTGCAGACGGCCAAGGGCGTCTTCGTCACCCGGCTGGACCCCGACGCGGGCGGCCATGAACAACAGTTTCTGACCCTCGACCGCGCGACGGTGACGACGTTCCGTCTGAGCTACCTCGGCGAAACGACGGCGGCGATTTCCGTCGACGCCACGGCGGCCGAGATCAAGGCCGCGCTCGAAGGGCTGTCGACGCTGGACGAGGCCGTGACGGTCACCGCGTTCGACGGCGACAGCGACAAGGCGCAGTACACCATCACCTTCGGGGGCGGCGAGGGCAGTGCGCTCCTCGGCACGGATGGTCGGAACGAGATCCAGACCGTGTCGCTGGCGATGCTGGAGGACAGCGAGGGATCGCTGCGGCTGAGCATCGACGGGCAGGAAACCTTCCCGATCAACGTGGTGGGTCCGACGACGGATCCGGGCGCCGGTGGCCCACTCTACGGTTTCACCCGTGGCACCGACATCAACAGCGCCAAGGCGCAGCAGTTGCGCGATGCCATCGCGCTCGGCGCACAGAACGCGCTCGAGGATATCCTGGGCGTCGGCAACGTCCGCGTCGCGTACTACGAGATCCCCAACGGCGGACCAACGGACGCGGCCTACGACAAGTATTTCACCATCGAGTTCGTCAACGAGCTGGCCGGCAAGGACGTGCAACTTCTGACCAGTGACGCGAGCGGCCTTCCGGCGCCACGTTTCGAGGTGCAGGTCGAGGCGGATTACACCGACAAGGAACTGCAGGCCGCCATCGAGTTGCTGCCGAACATCGGTGCAGGCAACGTCAAGGTTTCGACGTATCGCAACCAGTACGTCGTCGAGTTCGTCGGGCTCCTGACCAATGTCGATGTCTCGACGATGTCTGTCGATCCGCTGAGCTCGGGCCGCGTCAAGATCGTCAAGACGGCGAGCGGCGGGATCGGCGACATCGCCGTGCCCTTCGTCACCGCCGATGGGCGCGAAGTCGGTGCGCTGAACATCCTCAAGAAGCTCAACCCCGACGATCCGACGCCGCTGAACCGCGATGACATCTCGCTCAAGCTGATCGAAGAGGCGAGCAAGTTCAGCACCGACGGGACGACGACCGCCAATGGCCTTGAACGGTTCAAGAGCGCGCTGGACATCCGCCGCACCAAGGCGGTCGAATTCTCGATGAACCTCGGGCAGACCGACATCCTCGAGAAGCTGCTCAAGGACAACCAGCCGGCTGTCGACCTGAGCTTCGAGCTGGGGCTGGGCGATCTGTTCGACTTCGACCTCGACGCGGTCCTCGATGTCGATCTCGGCTGGGATTTCCGGTTCAACTTCGGCATCGGCGAGAACGGGTTCTACACCAACACGGATGTCGAGTACGGCAGCCTCGGAAAGCTGCCCGAGATACAGGTGACCCTGGCGGCCCAGCTGAAGGCGCCGGGCGACGAGGTGCAGCACATCGTGCTCGGCGCCAATTCCGGTGTCTTCGCGGTCGGCGTCACGCAGGAGGCGGCCTCGACCGCCGCCACCATCGACATCGGCGCCCATGGCCTGATGACGGGCGACATCGTGCGCCTCGACACGGACGGGACACTCCCGGATTCGCTGACGGACGGCGGGATCTACCGGATCCTCACGACCGAAGACGCTGACCTCGTGCGCCTGTCTTCGGCGGTGCTGTCGTCGGATGTCCTCGGATTCACCGATGGCCAGGGCAGCAGCGCCCAGGGCGGGGACGAAGTCATGACCGCCGACCGGGCCTTCTCGGCACCGGCGGAAGACACGGACGTGGCCTTCATCCTGCGTTACCAGGGAGCTCGCTACGTCGTCGAGATGACGGTCGGCAGCGCCGACACGGTGGCGACCGTGGCGAGCAACCTGCAGGACCTGCTGGACAGCGTGATCGGCGACGGGCTGGTCACCGCCAGCGTGGACACCGGCAAGCTGGTCCTGACCAGCAATGGCACCCTCGGCTTCTTCGAGGAACTCGATGGTCTGAACCTCGGCCGCCTGATGAGCGGCAGCGTCTCGCTGCCCCAGGTGTACGGCAGCGGTACCCATACGCTGACCCTGTTGTCCGCGTCGGACCGGAGCGACACCGGAACCGAGCACACCTTCACGACGACGGAGATGAACAGCGGCTTCCTGCTGAAGGTGGAGGGCCTGACCGCCGAAGACATCGTCGAGGCGCTGACGGACAAGAGAATCACGATCACCGAAGACCGGACCGCTTCGACCGAGGTGAGCGGAAGGTCGGAGATGCTGGATTCCGACAACCTCCAGGTCGAACAGATCGGCGGCGAGTCCGGCATCTGGAAGATCAAGTTCGTCGGCAATCTCGCCGGCGAGGACGTCGCGCTGCTCTTCATCGATGGCCAGCACCTGGTGGATTACGATTCCCCCGGAACCGGGGTGGTCGAGCAACAGAAGGACGAGGTGCCGCTCAGCTCGATCACCGGGTTGCCCAGCCCGGCGGCGGCCGAGGGGACGCTCTTCAGCGCGCTGGGCTTCCAGGCCAAGGACATCATCCCCGGCTACGGAGAGACCGATCCGCAGAAGCAGCAGACCCGTATCTCGGCCGTCTTCAGCGTCGACATCAAGGACCCGGACAAGAGCCTGCTGCAACTGCCGGTGCCCAAGGACGGCGTCCTGACCAAGGACTACAAGCTCACCGTCAAGCTGCCGATGAAATCGGCGACCGGAGTCGCGTCCGAGCTTGATTTCACCTTCACCGTCACGCGGGCGAACACGCTCACCAACAACCAGGTCGACGTCTACGGCGAACGCAAACCGATCGAGCGCTTGACCGCGGACGTTCAGCGCGCGGTCGACGTGGCCATCGGGGCATTGCCCAAGACCCACGGGATCGAGGTCGGCGACATCACGGTGGTCTTCGATCCGATCAAGGGCGGCTTCGACCTCAAGATCGCGGACCAGGGCGCCAAGGTTCGAGTCAGTTCGCTGGCCGCGCAGGCGCTGGTGAAGGTCGAGACGCTGCAGGACGGGTCCCTCATCGACGGGGTGAACGAGGAACAGCTGTTCATCTTCAGCTCGATCGCCGAGGCGTCGGCCAGCGATCCGTTCCAGCTGACCTGGACCTACAACGGACAGAGCTTCGCGCCCGGCAAGGGCCTCATCACCGAGCTCTCCGTGGCGGGCATCACCCGCGCGCTCGAGGATCACCCGCTCCTGGATTCGACCAACTTCAAGGTGGAGTCGATCGACGCGTCGGCTGCGGACAAGCTGACCATCGGCTCCAGGCTCAAGGAGTTCTTCGACGGCAAGCCTCTGTTCAAGGCAGGCACGAAGTTCTTCAAGATCTCGTTCTCGGACAGCGCGACCGCGATCAAGAACAACCTCGGGCGCAAGCTGCTGCCGGAACTGGCGCTGTCGCAAAAGTCGTCCGAGGGCAAGGTCACCGACAAGGGGACCTACACCAAGCAGATCATCACCTTCTCGAAGGACGCCTTCGAGGATCCGAACGCGAAATACGTGCTGGGCTACGCTGGCACCGCGCTGAACAACACCTACCTGACCAAGGACAATCTCGATCCTGCCAACAAACCGGCCGAGCTGATCGAGAACCGGATCACTGAGCTGCTGCGCGAGGCGCTCAAGACGGACACCACGCCGTACAAGCTGTCGGACGGCGCCATCACGGTGAAGCGGCTCACCGACCTGAGCTACGAGGTCACGTTCCGCGGGAAGGAGTTCGAAGGCCAGGAAATCGACACGCTGGTCATCCAGAAGTATCGCGCGGAGACCAACCTCAAGGACGGCAAGACCGTCCTGCGCGCGGGCGTCGACGCGACGAAGACCATCAAGGTCGACGAGGACGGCGACCAGCTGACGTTCTCCGAGCTGATCTCTCAGCGCTACAAGGCCAAGGACAAGATCGAGGCCAAGGTCAGCGTGGATGCACGCGCCAACCTCGCGCTCAAGATCTACGTCAAGGACGGCGACAGCCGTAACGCGTCTCTCCCCGAGATCGGCGCCAACTTCCATTACTCGAAGAACCTGTTCCAGTACTCGACCGCGCCGGGCAGCGCCGCCCTGAGCCGTCGGGGCAACGCGCCGATGCCGATCCAGAACAGCGCCGGCGAGATCGGCAAGCTGGACGAGAACCAGACCTTCTACCTGACGCTCGAGGGCACGACGACCGAGGAGGTCGAGGTCCTCATCCGGGCGATCGACACCGAGAACTTCGACAGCCTCGACGACCTGATCGCGCATATCCAGCGCAAGGTGGAAACGGCCCTGCAGTCGACGAGCTTCCGCAGCTCGGTTGCGGTTCAGTGGAACAACGAGCTGCGCCGCATCGATTTCGTCGCGGATTCGGATGCGCGCGGCGGGCTGCGCAACGTGACGTTCTCGCTCGACACCTCGGCCAAGGTCGGCTTCACGGACGTCGGGATCTACCTCGGCTCCTTCATCGGCGATTTCGCCGGGCCGTTCCTGGGCAGCATCCAGAGCATCGTCGAACCCTTTAACTTCCTGATCGGACCCGACGACGGCCTGCTGACGCGGCCGATCCCGGTCCTGTCGGACCTGGCCAACGAGGACGTCACGTTCCTCACGCTGGCGAACGCCTTCGGCACCAACAACACCTCGGCCATGCTGAACCAGCTGATCGAGATCAACCGCCTGATGAACCAGGTCGAGGCCGCCGAAGCGGATGCCAACACGCCGGGCAGCGAAGCCTTCATCAAGCTGGGTGACTTCGACTTCGGCGCGATCGAACGCAAGAAGGACCTCAAGGACCTCGACCCGGATAAGGACCTGAACAAGTCCAACACGTCGAGCGGCAGCCAGAACGTCGACAACGTGCGCGAGGGCAACGCCAAGAACTTCACCCGCAGCGTGACCACCGGCTCGGGCTCGATCGACTTCCCGATCCTGACCGACCCGAACCAGATCTTCCAGGTTCTGTCGGGCAACTTCGACAAGGCGACCTTCGTCACCTACGACCTGCCGACGTTCCAGTTCGAATTCGCCTACAGCCAGAAGTTCATGATCTACGGCCCGCTCTTCGCCAAGCTCGGCGGATCGATCGGGGCGACCATCGACCTGGCCTTCGGCTATGACGGTTCCGGGATCGAACGGTTCCAGGCCTCGGGCAACGTGGGTGACCTGTTCGCCGGCTTCTACGTCAGCGACCGTGCGAACGCGGACGGCACCGGCCGTGACACCGCCGAACTGACCCTGACCGGCGAGATCAGCGCAGGCGTCGAGCTGAACGCGGGCGTCGCCTCCTTCGGCCTCGAGGGTGGGTTGCAGCTCAACATCTATTTCAACCTCGACGACCCCAACAACGACGGGCGCGTCCGGCTGGACGAGATGGCGACCAACATCCGGATCAACGACTACAACCCGGTCGCGATCTTCGATGTCAGCGGTCAGCTCGACTTCTTCCTGCGCGCCTATATCGAGGCGCTCTGGGGCCTCTACTACAAGGAGTTCGAGATCGCGCGCGGCCGCCTGGCCAGCTTCGAGATCACCTTCGACCGCCAGCCGCAGCTCGCCAGCGACCAGGGCAACGGCGTCCTGCTGCTGCACATGGGTCCGAACGCGGCCGCCCGCCTGCGCGGAGACGTGGAGGACGGGGCCGAGAAGATGTCGGTCGAGATGATGGGCGGCGGCGACGTCCGCGTCACCTTCAACGACGACACCGAGAAGGCGCAGCTTTTCACCGGGGTGGAGACCATCCTGGCCTACGGGGGCGAACAGAACGACACGCTGCAGATCGGCTATGGCTCGGGCGTGACGGAAACCACCGTCTCCGAGATCATCTTCTTCGGCGAGGCCGGGAACGATCGGGTCATCATTTCCGGCGCGGTCACGACGCGCCTGGTGGCCGACGGCGGCGATGGCGACGACCTTCTGGTCGGCGGCAACATGGCTGACGCCCTGCGCGGCGGTCTTGGCCGTGACAGCGTCCGCGGCGGCGGCGGCGACGACGCTCTCTGGGGCGACGACGGCAGCGACGTCATCGAGGGCGGCACCGGAGACGACGTCATCGACGGCGGCCTGGACAACGACTTGCTGCAGGGTGGCGAGGGCAACGACCGCTACTTCTTCAACGACGACTGGGGCCGCGACGTCATCATCGAGGATCCCGACACCCAGCAACCCGCGCTGGCCGACGGCGGCAGCTTTGCCGGCGACCCGGACCACGGCGGCGACGTCATGGACTTCAGCCTGGTCTTCTCGGCCCTGCGGCACCAGTTCACCACGGCGGGGATCGTCAGCGGCCTCGACGGCTCGTCGGACGCGGACAGCGCGAGCCTGGTCAAGGTCCTGACCAGCGCGCTGGTGGGGTCGCTGGACATCGAGACGATCATCGGCGGCCGCAGCTTCGACCGGTTCGAGCTGTCGGCGGTGGACGAGGACGGGGTGGAGCTCGACGGCGGGCGCGGCTCAGACCGCTACGTGGTCTACAACAGCCCCGATATCGACGGCGAGATCCTGATCCAGGACAGCGGGCCGAGCTACAGCACCGACCG
This sequence comes from Pseudooceanicola sp. LIPI14-2-Ac024, assembly GCF_042188925.1. Taxonomy (GTDB): domain Bacteria; phylum Pseudomonadota; class Alphaproteobacteria; order Rhodobacterales; family Rhodobacteraceae; genus Pseudooceanicola. The sequence continues at coordinate 3,334,787 of NZ_CP170102.1, forward strand.
GCTTGAAGTCATGGGCTACGACACTGCGGGCGACCGCATGACGATGACGGCGACCGAGATCCGCCTGCTGACCGGCACGACCACAAGCAGCGACGACGTCGTCATCAACTTCGGCGGCACCGGTGACAGCGGGCTCGAAGTCATCCGGCTCGAAGGGCAGGGGGGCAATGATATCTTCGGCCTCGACCAGACCCCGGGCGGAATCCGAGTCGAGGTCAAGGGCGGCGAAGGGGACGACAGTGTCATCATCGGCCGCACCGCGTCTTCGAACGACGCGTCCGGCAGGCTCGACTACATCGACGGCGAGACCGAGTTCGGCACTCCGTTGCAGGTCGATGGCGGTGCCGGGACGAACAGCCTGCTGTTCACGGACATCGACGACACGCAGGACAACACCGGTGCGCTCTTCTCGCTTTCGCGGTCGATCAACCGCGTGTCCGGCTTCGGCATGCTGGTCGAAGTCGAGTACCGCAACATCGCGGCGCTCACCGTCGATCTCGGGTCGGGCGGCGACACCGTCCTGATCGACTTCGCGCACACCTTCCGCGCGTCGAGCCTCACGCTGAACACCAACGCGGGCAACGACGTCGTCAACGTCAGGGCGCTGCGGTCGAACGCCGACAGCGCCAACCAGTGGGTGCTGGTCGATCTCGGGGCCGGTCTCGACACCATCAACCTCGGCTCGCTCGCACCGACCGACTTCGGCGACTTCTCCTCGGTCCTCCGCGGCCGGCTGGACGATATCCAGATCACGCTCGAGATCCGTGGCGACTCCGGGGCCGACGTGGCCAATGTCGATGCGTCGGGCAGCGAGACCAACAGCCGCGACGGCGTGCTGACCGGGGAAAGCCTGACCGGGCTGACCGACCAGGCGATCTTCTATTCCGGCCTGGCCGAACTGAACATCCAGCTCGGCAAGTGGCTGGGCGTCGGGGACGAGCGCGTGGCGGATAACGAAGGCAATGCGCTGACCTTCAACCAGGACGGCTATGTCGAGGCCTATGCCGACGCGTTCGACGATGAATTCCTCATCCTCGGTACCCATGCCGGCCTCACCACGCTGTCGACCTTCGAGGGTGACGACCGGGTGATCGTCCGCTCGACCAGCGGCATTCTCGACGTCGATACCGGTGCCGGCGACGACCGGGTGGACGGCGGCGGCCTGCTCGACATCGCCAAGCGGTTCCTCGATTTCATCTTTACCGGCGATCTGGCCGACAAGGACATGGCGCTTCCGGCTTCGGCCGGCGGGGCGACCATCATGCTCAGCACCCTGCGGCGCACCGACAGGAACAAGCTTGGCGAGGTGCATCGCCTCGAGATCGACAGGGCCGACGAAACCGGCTCCGTCGTCTCGATCGATGTCGATGAAGACGGGATCGAAGACAAGAAGGTGCTGCGGCTGGTCCAGGCCGTCGACCCGGGCGGCGACATCGATATCAAGGTCGGCGGAGTCATCCTCGATCGCGGCCTCTGGGTGCGCGAGGGGCAGGACATCACCTTCCTGAACAAGAAGGGCCAGGCGCAGACACCGCCCCCGGGGGCGCGGGTCTATTTCTCGTCCGGGCTCGTGCAACTCGACAACGGCGTGTCCTTTGCTGCCGGCGCAAGCGCGGCCGAGATCCAGCTTGCGCTGGAAGACGTCTACGGCGCGGGCAATATCGTCGTGCGCGAAGCGACGCGCCTCGACCCGATCGCCGGACAGATGACGGTCAACGGGGGCACCGGATCGGTTGCCATCGTCACCGACAACCAGGGCAGTTCGCCCGAGCCGGTCTCCGAAGTGCAGATCCTCGACCTGCTTCAGATCGCGGCAGGCGGCGGCGGTCCGTTCACCTTCGACGTCGGCCTGACCAACGGCACAGACGCGACACTCAGCAACATTGATCCACTGAACGCCGTGACCACCACGGCGGCCATCGAGCAGGCTTTGGAATGGACCGCGGCGGATCCGGTCACCTTCACGACGAACATCGGCACCGAGCTCGGCGTCGTGATCCGCGTGACGGACGTGACGGTGACCTCGGACCCGACCACGCCGGGTGCCTACACGATCACCTTCGACACGGTGGAGCGGGACGATGATCCCGGCGCGCCGATCGAGGGTTTCGATATCCCCGACATCCAGCTCTACGGATCGTTCGAATACGGCCTCACCATCGTCGAGGAAGGGCGCTCGCCGGTGCAGACGAAAGAGATCCAGACGTTCTCGATCGACGCGGACGGCGGATCGCTGAGGGTGCGGTCGGACGACAGCGACTGGTCGGAGGTCATCGAACTGGACGGACGGGACCAGGCGCAGATCGCGCTGGCGTTCCAGAACGCCCTGCGCAAGCTCGGGCTTGACGACGTGGTCGTCGCTCCCGGGGTGTCCGAGGATGGCAATGACAGCGTCGCCGGGCTCTTCACGGTGTTTTACGAGGGCGACCTCGGCGGCATCGACTTCCCGCCGCTGGAATTTGACACCTCGGGCCTGCGGTCCTACGACGTGCTGCACCTGTCGGACGCGATGGAGGCATCGGCCAAGACCGTGGTCTTCGACAGCGAGGAGCTTCCGACCGGAACCGACGGCGCGTTGGAGACCCACTATACCGTGGACGGCGCGGCGGTCGGCGAGATCCACCATCTCAACCTGTCGGAATTCTACCTCGATCTCGGATCCGGTGACGACGGGCTGACCATCGAGACGACCTATGACGGTCTGACCTACGTCGACCTGGGGAATGGCGACGACACGGCGGACATCAAGTCGATTTCCGGAGAGACCTACCTGGCCACCGGGCAGGATGCCGACACCGTGACCGTCGGGTCCGACGCCCAGACGGTGAACGACATCGGCGACCACCTGGTGGTCGGTGGCGGTGATCTCGACCTCTCGGTCGCGGTCACGCGGGCGGGCGCGTCCGGCCTGTCTCTGCAGCAGCGGACCAGCGGGCTGGCAGAGACCCCCGGAACCACGGCGAACGAGATCCAGACCGTGACGGTGATCGGTACGCTGGAAGGCGGGACCGTGTCGGCCAGCGCGGCATTCATCCTCGAATTCGAAGGCGTCTCGATCGCGTCGCCCCTCGGGTTCGGCGCCTCGGCCGGGGCGGTCCAGTCGGCCCTGAACGCCGTTCTGTCCGGCAAGGTCGTCCGGGGCGGCACCATCGGCGCGAACGCCGTCGCCGTCATCCGGAACGAGGTCCATGTGGCGGCGCGGGTCGATCCCTCGGCCGACCCGTTGCCGGAAGATTTCGTCGCGACGGCGGATGCCGTTGCACCTGATGGCTACCAGATCGAGCTTGCCGGTTACGCCTACGAGATCGAGTTCGTCGATGCGGCCCTGCGTGAGCGGTCCGTCGAGCTGATCTCGGTCCGCGCGGCCGAGAGCACGCGCGACGTGCTCTACGTCGACGACTCCGAGGATACCGACGGCTCCGGTACGACCGACGTGCTGACCGCGACCAGGCTGACCGGGTTGGGCATGTCGAAGGACGGGCTGACATATTCCGGCATCGACAATCTCGAGGTCAAGCTGGGCAAGGCGGGCGACAGCCTCGACCTGCTGGGCACCCATGCCGGGCAGACGATCCTGCGGGCCGGTGCGGGCGGCGACACCATCGACATCGAGCGCGTCGTCGGACGGACCTACGTCTACGGCGACGCCGGGGCCGACGTCATCACGGTCAACCCGGGATCGCTGGCCAACCAGATCATCGGGCGCCTGTCGCTGATCGGCGGGTCCGAGACCGACCGTTTCATCATCCAGCTCTTCGGTTCGGGAGAGTCCGAGATCGACGTGGATGACACGATCGGCGACGGCAACACCCTGACCGTTCTGGGCACGAATGCCGACGACACCTTCCTGTTGCGGGCCGCCTCGGGCACCAGCCCGACCGGCATGATCGCGTTGCTCGACCCGAACGGTGACGATTTCGAACGCATCAACTACACCGGCGGCACGGACGGCGGCGTCACGGTCGAGGCCTTCGGTGGCGACGATTACTTCGCGGTCGACGACACGGCGGCCAAGGTCACGCTGAACGGCGGCATCGGCAACGACAGGTTCCAGTTCGGCCAGATGTTCGACAGCCCGCGCGACGCCGAAACCGGGTTGCTCGATCCGGCCGACAGCATGGACTACACCGAGACCACGCGAGGCTTCCTGACCAACGGGGTGAGCTTCGCGCTGACCGCCAACGGCGGCGCGGGCGAGGACGAATTCACCGTCTTCCGCAACCTCGCCGTGCTGACGCTGAACGGCGGCGACGACAACGATACCTTCACCGTCCGGGCCTTCGCGCTGGTCGGGTCGCAGGATGACCTCCGCGAACGCACGGACATCTCGGGCGACGGCGGTGCGGACCTCGTGCAGTACGCCGTCAACGCGCCGGTGCTGATCAATGGCGGCGACGGCTATGACACCGTCATCGTAATCGGGACCGAGTTCGGGGACGATTTCGTCATCACCGACGAAGGCGTCTACGGCGGTGGGCTCAACGTCTCCTTCGTCGGGGTCGAGGCGCTGCGCGCCGACGGCGGCGAAGGCGACGACCGCTTCTTCGTCCTGTCGACCGGCGCGGGCCTGTCCACCCTTGTCACGGGCGGACTGGGCTCGGATTCCATCTTCGTCGCGGGGGACACCCCGCCGGTGTCGAGCAACGACCTCCTCGGGCATTCCGGCCTGATCTCGCACGGGATCGACGCCACCGGGGTCGAATACATCAACGATGGCCGGATCGACGGGATCTCGGCCAATATCGCCGACAACGACGAACCGGCGATCCGCATCACCCCCGAGGGCGGCGAACTGCTGCTGGACGAGGCCACGCTGGCCCTGGCGCAGTACACCGTCGTTCTGACCCGTCGTCCGACCCGCGATGTCGTCGTGACCGTGCAGGCGGACCAGCCGCCTGCCGAGGAACGCGCACAGGGCGAGGGGACCCTGATCCTCGGCGCAGACGAGGACGACTTCGACCCGGTCGAGGTTCTCGCGGTCGCCGGAAACGCTATTCAGGCGAACCACGGCTTCGAGGATGGTGACGAGGTCGTCTATTACAACAACGGGACCGAGGCCGACCTTGGCGGCCTGCAGAGCGGTTGCGTCTACGCGGTCGTCGCCGCGCCCGGCAACACGACCAGCTTCGCGCTGCGCGACCTCAACACCGGGGCGTTGCTGACGCTGGCCGATGCCGCGTCGCCGTCGGAACACCAGTTCCGACGCGCGGCCAGCACTGTCACGCTGGTCTTCTCGGCCGACGACCTGGCCGACAATGCCTGGTGGAAGACCCAGACCGTCTTCATGCAGGCGCTCGACGATACCGGCGCCGAAGGCACCCATTTCGGCGGCATCACCCACACCGTGACCAGCGCAGACACCCCGGCCGCGACGGTCCAGTCCGACGCGACAATCGGGACGAACACGCTGGTCCTCGACGCGGCGGACGTGTCCAAGACCGAGGAACTGCGCGGCACCGTCCTCGCCGTCACCTCGGGCGACGCGGAAGGCCTGAGCCGCGTCGTGACCGCCTACGAATGGTCCGGCGACACGCTTTCGCTGACGTTCGAGAGCGTCTGGGCCGACGGGCGGACTCCGTCTGCCGGTGACGATGTCCGGCTGACGTTGGGGGATTCCGTGCGCGGCGTCGTCTCGACCCCGCCGGCGGGCAGCGCCACGACCGATGGATACGGCGTCGTGAACGACACCTTCCGGGACGAGAATGCGAACTTCGGTGTCCAGGGCGACACCGAGATCGGGACCCGGCTCGAAGGGCTCTACCTCGTGGTCACGACCGCGGACGGTTCGCAGACCGAGGCGCACCAGATCATCTCGAACACGATGAACACGCTGACGGTCGACGCGGCCTGGACCATCGATATCGCGGCGGGCAGCACCTACGCGATCTACACCGACGCAAGCCTCGCGACCCTCTACGTGCTCGAGGACGAGGGCGAGCCCGTGTTCCTCGACGCGGATGGCAACGTGGACCCGTCCGGTACGCCGGTGCGGTTCACCGGCACAGTGACCGGGCTGGCCACGCGGACCTTCCATTTCGACAGCGCCTCGGCGGGTGGGATCGACCTGGACGCGATCGCGGGCGCCCGGATCGAGATCGTCGGCGGCACCGGCCTCGGGCAGTCGCGCATCGTGGACGACCCGCTTCTGGATGCACTCGGCGTACCGGTGCCCGGGCGGATCACCGTGACCCAGCCCTGGAGCAAGGCACTCGACGGCACCACGGTGTTCCGGATCACCCAGTACGACGGGCTCGCCCTGCCGGCGCTGCCTGTCCTGATCACCGACAACGACCGTGCCGGGCTGGCGATCATCGAGACCGCCGACGACGGCTCCGAACCGATGACCGCCGTGTTCGAGCAGGCTGGAAGCGTTGACACCTACGAACTGAAGCTCACCCGCCAGCCGAGTGCGGACGTCTACGTCGCGCTCGAGACCGACGGAGAGGTCGTGATCGATGCCGGCGCCCGGGGCGCGATGATCGACGGCAGGTACGTTGTGACCTTCACGTCGGCCAACTGGAGCGATCCTGTCGAGGTGACGGTAAAGGCCACCGACGACACGACCGTCGAGGGGCCGCAGTTCCAGATCATCACCACCGTGCTGACCAGCGCCGACGTCGGCGAGGTCGTGTCGCGCACGGATACCTACGTCATCGAGGACGGCGAAGAGACGCCGCGCCTGCTGCTGTCGCAGAAGCCGGTGGTTGGCGGGCAGGTCACGGTGATCAACACGTCGACCGACGGATCGGTCCAGAAACTGCGCCTGGCCGACGGCCTGGTCGGCGGGACCTTCGTCCTGGGGGTCGGCGGCGAACGCACCCTCGCGCTCGACTACGACGCGACGGCCGAGGATATCCGCGAGGCGCTGGGCGAACTGTCCGGCGTGGGCAAGACGGTATCGGCGACCTTCCCGGCCGGCGATCCGAACGTGCAGGTCGTGAAGGACATCGACGGCTATTTCGTCCTGACCTTCACCAAGGGCCAGCCGACGCTGGATGCGGACGGCACCGACCTTGTCAGCGGCGTGACGATCGAGGCGCGCAATGCGCTGCAGGAGGTTTCGGTCGACACCGAGGTCACCAGCGGCACCTTCACGCTGGGCTTCAAGGGCGCCACCACGGATGCCCTGTCCTTCGCGATCTCGGCCGAAGACCTGACCCTCGCGCTCGAGGCGCTCGGCACCATCGGTGCGGGCAACGTGTCGGTCCTGCGGGGCGGTGACGGCACGACCGATCCCTTCGTCTGGTCCATCGAGTTCATCGGTGCGCTCGGCGGCATGGGGCAGCCGCTGCTCGAGATCGACGGCGGCAACCTCGTCGACAGCCGTGCGACCATCCCGGCCGACGGCAACGCACGCGTGTCCGACACGGCCGGCGGTGCCTACATCACGCTGGAAACCACCGATTTCGTGGTCGAAAGCAACGTCGTGATGTTCGTGAACGCGGATGGCGACAGTGTCTTCCGCGATGGCGAGATCCGGGTCCACTACGACTACGCGGTGGACGGCTTCAACAACGCCTTCACCCCGCGCCTCGATGTCGAGGTGATCGACGACGATGCGCCGAATGTCATCGTCCGGGAAACCGGCGGTTCCACCGACCTGGTCGAGAGCGAACGCGTCTATGTCGTCGGCGCCGACGGCAGCGCCACCGTGACCGGTGTCACCACGGCGGATATCGACGGCGTCACGGTCGTGACCGCCCTGACGCTGTCCGACGTGTCCGGTATCGCGAACGGCATGAGCCTCGTCCTGACCGGCGGTGCGGGTGCCGGACAATCGGCCCGCATCGCGTCGATCAGCGGCACCACCGTCACGCTGGAAACGCCGCTCGTCACCGCGACGACCGACAGTTTCGCCTACGACTTCGCCGAGGACGTGTTCGAACTGCGCGGCGCGCCCCAAAGCATCGCGTCGGTCATCGTCGGCGCGGGCGAGACCGACACCGAGGTTCTCGAGAAATCGGTCGCGACCGGGGATCTCTACTACGAGGTTCAGGGCGACCTGATCGTCTTCAGCCAGCTGGTGACCGGCACGGTGACGGTGGCCTACGACATGGCGCCCGAGGCCGGCAGCACCTATGCCGTGCTCGACTTCGCGCAGGAGCCGCTGACCGACAGCTACACCATCGTGCTGTCCGAGATGCCCGAGGGCGAGGTTGTCATCAACCTGAACGCCCGTCACACCAAGACCACGCGCGGGGACATCGCGTCCTTCGAGGACCAGGTCTATCTTTCGCAGACGCAGGTGACCTTCGACGCGTCGAACTGGAACGTGCCGCAGACCATCTACGTCGCGGCGATCGACGACGGCTTCATCGACGGCGGCGACACCAAGCAGTTCGCCGAGAGCCGCCACGTCCTGAACCGGATCCGCGGCCCGCTTCTGGTCGACGGGGCCGGTGGCCAGGGGACCGCGGGCGGCCTCCCGGCGCCGGTCATGCTGCCGCAGGAAATCAACCAGCATGCCTCCGACGGCGAGATCGTTTCGGTCGAAACCGAGGTGCCGAACCGGATCACCGTCCTGACCGAGGACATGCCGGAATTCATCGACCTCGAGGGCCGGACCCTCGAGATCGTGGACCAGGACGTGCCCGGCGGCGCGGTGCTGAAGGGCCAGTTCCGCCTGATCCTGAAGGCCGAGCAGATCGACGACACCTACACGGTCCTGACCGTGAACGAGGCCTTCTCGGACGACATCACCGACCGCGCCTTCGCGATCACCCAGAAGAGCGAGAATTTCTTTGCCGCCGAGGAAGACCAGGTCGACCTGCTGGCCGTCTTCAACGAGGATTCCCTGCGCGACGAGGAAGGCACGCTGACCGCGACCCGGCTGACCGGGTTCGGCATGGGGCCCGACACGTCCATCGGCGGCCAGCGGCTGCCGGGCGGGATCACCTACGGCAACTTCGAAGAGCTCGAGCTGCACCTGGGCCAGGGCAGCGACGACCTGACGATCGAAAGCACGCATTCCGGTGCCACGCTGATCCTGTCGGGCAACGAACCCGAGGGGGCCGAGGGCGACAGGATCGACGTCCAGGCCATCTTCGGCACGACCACCCTGCGGCTTGGCCGCGGGGACGACAGCGTCCTCGTCGGCGAGGGCGTGAACCTCTTCGGTGACCTCGGCGCGACCAGCGACCTCGACGATATACAGGCGCTGCTGATGATCGACGGCGGCGAAGGCGCGGACAGCGTGACGCTGACCGATGCCGACGAGACCGCGAGCGAAGTTGGCACCCTGACCCGAGACGCGGTGACCGGGCTCGGCATGGGCGGCGTGAACGAGGAGCAGGTGGTCGTCATCCGCGCCTCGGACGGCACCTTCCGCCTGTCCTTCACCGGCACGCGCAGCGCCAAGGAGGTCTTCGAGATCGAGACACCGGTCGGCGGCGCACGTGAGACCACGTCGCTCGAACTGGCCGAGGTGCCGGTCGATCCGGCGGCGGTTGTCGTCTCGGCCGATGGCGTGGTCCTCGACGGCGGCTACACCGTCACGGGCAATCTCGTGGAATTCGACATCATCCGCGGCGAAGAGGCGTTCTCGGTCTCCTACAGCTACGAGGTGTTCGACCAGACCGGCCCCCTGAACCACGACATCTCGGCCGGGCAGCTTCAGAAGGCCCTCGAAGGGCTGGCCAACATCGGTGTCGACGACGTGGCCGTCACCGACATGCGCGATGCCGACCCCGAGACCGAGGCCCGCAGCGATGCCTTCACCCTCGGCACCGCGACGGAGAGCATCGACCTTTCCCGCCATGCGATCGGCGGCAGCGACAGCCTGACCGTCCGCGTGAACATGGGCACCGGCTGGGTGACCCTGGCCGCGGGGTCCTATCGCCTCGACGGCTCCACGGTGACCTTCCTCGACGGCGCGACCGGCCTGGTGACACCACTGCAGCACCTCGTTCCGGCCGCCGAGACCGATGTCGGCCTGTCGCCCGAGCGCGACGAGCTGGGCCGCCAGTTCATCGTTCTCAGCTACGAGCCGCGTGCCGATCTCGTGGTCGGGATCTCGGGGTCCGGAGGCGCGCCGCTCGAAGAGGGCGTCGACTACGTCTTCTCAGGTACCCGCGTGTTCTTCGTCGGCGAACGGGCTTCGGACGAGACCTTTGCCGTCACCTACAGCCGCGACGCTGACTTCGACGTCGAGGTCGACTACACCGCCGGACTTTCCAACCAGGGATCGATCTTCGTCGTCCGCTTCCAGGGCAACCTGACCGGGCGCGATGTCGCGCAACTGGTGCTCACCGACATAGACCTGGCCACGCCGATCTACGGCGACGGCTCGGTCGCGGACGAGACCAACGTCGAGGTGATCGCCGAGGTCTACACCCGCCGCGACGGCGTCCAGACCGTCGAACGCCCCGAGATCCAGCTTGTCGACCTGCGCGAGGTCGGCCCCGAGGTGCCGCGCGCGGACAACTTCGTCGCGCTGGTCGACGGCGAACAAAGCTTCGACTTGGCGCGCCTGCCGGTCCCGGCCTCGTCGACCGATCCCGCACCGGTCCTGGTCGTGACCGTCGATGGCGTCGCGACCACCGCCTACGCCTATGCGGACGGGGTGGTCACCCTGACCGCCGGCGCAGGGGCCGAGATCACGGTGGAATACACCGGCTACCCGGCCTTCGCGCTGACATTCGACGGCGAGCGTACGCCGCTGATCCCGGCGGCCGCGCAGAATGCCACGATCGATACCGCCGAAACCCTGCGCGCGGCCATCCAGGCCGTCGCCGGCGCCGGCATCACCGTGACCGTGATCGAGGTCGAAACCGGGCTCTACGCGGTTGCCTTCGCCGGTGGCGGCAACGTCGAAGCGCTGTCCGTCAGCGGCGAGGCGCAGGTCCTGGTCTCGACCCTGGTCGAGGGCAGCACCGAACCCGCGCTGAACGACACCCAACTGGTCAAGGTCGATGCCACGACCGGAACCTTCCGGCTGGGCCTTGCGCTTGGCGGCGGTGACGATCCGATCTTCGTCGAGGACTGGTTCGAGGTCGGGGCAACCGCCGAGGATATCGAGAACGCGCTCCAGATCTCGCTGCTGAAATCCCGCTTCGCCAATGACGTCTCGGTCGAGAAGTTCGCCGGTGCGGATGGCGACGTCTACATGGTCCGCTTCCAGGGCGTCCTGCGCGGCATCGACGGCGGGCCGGGTGCGGCCCACCTCGTGGTCGAGAACCGCAGCGACGGCGACATCACGGTCGAGAACCGGATGGACGGCGTCGGCTACCACGGGGTCGAGACGCTCGACATCGTGATGGGGTCCGGCAACGACATCTTCAACGTGCAGGGCACGACCGCGCAGACCCGGGTCGAGCTGGGCGATGGCGGCGTGAAGGGCGCGGCAGAACATGTCTTCGTCTCGTCCGATGCCGACCTCGACGCTCGGCTGAAGCCGAATCAGACGAACGATGTGCGTCACGGGTACGACTCGCTGAACCCGGTATTCGCCTTCGACTTCCTGTCCGGGGATCTCGACGGGATCACCGGCGACCTGGACATCGCGGCGGGCGACGGCCGGCACGGCCTCTGGATCAGCGATGCCAGCAGCGAGACCGCCAAGACCGGTGTCGTGCTCGACGGCTACGCGGGCGACGGCGTCGAACTGGCGCTCACCGGACTGGCGACGGGGGCCATCCGCTTCGGCGCCTCGGACGACGGCCATTTCGCCGAGGCGGTCCGGATCTTTGCCGGACGCGGGGCGGATGACGTCACGCTGCTGGACATGTTCCAGCGCGACGGCCTGACCGAGGACGGCCTGCCGCTGCGCCAGACGATGATCGTCGACCTGGGTGCGGGCGACGACACGCTGACCGCCGGCCTCGAACGGGACGGCGCCGACGGCTACCTCTCGACCGCGTTGCTGGTCGTGCAGGCGGGCGAGGGCGACGATACCGTCGATGCCGCCGGAACATTCGACGGCATCGAGGTCAGCGGGGCAACCGACGTGCCGCTCGTCGTCTTCGGCGACCGGGGCGACGACGACATCAGCGGCGGCCTGGATGCCGATATCCTGTTCGGTGACGGCGGCCGGGTCACGGCCGGCGACGGCACGACCATGCTGATGCGCTTCGGCGGCGGCGGGGCCGGGGACTTCACCGACGGTGTCGTCCGGATGCCCGACGCGGTGTTCAACCTCGACGAGGCGCAGCTGGACCTCGGGAACGACGGGCTCGACGCGACCCGCGGCGGCGCGGACATCGTGCGCGGTGGCCTGGGCGACGACCTGATCCTGGGCGGTGCGGCCGACGACAGCGACGGCGCGGCCATCGACCTCCTGGACGGGGCGAACATCATCCACATCCCGCTCGTCGCGTTCTACACCGATCGCGACCTGATCCTGGGCGACGCCGGGATCGTGACCCGCAACGCGGGCACGGTGGACAGGCGCACCACCTCGATCGTGACCGACCCGCGCTTCCGCGCCCTGCTGGGCGAGCGGCTCTATTCCGAGGGCCGGGACGAGGACGTGCGCACGAACGCGACCGGCGATGTCGAGGCGATCGCCGACGGCGAGAGCATGCTGAACATGGACGTCCAGTACGCCGATCCGGACCAGGACCCGATGTGGGCCGGGTTCCAGATCGACCTCTACGCGGGTGATCATGCCGAGATCGCGGGTGAGCGGACCTTCAGCGACGACTTCATCGCCGGTGGTCTCGACGCCGACATGATCTTTGGCCAGCACGGCGACGACACGGTCCAGGGCGATGGCGCGATCACCGTCGAGGTGGCGGCCGCACGCGAGGGCGACACGACCTCCGACGACTTTGCCAAGCTGCTTCTCAGCGCCTCGGTCGAGAACATCTACGACCACGGCACGAACGTCGACACCGACGGAGACGACTACATCGAGGGCAACGCCGGGGACGACGTGATCTTCGGCGGTCTCGGGCAGGACGACCTGATCGGCGGTAGTTCCGACCTCTTCGGCCTCGACCTGCTCGAAGAGCGTGGCGACGGCCGCGACATCATCTTCGGTGGCGCGGGCACGCAGATCGCACGCAATGCCGGGAAGGACGTCGACATCGTCGAGCACGGACGCGATGCGGACGTGATCGCCGGGGACAACGCGCGCATCTTCCGCATCGTCGACACCGACGGCGCGGCGCGCGAGTTCACCTACGACCAGGGCCGCGGCGATTACCGCGTGCGGGTCCGGGCGGTGGACCTGATCGACTACACGATGGGCGGGGCGGATTTCGACCCGGTCGCGGCCGCGCTCGACCAGGGCGGCGCGGACGAGATCCACGGCGAAAGCGGCGACGACCAGATCTATGGCCAACTCGGCGGCGACATCCTTCTGGGTGACGGCGCGAACGACGACATCATCGGCGGCGTCGGCCACGACTTCATCTCGGGCGGGACCGGGATCGACGGGGTGATCGGCGACGACGGGCGGATCTACACCAGCCGCAACTCGGACGCGGCGGCAATCTCCGAGGCGCTCTACGGGATCGCCGGGGTCTCGCAAGAGGTGATCAAGGCGGCGGGGCCGTTCCAGATTTCGACCATCCACGTGCAGGGCGATCTGAAGAAGTCGGTCAACCTGACGCCCTTCAGCCTGGACATGGGCGATGCGGACTGGACCAAGACGACCGACCAGTCTCTGACCGAGGCGGACGACATCATCTTCGGTGGTCTCGGCGACGATTTCCTGCACGGCGGCTACGGCGACGACGCCATCTCGGGCGCGGAGGCTCTTTCGATCTACTACCCGGATGCCGACGGCCTGCCGTTCGACATCCAGGCCGCCAGCGATGCTGACGACGCCTTCCTCTTCAACCCGGGCGACATCCTCGGCTACGGTCGCGGGTCCGAGCAGAGCAATCCCAAGAACGGCAACCTGCTGCTGGGCCGCGAGGGCGAGTTCGCGGCCTACAACGAGTACGATCCGCGCAGCCGCGTGACGGTCGTGCGCACCGCGAATGGGGTCTGGGAATTCGCGCTGCCCGGCGAGATCGGCCAGGAGTTCATCCTGAACTTCGACGCCGCCGACGGCTACGCGACCGACGAGACTGCGGTGAACGGCTCCGTCTTCACCGACGGCGACGACGTGATCTTCGGCGACCTCGGCAACGACTGGATCTACGGCGGAACCGGGGCCGACGACATGTGGGGCGGCTATGGCGACGACCTCCTGGGCGGGGACGACGACCTCGACACCGACGGGGGCGCGAACACCAGCCCGGACGGCCTGAGCGGTATCGGCGTCGCCAGCTACGAGGACATGGCCTATGGCGGGGCCGGGCGCGACGTGCTGCTGGCCAACACCGGCGGCGACCGCCTGATCGACTGGGCGGGCGAGTTCAACTCGTACATCGTGCCGTTTGCGCCGTTCGGGCAGGGCACCGTGTCGCGTGCGCTGCAGCCGGCGTTGAAGCAGTACCTCTACGATCTCTCGGCGGCGGGCGGCGCGGACATGACGCGCGCCTACGACGAAGGCGCATCGGCCGAGCGCATCGCGCGCAACGGCGAGCCCGACGGCGAGATCGGCCTGGTGCAGCAGCAGGACGAGGACTGGCAGGACCAGACCGGATCGCCAGCGGATATCCAGCCGGGCAACATTCCCGGCGGGGCCCGCGACGTCCTGGTCCGCGCGACCTTCAACGATCCGAACGAGGTCAACTTCCTTGCGGACACGGGCACCTGGAAGGTGTCCAGGAACCGCTTCGAGGTCAGCCCCGAAGCGTCGGGCGGAGACGCCTCGGGCATCATGCATGTCGAGGATGCGCTGCCGTCCTACTTCGAGGTTGTCGCCACCATCAACGCGGGCAAGCCGACCGGCGGTCTCAAGTCGAACGCGTTCCTGCTGTTCGACTACCAGAACGAGACCGACTTCAAGTTTGCCGGTATCGACGTGTCGCGCGACAAGATGCAGATCGGCTACCGCGATGCGACCGGCTGGCACATGGTCACCGAGACGCCGGCGCGTCTGAAGCCGGACCAGGATTACCACCTACTGCTCTCGGTCAACGGAACGTCGGCGACGCTGGTCGTGGATGGGACCGAGGTCCTGTCGCATACCTTCGCCGCGCGGGTCGTGGACGGCTACAGCTACGGCCTGAACGCCGGCATGATCGGTCTGGGGGCGCAGAACTCCGTCGCGCGGATCGACGATGTCCGCGTGCAGGTCCTGCCGCCCGACATAACCTTCGAGGTCGAGGACACCTTCGACGGCACCGCGGCGCCGCTCTTCGGAGACCGGGACACCGGCGTCTGGTCGCTGGGGGCCGGCGCCCTCGTCGGCGTGCCGGTTCCGGGCGAGGATGTCGCGCTTCGCGACTTCGCCCCGATCGTGCTGCCAAGCTCGGTCATCCTCGTGGATGCCGTCCTCAGCACCGGTGCCTCCGGCGGGATCGTCTTCGACCGCTACGGGACCGAGGACTACAAGTTCGCCATCCTGTCCGTCGAAACCGACGAAGTGATCATCGGGCACCGCACCACGCGGGGCACCTTCATCGACGCGGTGTCGAGCCACGATTTCGACGCCGGCACCGACTATCGCCTCGCGCTCGACCTGCGCGGCGCGGTCGTCACCCTGACCGTCACCGAGGAGACCGCGACCCCGACACCGGCCGTCGCCGTGATGACCTACATCTACAACAGCGTGGTGGTCGATGGTGCGTCCGGCCTCATCGCAACCGGGCTGGGCGCAAGCTTCGGCAGCGTTCACTACCGCACCAACGATCCGCAGTTCATCGAGGACGACGATGCGGCCGCGGCCCTGAACGCGACCAGTGTCGGCGAAGGCGCGGAAGAGATCGATGTGACGGCCGACCCGGTCGGCGACGTGCTGGACGCAGCCGTCGAGCTCTGGGTGAACTCGGGCCTGCTGACGGACGAGCAACTTGAGCTTCTCGCCGACATCGTTCTGATCTCGGGTGACCTTGGCGGCACCGTGCTGGCCGAGACCTCGGGCACGGTCATCACCCTGGACAGCGACGCGGCAGGCCACGGCTGGTTCGTCGACCTCACGCCGGAAGACAGCAGCGAGTACATGATGGGCGAGGACGGCAGCCTGGTTGCCGCCGATCCCGAGGCGGAGGGCCAGATCGACCTCCTCAGTGTCCTGATCCACGAGATCGGCCATGTCGTGGGCTACGACCACGACGCGGCCCTGGCGGCGATGGAGCCCGTGCTCGAGGAAGGCACGCGGATCGACACCGGAGAGTTCCTTGCCTTCGACACCACGACGGGCCTGACGCGACTGGAGGACACCGACACCGGCACCGCCGAGTACCTTGTCCTGAACGAAGACGAACCCGCTGACACCTCCGGCCTGATCGACTGGAAACGTGAGCGTGGCAAGCCGGTGTACATCGAAGCCGCAGAATGAATGTGAAGGTCACTACGGGCGAAGCGCCCGACGAGATTGCCGGGGACGAAAGTGTCCTCCTCGATACCGAGATCTGGGCCCGGCTCGGCGCGGCGCCGTCGGTCGAGGCCTTCGCGGTCGCGTGGCTGGACCTCCAGTGCCGGCAGATGGGGGGCGTCCGTGCGGCGACGCTGCTGATGGCCGGCCCGGACGGTGGGCAATTGTCCCCCGTCGCCCTGCGGCCCGCCGATGCCGTGCCGAGCCCGACGCTGGTCATGACGACCGAACGCGCGGCCTCGGCCAGGCGCGGGATCGTGCGGCCCGCCAAGGATCGCAGCCCCGCCGCCTTCGCCCTGCCGATCGTGATCGACGACGCCCTGGCCGGGGTCGTGGCGCTTGAACTGCATCCGGGCCGCGACGTCGATGCCAACCGGGTGATGCGCCAGCTTCAGTGGGGCGCCGGTTGGGTCGAGGCGCTGGTGCGCCGCGGGCATCCGGGGGATCGCGGACAGCTCGTGGCGATCCTCGGCCTGCTGAGCTCGGCCGCCTCCGAGATGAAGTACAAGGCCGCGGCAAATTCCCTCGCGGCCGAACTTGCGCACCGGTTGCAGTGCACCCGCGTCAGCATCGGCCACGTGAAACGGCGGACCGCGCGCACCGACGCGATATCGAACACCGCCACGGTCAAGGCGCGCAGCGGCCTGGTGCAGGCGATCTCTGCCGCGATGGACGAGGCGATCGAACAGCAGGCCCGCATCCGCATCCCGTCGCCCGAGGGCACGGTGACCAAGCACGCGACGTCCGCGCACCAGGCGCTTGTCGCCAAGGGCGGCAGCGGTGCTGTCCTGACCGTGCCCCTGCATGTCGACGCGGACACGACGGGCGCGATCGTCCTGGAACGTGAAACCCCGTTCCCCGAGGCCGATGTTGCGCTGGTGGAACAGCTCGCCGCGCTTGTGGCACCGTCGCTCGAAGCCAAGCGGTTGAACGACCGCTGGCTGATGTCCAAGGCGGCCGGCAGCGTCGGGTCGGGACTGCGGATGGTATTCGGCCCGCGCCACATGGCCTGGAAACTGGCGGCAGTGGCGGCCGCCTGCGTGGTGCTGGTGCTGGTCTTTGCCACCGGCCAGTTCCGCGTCTCCGGCGACGCCCGGCTCGAAGGCGTGGTGCGGCGGGTCGTCACCTCTCCGATGGACGGATTCATCGAGAGCGCCGAGGTGCGGCCGGGCGACATCGTGGCGGCGGGACAGACGCTGGCCCGCCTCGACGACAGCGAACTCAGGCTCGAACGCGTCCGCTGGCTGAGCGAGAAGGCGCAATACGACCAGGGATACCGGACGGCCTTCGTCGAGGGGGACCTGCCCGAGGCGCAGATCATCCGCGCCCAGATCGAGGGGGCCGAGGCGCGGCTCATGCTGATCGACGAACAACTGGCCAGGACCGAGATCCTGGCCCCGTTCGACGGTGTCGTCACCAGCGGCGACCTGACCCAGTCGCTCGGCTCGCCCGTCGGGCGCGGGGACGTTCTGTTCGAAGTCGCCCCGCTCGACCGGTACCGCGTGATCGTCGAAGTCGAGGAGGCGGACATCGGCTTTGTCGAAGAAGGGCAGGAGTCCCGCATCGTCCTGTCGGCCGCGCCCGATCGGAGCTTCGGCTTCCGCGTCACCAAGCTGACGCCGGTGGCCGAGGTGAAGGAGGGGCTGAACCTGTTCCGCGTGGAGGGCGAGCTTCTGGACCTCGACGAGGTGATGCGCCCGGGCATGGAGGGCGTCGCCAAGATCGATATCGAGGACCGCCGCTATGCCTGGATCTGGACGCACCGGGCGATCTGGTGGGCGCGGATGACGCTCTGGAAATGGTGGCCGAATGGCTGACAAGCTGTTCAGCGAACACTGGTACAGGGTCGCCGACCTCAGGCCGTCCCTGCGCCAGCATGTCGTCACCGACCGCCATGTCTACCGTGACCAGGTCTGGTACATCCTGCGCGACCCGCTGACCGGCAAGAGCCATCGGTTCAGCGCCGCGACCCGGCAACTGATCGGGATGATGAACGGCCAAAACAGCGTCAGCGATATCTGGATGGCCGCCTGCGACCGCCTCGGGGACGACGCGCCGACGCAGGACGAGTTCATCCGCCTGATGTCGCAGCTTCATTCGTCCGACCTGCTGATCGCCGACGTGATGGCCGACAAGGAAGAGCTGTTCCGCCGCAGCCGCAAGGTTCAGCTGGGCGAGATCAAGCAGAAGCTCTGGAGCCCGCTGGCCCTGCGTATCCCGCTGATCGACCCGAACAGGTTCGTCACCCGCACCATGCCGCTTGTCGCACCGATCTTCTCCAGGTTCGGCGCACTGGTCTGGCTGACGGTCCTTGTCTGGGGCGTGGTGGTCGCGGCGCTGGAATGGGACGGGCTGACCACCGGTGTCGCCGACAGGGTGCTGACCGCGTCGAACATCCTGCTGGTCTGGCTGATCTACCCGGTCGTCAAGGCGATCCACGAGCTGGGCCACGCCTACGCGGTCAAGAAGTGGAACGGCGACGTGCACGAGATGGGGGTGATGCTGATCGTCTTCATGCCGATCCCCTATGTCGATGCCTCCGACTCGATCTCGTTCCCGCAGAAGCACCGCCGGATGCTGGTCAGCGCAATGGGCATCATCGTCGAGCTGTTCCTGGCCGCGATCGCCGTGATCGTCTGGGCCGAGGTCGAACAGGGCATCGTGAGGGCCATCGCCTTCAACGTGATCCTGATCTGCGGCGCGTCCTCGCTGCTGTTCAACGGCAATCCGCTGCTGCGCTTCGACGGCTACTACGTGCTCGCCGACGGGGTCGAGATCCCGAACCTCGGGACACGCGCGAACAAGTACATGGCCTATCTCTTCCAGCGCCACCTGTTCGGCATGAAGGAGGCCGAGAACCCGGTCCGCGCGCCGGGCGAGGCGCCGTGGTTCTTCTTCTTCGCGACGGCGAGCTTCGTCTACCGCATGTTCATCATGTTCGCGATCATCCTCTTCGTCGCGACGCGGTTCTTCTTCGTCGGCGTGATCCTCGCGTTCTGGGCGGCCTTCACGCAGATCGTCCTGCCGCTGTTCAAGATAGGGAAATTCGTCATGAGCGATCCGAGACTGGGGCGCCAGCGCGGACGGGCGCGGGCGGTCACGGCCGGGCTGGTGGGGGCCGCGCTGGTCGTCCTATTCGCGGTGCCGGTGCCCTATGCCACGATGGCCGAGGGCATCGTGAAGGCGCCGGAAAGCGCAGTCGTGCGGACCGGGGCACCGGGCTGGGTCGATGCGTTCCTGGTGCGCCCGGGCGATCACGTCGAGCAGGGCTCTCCGATCATCCGGGGGACCGATCCGCTGCTGGTCGCGCAGGTCCAGGTGCTCGAGGCCAGGCTGGCCGAACAGGAGGCACGGCTGGCCCAGGTGATGTCGAGCGATCCGCGCCAGGCCGAGCCGATCCGCGAGGCCATCGCGGCGGCGCGCGCCGACCTCGACGACGCGCGCGAGCGGAGCGAGAAGCTGGTGGTCACCAGCCCGGCGTCGGGCACCTTCGTCGTGCCCGCGGGCGACGACCTGATCGGGCGCTTCCTGCCGCAGGGCGAGGTGGCGGCCTACGTGCTCAATGCCGACTTCCTCGAGGCGCGGGTGGTCGTGGCGCAGGCCGCCGTCGGGCTGGTGCGCGGCCGCTGGAACGGGGTCGAGGTCTGGCCCACGGACCTGGGGCAGGCCCATGCGATCCATGCCGACCTGCTGCGCGCCATACCCGGTGGCACGACGCGGCTTCCGGCGCAGGCCCTCGGCACCTCGGGGGGCGGGCGCGTTGCGGTCGACCCGGCGGACCCGGACGGGCTCAAGGCCTTCGCCCGGATCTTCGAGTTCGACCTGCGGTTCCGGAACCCGTACCCCGAGGTCTCCATCGGGCATCGCGTCACGGTCCGGTTCGACCACGGCCGCGAGCCGCTCGGCGCGCAGATCCTGCTGAACCTGCGCCAGCTCTTCCTGGAGCGGTTCGAGGTATGACAAGGTTTCCCCAATCCGCGCGGCCGGGCCCGGTCGCGGGCCTCTACCCCGAGCGCAGGACCGAGCCGCTTCCGGCGCTCGACCAGCTGGCGCAGGAGGTCGGCGGCTACCTCAGGCAGATCAAGGGCAGCAGTGCCTCGGCCTATCGGCCCTCGGTCGCCCGCATCGAACGGTTGGGCGCGGACCTCGAGGAGCTGCCGCTCGAGGAACTCACCCGCCGCGCGCTGCGGCTGTCCGAGGACATGCACCGCCTGGGACTGACGAAGCCGATGATCGAGGCCAGCTTTGCCCTGATCCGCGAGGTGTCGTTCCACACGATGGGCAAGCGGCACTACCCGGTGCAGATGATCGGCGCGATGGCGATGCTCGATGGCCGGATCGCCCAGATGGCGACCGGAGAGGGCAAGACCCTCACGGCGACGCTGGCGGCCGCGACGGCCGCGCTGGCGGGGATCCCGGTGCACGTCGTGACGGTCAACGACTACCTTGTCGCCCGCGACGCCAAGGAGATGGCCCCGCTCTACACCGCTCTCGGGCTGACCGTGGCCCACGTGGTCCCCGAGATGGGCGCGGACGAGAAGGCGGCGGCCTACGCCGCCGACATCACCTACTGCTCCAACAAGCAGGTCGTCTTCGACTACCTGCGCGACCGGCTGGCGATCAGCGGCAACCGCAAGCTCGGCAATGAGCGCCGGCTGCTGCGTGGGCTCTGCTTTGCCATCGTCGACGAGGCCGACAGCGTTCTCGTGGACGAGGCGCGGACCCCGCTGATCATCGCGGAACAGGCCGGCGACAACGACGCGCGGCTGGCCAGCTACCGCGAGGCGCTGGATTTCGCGGCGGCGCTGGTGAAGGGGAGGGATTTCATCCACCGCGTCGACGAACGCCAGATCGAGCTGACGCCCGCCGGGTCCGAACGGCTGGACCTGATCGGGGCGCAGGCCGGGGGCATCTGGCGGGGCAAGCTGCGGCGCGAGGAGCTGATGACCAAGGCGCTGTCGGCGATCCACGTCTTCCGCCGGGACCACGAATACCTGGTGATGGATGACAAGGTGCACATCATCGACGAATTCACCGGCCGCCTGATGAGCGACCGGTCGTGGGAGGAGGGCCTGCACCAGCTGATCGAGACCAAGGAGGGGGTGGAGCTGACGGACCGGAACGTCACCCGCGCCAAGATCAGCTACCAGGCGTACTTCCGGCGCTACGTGCGCCTGTCGGGGATGACCGGCACCGCGGTCGATATCCGCGGCGAACTCTGGTCGGTCTACCGGCTGAGCGTCGTTTCCGTCCCGACCCACCGACCCGTCCGGCGCCGGGAACTGGCGGACCGCGTCCACGCCTCGCAGGACGCCAAGTGGCGCGCGACGGTCGCGGCGGCGGCGAAGTCCCATGCCGAGGGGCGCGCAGTGCTGATCGGGACCCGCTCCGTCGCGGCCTCGGAAGTGGCGAGCCGCCACCTCTCCGAGGCCGGGCTGCCGCACCGGGTTCTCAGCGCGAGCCAGAACAAGGAAGAGGCCGACATCGTCGCGCTTGCCGGGCAGGACGGGGCGATCACGGTGGCCACGAACATGGCGGGGCGGGGGACCGACATCATCCTGTCGCCCGGCGTCGCGGCGGCGGGCGGACTGCACGTCGTGATGACCGAGCGCCACGAGTCGCGCCGTATCGACCGCCAGCTCGCCGGGCGGTCCGGTCGGCAGGGCGATCCCGGCGTGGTCGAAGCGCACCTGGCCGTCGACGACGACCTGATGCGCGCGCATTGCCCCGTCGTCTTCGGCGCGCTCGTCTCGGCGATGACGCGTGCCGGGATGGGCGTGGACGGCCCCCTCGGACGTGTCTTCGTCCGCCGCTGCCAGCGCAAGGCCGAACGCAGTGACGCGCGCACGCGGCGCAGCGTCCTCAAGGTAGACGAGAAGGTCGGAGATCTCTTGGCTTTCGCGGGAAGGTCGGATTAACTCTTTAAATGGGCAGGATTTTCTTCAGATTTGCTTCGGCCTCCTGGATCGCGCTCAGTGCCTGTGCCGCATCGGCCGAGACGCTTGGACCCTTCGAATGCCTGGTGCGCCCCAATGCTACCGTCGAGGTCGCCAGTGCGGTCAACGGCGTGGTTGACGAGGTGCTGGTGAAGCAGGGCGACTTCGTCGAGAAGGGGCAGGTGCTGGCGCGCCTGAGCTCGGACCTCGAGCGGCTCAGCTACGACATCGCGAAGGCCCGCGCCGAGGACGACACGGCGGTCAAGCTGAAGGATGCCGAGGTCGAGCTGGCCCATACCGTCCTGGACCGGCAACAGCAGCTCTCCGAAAGCCAGATCGTGGCGCAGGCCAAGCTGGAGGAAGCGGCGACCGAGGCGCGTCTTGCGGAACTCTCCAGCGACCAGGCACGGTTCGAACGCGAGATGGCGAAGTTCGAACTGCGCCGTGCCGAGGTGGCCCTCGCGATGCGCGAGATCCGCGCGCCGGTCTCGGGCGTGGTGGTGGAGCGAAAGCTCGATCCCGGCGAATACACCTATGAACAGGCGCAGGTGGTGACCGTCGCGCAGATGGACCCGCTCGAAGTGCGGTCCTTCGTGCCCGCCGCGTTGTTCCGCGAAGTGTCGGGGCTGAAGACGGCGCGCGTGCATCTGCCCAGCCCGATCGACGCGACCTACGAGGCCGAGCTGGTCAGTTTCGACGTGGTCTTCGACGCGGCCAGCCGGACGATGGGCGTCCGCCTGCGGCTCGAGAACCCCGACAACCGGCTGCCTGCCGGGATGCCGTGCACATTCGAATTCGACGACCCGGCAGATACACCGGGCGCCAACGACAATTAGGGAGGGTCAGATGGCCAAACAGGGACTACTTTACGAGCGCCCGCGTCCGGTTGCGAAATCCTGGCACGCGGACTGGAGCGTCAGCAACGACGGCGGTTTCACCTACGCCGCCGGCCTGAGTGCCGCGCCCCTGGCGGTCATCGAATTCGGCGTCGCGGCGCGGCACCATCCCATCGTCTTCGTCGAGGGGGAGGCCGGCGTCAGCCCGCTGGCTCTGCTGGGCCTTTCCGACAACGAGAACCTGTCGGTCGATGCCGAGGGCAAATGGATCGGCGGCTACATTCCGGCGTTCATCCGGCGCTACCCCTTCGTGCTGGCCAAGGACGGCGACACTGACAAGTTCACGCTCTGCATCGACGAGGCGTCGCAGCACTGCAATTCGGACGGGCGTGGCGAGAAGCTGTTCGACGGGGAGGGCGAGCCCTCCACCTATTTGACCCGGATGCTCGACCTGTCACGGGACTGGGAACGCAGCCGCCAGGCGACGCAGGTGTTCTGCGACAGGCTGAGCGAACTGGACCTGCTGGTCCCGCAGAAGGTCTCGATCCGCGACGCGGCCGGGAATACCTCGTTGGCGGGCGGATTCTCCGCCGTGAGCCGCGAGCGGCTCAAGGGGCTGTCGGACGAGCAGCTGGGCACGATGATGCGATCCGGGCATCTGGAGGCGGTGCTTGCGCATCTGGTCTCGCTCGGCGGCCTCGAGACGCTTGCCGGAAGGATCAGCGAACGCCGCGCCGGCTGAGGGCTGCAACAGTCAACTGCGCGTCGAGCGGGCCGTGACCGGTACGGCGGTGCCTGTCCGCACCTTGGACCGAATGGGCAACTCGATGACTTCGGCCCGTGTGGCAGTCTTCGGTGGCCTCAGGCTCCCGCAACCAAATCAACAAGATCACGAAACAAAAGCCGTCCCCAAATGGGTGACGGCCGTCAGCGTGTCCAGACACAACCATTCTAAACTACTACCCGTGACCTGACATTAAACGGGTCGACGGGGTTGTCGCGCGGGGCGCGGGATGCAGGATGACGGCAGACCGCATTGGAGCCCGCATGAAAGTTGTCAGCACATTCCCGCGAGAGGTCGTGGAAACTCCGGATCTCCGCATCGTCCTGTCGGATGGATGTACCCTGTCGGCGCGGGTCTGGATGCCCGGCGACGCCGATGCCCGGCCGGTGCCGGCGATCCTGGAGTTTCTGCCCTATCGCAAGCGCGACGGGACGGCCGTGCGGGATGCGCTGACCCATCCCTATTTCGCCGGGCACGGCTATGCCTGCCTGCGCGTCGACATGCGGGGCAACGGCGACAGCGACGGGCTGATGGAGGACGAGTACTCCGCGCAGGAGCTGTCGGACGCCTGCGAGGTGATCGCCTGGGCCGCCGCGCAGGGCTGGTGCACCGGCACGGTCGGGATGATGGGGATCAGCTGGGGCGGCTTCAACGGGCTGCAGGTCGCGGCGCTGGCCCCCGAGGCGCTGAAGGCCGTCGTGACGCTCTGTTCGACCGTCGACCGCTACGCCGATGATATTCACTACAAGGGCGGGTGCCTCCTGAACGAGAACCTGGGCTGGGGCGCGACGATGTGGGCCTATTCCTCGCGCCCGCCCGATCCGGCCCTGCGCAACGACTGGCGCGAGGTGTGGCGCGACCGGCTGGAGGCCGAGCCGTTCCTGCCCGAGGTCTGGCTGCGGCACCAGCGGCGCGACGATTACTGGCGGCACGGATCGGTCTGCGAGGATTACTCGGCGCTCAAGGCCAAGGTCATGGCGGTTGGCGGCTGGGGCGACAGCTACAAGAACGCCGTGCCGCAGATCGTCGATAACCTGCAGGGCGCGCGTGGGATCGTCGGCCCCTGGGTGCATAAGTATCCGCATTTCGCCGTGCCCGAGCCGCGCATCGGCTTCCTGCAGGAGGCCTTGCGCTGGTGGGACCGCTGGCTGAAGGACGCGGACACCGGGGTCGAGGCGGACCCGGCCTATGCCATGTACCTGATGGACGGCGTCCGGCCGGCCAGCTGGTATGCCGAGCGACCTGGCCGCTGGATCGCCGAGGACACATGGCCGTCGCCGCGTGTCACGGAGGTCGAGATGCCGCTTGGCGCCGGCGTGCTGCATCCGGCCGCAGAGGCCGACGCCGCGGTCGTTCGGCCCACGTTCGATGTCGCGCTGTCCTCTCCCCAGCATTGCGGGGCAGAGGGCGGGGAGTTCTGCGCCATCTGGCTGGGCCCGGAAATGCCGGGCGATCAGCGGAGCGACGATGCCTATTCGGCCTGTTTCGACAGCGCGCCAATGGCCGCAACGGACATCGTCGGCGCGCCGCGGCTGACGCTCAGGCTCGCCAGCGATCGACCACAGGCGCAGCTGGCCGTCCGGCTGAACCACGTGCATCCCGACGGCGCCTCGACTCGGATCACCTGGGGCGTGCTCAACCTGACGCGGCGCGGGTCGATGGCCGTGCCGGACCCGCTGAGCCCCGGCGAGGTGGTCGAGATCGAGGTCGCGCTAGATCACATCGCCTATCGCCTGCCCGAGGGGCACCGACTGCGTGTTGCGGTCTCATCTGCCTACTGGCCGATGATCTGGCCGTCGCCCGAGGCGACGACGCTGACCCTGTCGGGCGGGGCGCTGTCCCTGCCGGTGCGCGAGGCGACGGGCGACGGGGACGAGGTCACCTTCCCCGGTCCCGAGGGCGCCCCGCCGCTGCGACAGCGCGAGATCCGGCCGCCCGCCCACGTTCGCCGGACTGAAACCGACCGCCAGACCGGGACCGTCACCCTGGTGATCGAGGACGATTTCGGCGAGGCTGAGAACCTCGATCACGGGCTCTGCGCCGGAAGCGTGGCGCGGGAGCGCTGGTCGATCCATCCGGACGACCCGCTCTCGGCCAGTGGTGAGACGCATTGGACCGAGGTGATCGAGCGCGACGGCACGCGCCTGCGGACCGAGACCTTTGCCCGGATGACCTGCGACGTTGCCTCATTCCATCTGAGTGGTAGGCTGGAGGCCTGGGAAGGGGAGGAGCTGGTCTATGAACGCGACGTCACCGCGTCGGTGCCGCGCGATCTGATGTGATTGCAGGCGATGAGGGGGCGGCGACTTGCCAGACCGCGCCGGCGCAGCATCTTTCCCCTCTCGACAGGCTCCGGTGAGGGCAAATGCCCTGCAATCGTGTGAAAATCCCACAATGGGGTTGTCATGAGGGGCGCTAACTGGGTTAATTGACCCATCAATCAATAAAAGACCGGGCGCGACCCGGTGCAACGGGAGAAGATCAGATGAGCGACGAACTGCGCTATTACCTCAACCGTACCGTTCTGGGCCGCATGCCGCGCCGGGCGTTCCTGGGGCGGGCGATGGCCCTCGGCCTCACGGCGGCTGGTGCCCACACGATGCTGGCTTCCGGCCTCAGGGCGCAGGAACCGGTCAAGGGCGGGACGATGAAGCTCGGGATGCAGGGCGGCGGGTCGACCGACAGCCTCGATCCGGGCCTCGCCTCGAACCAGGTCACCTTCCAGATCTGCAAGCTCATCGGCGACCCGCTGGTTGAGCTCGACCCCGCGGGCGGCCCGATCATCCCGCGCCTCGCCGAAGAGGTGACGAGCGACGACACCGCCACCGTCTGGACCTTCAAGATCCGCAAGGGCGTGAAATTCCACAACGGCGCCACCATGACCCCCGAAGACGTGGTCGCCACGGTCGAGCGCCATTCGAACGAGGACTCGAAGTCCGGCGCCCTCGGCGTGGTGAAGGGCATCAAGGAGATGAAGGTCGACGGCGACACCGTCGTGATGACCCTCGAGGCGCCGAATGCCGACTTCCCCTACCTGATGGCCGACTATCACCTCGTCGTGCAGCCGAACGGCGGCAAGGACGATCCGACCAGCGGCATCGGCACCGGCGCCTACAAGGTCGTCGTGAACGAGCCCGGCGTGCGCCACGTGTTCGAGAAGTTCGACGAATACTGGGACAACTCGATGGGCCACGTCGACACCGTCGAGATCACCGTCATCAACGACAACACCGCGCGGACCTCGGCGCTGCAGTCGGGCCAGGTGCACTACATCAACCGGATCGACCCCAAGGTCGCGGGGCTGCTGGACCGGGCGCCGAACGTCACCGTGACCCAGGCGTCGGGCAAGGGCCACTACGTGTTCATCATGCATTGCGACACGGCGCCCTTCGACAACAACGACCTGCGGCTGGCGCTGAAATACGCGATCAACCGGGAAGAGATGGTCGAGAAGATCCTGCGCGGCTACGGCTCGGTCGGCAACGACTTCCCGATCAACGCGGCCTATCCGCTGTTCCCCGAAGGCATCGAACAGCGCACCTACGACCCCGACAAGGCCAAGTTCCATTACGAGAAATCCGGCCACTCCGGCCCGATCACGCTCCGCACCTCCGACGTCGCCTTCTCGGGCGCGCTGGACGCCACCGCGCTCTTCCAGCAGTCGGCGGCCGCGGCGGGCATCGAGCTCGAGATCAAGCGCGAGCCGGGTGACGGCTACTGGACCGACGTCTGGAACGTGCAGCCCTTCTGCGCCTCCTACTGGGGCGGGCGCCCGGTGCAGGACCAGATGTATTCGACGGCCTACAGCTCCAACGCGGACTGGAACGACACCCGCTTCAAGGTGCCCGAGTTCGACGCGCTGCTGCAGCAGGCCAAGGGTGAGCTGGACGAGGCCAAGCGGAAAGAGATGTACCGCGACATGGCCATGATGGTGCGGGACGACGGCGGGCTGATCTGCCCGATGTTCAACGACTTCGTCTCGGCCCATTCCGAGGATCTGGTCGGCTGGATCGACGATCCGAACCAGGACAACATGAACGGCTACGTGACGCACAAGTGCTGGATCGCCTGAGGACATCCCGGTGCATCCAATCGTGAAATTCGTGGCCCAGCGGATACTGCTGGGCCTCGTACTGCTCTTTGCGGCCTCGATCATGATCTTCGCCGGCACCCAGATCCTGCCCGGCGACGTCGCCCAATCCATCCTCGGCCAGAGCGCGACGGAACAGTCGCTGGCCAACCTGCGCGCGGAGCTCGGGCTGAACGAACCGCTCATCACGCGCTACCTCGACTGGCTGACCTCGGCGCTGCATGGCGACCTGGGCACGGCGCTCACCAACGGTCAGGACATCGCCACCTCCATGGGGCAGAGGCTGGGCAACACGCTCTTCCTCGCCGGTTGGGCCGCGCTGATCGCGGTGCCGCTGTCGATCCTGCTGGGGCTGATCGCGGTGCGTTACGCGGGCCGCTGGCCGGACAAGCTGATCTCGGCCGTAACGCTGACCACCGTGTCGGTGCCGGAGTTCCTGCTGGGCTACATCGTCATGTTCTACTTCGCGGTGAAGTGGCGTATCTTTCCCAGCGTCTCGACCGTTTATGACGGCATGCCGTTCCTCGACAAGATGAACGCCATCGCGCTGCCGGTCATGGTGCTGGTGCTCGTCGTGCTGGGCCACATGATGCGCATGACCCGCGCGGCCATCCTGAACGTGATGCAGTCGGCCTATATCGAGACCGCCGAGCTGAAGGGCCTGCGCCCCTTCACCATCATCCGCAAGCACGCGATGCCGAACGCGGTCGCCCCGATCGTCAACGTCGTCATGCTGAACCTCGCCTACCTCGTGGTCGGCGTCGTCGTGGTCGAGGTGGTGTTCGTCTATCCCGGGATGGGCCAATACCTCGTCGACCACGTGGCGAAACGCGACGTGCCGGTGGTGCAGGCCTGCGGCCTCGTCTTTGCGGCCGTCTACATCGGGCTGAACATGCTGGCGGACATCATCGCGATCCTCGCCAACCCGCGGCTGAGGCATCCGAAATGAGAATACCGCCCTCTGCCGCCATCGGCCTCATCATCACCGTCACCTATTTCCTGGCCGCCATCTTCGCCGACTTCCTCGCGCCCTACGAATATTACGAGGTCGTGGGCGAGGTGTGGGAGCCGTCGTCCGCCCAGTTCCTTCTGGGCACGGATTCCATCGGTCGCGACCTTCTCAGCCGGATGATTTATGGCGGTCGCATCACCATCTTCGTGGCCACCGCCGCGACGATCCTTGCCTTTGTCACCGGCGCGATCCTCGGGTTCACTGCCGCCGTCGCGGGGGGCTGGGTCGACCAGCTTCTCAGCCGTCTCGTCGACCTGATCATGTCGATCCCGGCGCTGATCTTTGCGCTGGTCGTCCTGTCGGTCATGCCGGTCACGGTGCCGGTGCTGATCCTCGTCATGGGCCTGATCGAATCCACGCGGGTGTTCCGCCTGTCGCGCGCCGTCGCGTCGGACATCGTGGTCATGGACTATGTCGAGGCGGCGCGGCTCAGGGGGAAGGCACGACCTTCGTGATCTTCCAGGAGATCCTGCCGAACGCGCTCAGCCCCCTGGTGGCTGAGGCGGGCCTGCGGTTCATCTTCATGGTGCTCTTCATCTCGACCCTGTCCTTCCTCGGGCTGGGCGTGCAGCCGCCGCTGGCGGACTGGGGCGGCATCGTGAAGGAGAACAAGGAAGGCATCGTCTACGGCATCCCCGCCGCGCTCTACCCGGCGGTGGCCATCGCCACCCTCGCGATCTCGGTCAACCTCGTGGCGGACTGGATCCTGAACCGGACGAGCAGCCTGAAAGGAGGTCGCGGATGAGCGACGAGGACGACATCGTCCCGGTGGAGCACCTCGCCCAGGGCGACGACCTGCTGGAGATCCGGAACCTGAGGATCGAGGCAACGGCGTATCCACCGGGCGAGCCACCGCAGGAGATCGTGATCGTCGACGACGTCTCGCTCACCCTGCCCAAGGGGCGCGTGATGGGGCTGATCGGGGAATCCGGTGCGGGCAAGTCGACCATCGGCCTGTCGGCCATGGCCTATGGCCGCGGCGGCGTGCGCCTGACCGGCGGCGAGGTCATGCTGAACGGCGCCGAGATCCGCGAGGCAAAGCCCGGCGCCCTGCGGCGGCTGCGCGGCAAGATCGTCACCTATGTCGCGCAATCCGCGGCGGCCAGCTTCAACCCATCCCGCAAGCTGATGGATCAGGTGACCGAAACCACCGTCGGCGCGCGCGGTGTTTCGCGGGCCGAGGCCGAGGCGCGGGCGGTGACGCTCTTTGCCAAGCTGGGCCTGCCCGACCCCGAAAACATCGGCAACCGCTACCCGCACCAGGTTTCGGGCGGGCAGCTGCAGCGGGTGATGACCGCCATGGCGCTCTGCCCCGAGCCCGAACTGGTGATCTTCGACGAACCGACCACCGCGCTCGACGTGACCACCCAGATCGACGTGCTGGCGGCGATCAAGGAGGCGATCCGCGACACCGGCGTCGCCGCGCTCTACATCACGCATGACCTGGCCGTCGTGGCGCAGGTCGCCGATGAGATCATGGTGCTCAAGGGCGGCAAGACGGTCGAGGTCGGCAGCACCGACCAGGTCATCAACGCGCCGCGTGAGGAATACACCCGCGCCCTCGTCAGCGTGCGGTCCATCGACCATTCGGAAAAGGCGCCGTCGACCACGCCCGTGCTCAGCGTCGAGGATGTCACCGCCCGTTACTCCGGGCTCAAGCGCGACGTGCTCTCGAACATCTCGGTCGACCTTCATCCGGGCCAGACCCTCGCCGTGGTGGGGGAGAGCGGCTCGGGCAAGTCCACCCTGGCCCGGGTCATCACGGGCCTGCTTCCGCCGGTATCGGGCGATGTGACATTTGACGGACGCACGCTGTCGCCGCACCTGACTGGCCGCCGCCGCGACGACCTGCGCGAACTGCAGATGATCTACCAGATGGCCGATGTCGCGATGAACCCGCGCCAGACCGTGCGCAAGATCATCGGTCGGCCGCTCGAATTCTACTTCGGCATGCGGGGCCGCGAACGCGACGCCCGTGTCGACGAGTTGCTCGACGCGATCGAGCTGGGGCAGGGCTTTGCCGACCGCTACCCAGCCGAGCTTTCGGGTGGACAGAAGCAGCGCGTCTGCATCGCCCGGGCGTTGGCGGCCGAACCCAAGATCATCATCTGCGACGAGGTGACCAGCGCCCTCGACCCGCTGGTGGCGGACGGGATCCTCAACCTCCTGCTGAAACTCCAGAAGGAGAAGGAGGTGGCCTACCTCTTCATCACCCACGACCTAGCCACTGTGAAGGCGATCGCGGATTCCATCGCGGTCATGTACCAGGGCAAGGTCGTCCGATACGGCCCCAAGAGCCAGGTGCTGGCCCCCCCTTCGACGACTACACCGACCTGCTGCTGTCCTCGGTCCCCGAGATGCGGTTGGGCTGGCTGGAAGAGGTCATCGAAAGCCGACGGATGGAAAGTGCCGGTCACTGAAATGCGCGCCCCGTTGACGCGGCCCGCGCCCGTGCGAAAGTGCGGCGGATCATGCCGTCCTGTCGTCCGGGGACACGGGGCGTGTGCATGACCACCGGCAAGGCGGACGGCGGGATGTCGGAGTACGACTACATCATCATCGGCGCCGGGTCGGCGGGCTGTGTCCTGGCCGAGCGGCTGAGTGCATCGGGACGCCACAGGGTGCTGGTGCTCGAGGCGGGCGGGGCAGGCCGATCCCCCTGGATCGCCCTGCCGCTGGGATACGGCAAGACCTTCTACGACCCCAGGGTGAACTGGTGCTACGAGACGGCGCCCGAGGAGGCGCTGGCCGGGCGCAGGGGTTACTGGCCACGCGGCAAGGTCGTCGGCGGATCGGGCGCCATCAATGCGCTGGTTTACGCCCGCGGCCTGCCGCGCGACTTCGACGACTGGGCCGCCGCCGGCGCCACGGGCTGGGACTGGGAGGCGGTGCGCGCAACCTACGACGCCATCGAGACGCAAGTCGGCGCCGACGGCAGCCGCACCGGCACCGGCCCGCTGCACGTGCAGGACGTGTCGGACCGGATCCATCTCGTCAACCGGCACTTCTTTGCGGCCGCCGGCGAGCTGGGGCTGCCGTCGACGGAGAACATAAACGACCCCGAGAGCGAAGGCGCGGCGGTCTACCGGATCAACACCAGCGGTGGCCGGCGGATGCATTCCGCGCGCGCCTTCCTGGCCCCGGCGCTGAAGCGGGCAAACGTCACGCTCATGACCGATGTCCTGGTCGAACGGATCGGCTTCGACGGGCGGCGCGCGGTCAGCGTCGAGGCCCGGCACGGGGACAGGACCGTGACCTACCGAGCGGGGCGCGAGATCGTCGTCTCGGCCGGATCGGTCACCTCCCCTCGTCTGCTGCAACTGTCCGGGATCGGCCCTGCAGAGCTCCTCCGCAGCCACGGCATCGTGCCATTGCTCGACGCGCCGCATGTCGGCGGCAACCTCCAGGACCACCTTGCGGTCAGCTACTTCTTCCGCGCGACCGAACCGACGCTCAACAACGTCCTGCGGCCGCTGCTCGGCAAGCTGCGCGCGGGGGCGCACTACGCTTTCACCCGGCGCGGGCCGCTGTCGCTGTCGGTCAATCAATGCGGCGGCTATTTCCGGTCCGACCCCGCCCTGCCGCAGCCCGACCAGCAGCTCTACTTCAACCCGGTCACCTACAGCACCGCGCCACAGGGCAAGCGTTCGGTCATCCAGCCCGACCCGTTCCCGGGCTTCATCATCAGCTTCCAGCCGTCGCGGCCCACCAGCCGGGGCCGCGTCGACATCAGCGCGGCCGATCCGGCGGCGCCTCCGGCGATCCGCCCCAACTCCCTCGCGACCGAGGCGGATCGTGCCGAGGTCGTGGCGGGCGGGCTGCTGTGCCAGAGGCTGATGGCCACGGCTGCCCTGTCCGGCCTGGTCGAGGCGGCCATGGACCCGGACCTGCGCACGATGTCGCCGGATGACATCCTTGCCGATTTCCGCGACCGATGCGGGACCGTCTTTCACCCCGTCGGCACCTGCCGCATGGGCGCGGACGCGGCGGCCTCAGTGGTCGATCCACGGCTCAGGGTGCACGGGGTGGAGGGGCTGCGCGTCGTCGATGCCTCGGTCTTTCCGAACATCACATCCGGCAACACCAATGCCCCGACCATGATGCTGGCCTACCGCGCCGCCGGCCTGATCCTGGAGGACGCCACGTGAGCACGCCCTATTCCACCTCCGGCGCCGTGCCGCTGGCCCATGACGCCGGCCGTGACGACACCGGGCCGCGCATCCGGCGGATCGAGACGTTCTGCACCCCGCTGATCGGCTTTGTCCGGGTCACGGCCGAGGATGGCAGCAGCGGCTGGGGGCAGGTGTCGACCTACAACAGCGACCTGACCTGCGAAATCCTGCACCGACAGGTGGCGCCCTGGGCCCTCGGGCGCGGCATGGATGCGCTGGAGGACGTGATTGCCACGATCCCGCTGCGCGAGCACAAGTTTCCCGGCACCTACCTGCGCCGGGCCATGGCGGGCCTCGACACCGCCGTCTGGGACTGGCGCGGGAAGGCGGCGGGGCAGCCCGTCGCCACGCTCCTCGGTGGCACGCCGGGGCCGGTCCGGGCCTATGCCTCCTCGATGCGCCGCGACATCACGCCCGAGGACGAAGCCGCCCGGCTCCGCGCATTGCGCGACCGGCACGGGTTCGACGCCTTCAAGGTGCGCGTCGGGGCAGAGTGCGGGCAGGATCGGGACGAATGGCCCGGCCGGACCGAGGCGATCATCCCCGCGATCCGCAAGGCGATGGGGCCCGACGCCGCGCTTCTGGTCGACGGCAACTCCGGCTTTAGCCCGGCCCGGGCCATCGAGGTGGGACGGATGCTCGAACAGAGCGGCTATGAGCATTTTGAGGAGCCGTGCCCCTACTGGGAACTGGAGCAGACGGCCGAGGTCAGCCGCGCCCTGACGATCGACGTCGCGGGTGGTGAGCAGGACTGGGACATTCAGCAATGGAAGCGCATGATCGCGATGCGCGCGGTGGACATCATCCAGCCCGACATCCTGTACCTCGGCGGCATGGTGCGCAGCATGGCGGTCGCCCGCATGGGGGCCGAGGCCGGGCTGCCCTGCACGCCGCATTGCGCCAACCTGTCGCTGGTCACGCTCTTCACCATGCACATGCTGCGCGCCATCCCGAACGCGGGCCGCTACCTCGAGTTTTCCATCGAGGGGGATGACTACTACCCCTGGCAGCGCGACCTGTTCCTGGCCGATCCCTACGGGATCACCGACGGCCAGGCGGTCGTGACGGACGCACCAGGCTGGGGCGTGGACATCAACCCCGAATGGCTGGCACGCTCGGCCTACAAGTCCAGCGAGGCCGCCTGATCGGGCACCCGAGCAGGCGCCGGGAGCCTGAGCCGGTTCAAGCGTCTCGGCCACGAACAGAATACGGCGCGTCATCGGGACCGGGATCATCGTCATTGGCGATATGTCCGCGATCTTGTCGGCCCACTTTGGCCCCATCACGCGCGCCGCGCCCAGATGACGACCTGCGTGACGCCCGCACCTTGCGCGGCGGTCGTGTAATGTTGTAACACACTTCCGTTCAGGTCGCCGCCCTCCCGTCAGTCGGGTGCGCTCGGGGCCGTCCAAAGGCAAGGAGCGTTGCAGGTGCACCCGGTTCCGCATTCCCGAACGCAATGGCACGCGGCCAACCTCGGCGACATGCCGTCCGATCCGCACGGTTTCACGCTGCTGCGCCTCGTGGGACGGAAGGCCACGCGCCGGGAAGGTTGCCGCACATGATCACGTCCAGGGACCAGCTCCCCGTCTTCCTGCTGACCGGATTTCTCGGCGCGGGTAAGACAACCTTGCTGAACCGCATCCTCGAGAACCCGGCGTTCCGGGACACGGCGCTGATCATCAACGAATTCGGCCTCGTCCCGGTCGACCACGACCTGGTGCGCGAGGGACGCGAACGGCCCGTCGTAACCACCTCTGGCTGCATCTGCTGCACCGTCGGCAGCGACCTGCGCGCCTCGCTCGAAGAGCTGCTTATCCTGCGCCGCCGGGGCGAGATCCCGGCCTTTTCGCGTGTCATCGTCGAAACCACCGGGCTTGCCGATCCCGCCCCGATCATCAACAGCCTGATCCCGGGCGGGGCGGACGCGATGTCGCTGGGGGATCACGCCGTCGCCCGCGCTTTCCGGCTGTCCGGTGTCATCACGGTCGTCGATGTCGAGGGGATCGCCGCCGCGCTCGACGCCCATCCGGAAAGCCTGCGCCAGATCGCCTTTGCCGACCACGCCGTGCTGACCCGCACGGACAAGGCCGCGACCGGGGGCTGGCCCGACCTGCTGCGCGGCATGAACCCGAGCCTGGTGATCCACGATGCCGCAGCGCCCGGTTTCGACCCTGCGATCTTGCTTCGCCCGGGCAGCTACTCTGCCTTCGGCAAGGGCGAGGGTGTCGAGGCCTGGCTGGCCGAGGAAGAGCATCGTCAGGACCACGGCGGTCATTTCCACGACCTCAACCGCCACGGCGAGGTTCTGGCGGTCCCGCTGACCAACGAGGTGCCGCTGGACCCCGAGGCGCTGCGTCAGTTCCTGGCCGGCCTGACCACGTCCTCCGACAACGGCCTGCTGCGGGTGAAGGGCCTGGTCGCGGTCCGCGACGACCCGTCCCGACCCGTGGTGGTGCATGCCGTTCAGCATCGGCTCTACCCGCTGGTGCGGCTCGACTCCTGGCCTGATCCCGTGACGACGACCCGGCTGGTGGTCATCGGAACGAAGCTGGACGCGGCCGGCCTGCGCGCACGCTTCGCGCGACTGACGGAGCCACCCCAACCCTTCCTCGCCAGCGGCTTTCAGGCGTCCCGGCGCACCTGAGAGGCGCAGCGGTGAAACGGGCTGCACGGGGCGGTCCGGTCGCGCCACGAAGCCCGACGCACACCCGGGCTTTCCACTTTTGTCGGCGTCCGCACCTTGCCGGGCGGTCGCGTGCACGGTTGTCTGACCGCATCCGCCGGGTTCGATCGAGCGTCGGCGACAACAGGACAGAAGGGAACGGGAATGTCGGACAGCGCACCGCTCTGGCAATGGAGCGCAACGGAAATCGCGTCGGCAACGCGGCAGGGCACGCAGTCGGCCGCCGAGGTGACAGAGGCCGCGATTGCGCGGATGGACGCGGTCAACCCGGCCCTGAACGCCGTGGTCGAAAGCCTGGCCGACGAGGCGCGGGCGCAGGCCGCGGCCCTGGACACGCACGACGGACCCAAGGGGCCGCTGCACGGCGTGCCGGTGACGTTCAAGATCAACGTGGATCAGAAGGGGCACGCCACCAGCAACGGGGTCCCGGCCTTCAAGGAGATCATCGCGCCCGAGGACGCGCCGGTGGTGCGCAACCTCAAGGCGGCCGGTGCCGTCATCATCGGGCGCACCAACACGCCGGAATTCTCGTTCCGCGCGGATACCGACAACCCGCTCTACGGCCGCACCTACAATCCCTGGGGCCGCCACATCTCGGCCGGCGGTTCGTCTGGCGGGGCCGGGTCGGCCGTGATGGCGGGGATCGGTGCGCTGGCCCATGGCAACGACATCGGCGGATCGCTCAGGTTCCCGGCCTCGGCCAACGGCGCGGTGACGGTCAAGCCCGGGCTTGGCCGCGTGCCCGCATGGAACCCGAGCCAGAAGGCCGAGCGCGGCCTGCTTGCCCAGTCGATGTCGGTGCAGGGGCTGATCGCCCGGAACGCGGCCGACCTGCACCTGTCGATGCCCGCGCTGATCGCCGCCGACCCGCGCGACCCGTTCCACGTGCCGCTGCCGTGGCGGGGCGCACCGCTTGACGGGCCGATCCGTGTCGCCGTGACCCGAGATGACTTCGGCTTCGGCCTGCACCCGGA
Source organism: Pseudooceanicola sp. LIPI14-2-Ac024 (assembly GCF_042188925.1). Taxonomy (GTDB): domain Bacteria; phylum Pseudomonadota; class Alphaproteobacteria; order Rhodobacterales; family Rhodobacteraceae; genus Pseudooceanicola. Next base: position 3,371,649 of record NZ_CP170102.1, read on the forward strand.
CGTGGCAACCGCGCTCGACAAGGCCGCCTCGGCCCTGTCGAACGCCGGCTACGCGGTCGAGGCGGTGGACCCTCCGCTGGCCCGCGAGACCGCCGAGGTCGGCTACCGCGCCCTGATGGGCGAGGTGAAGGCACTGACCGGCAACGACATCCAGACCTACGGATCGGCCGAGCTGAACGCGATCTTCGAGGCCTACTACAAGGAGTTCCCGCCCTACGAGGGCACCGAGGAGCTGGCCGTGATGGCGCAGCGCACGCATTACGCGCGCCAGTGGTCGCTGTTCCTCAAGGATTATCCGCTGGTACTGACGCCGTTCCTGCTGGCGCCGTTCTTCACCGCCGGACGCGATGCCGAGGGGGCCGAAGGCGCGCGCGAGGCGCTTGGCCGGGCGCACTGGTCTTTCGTGATGAACTTCACCGGCCTGCCCGCGGGCAACATGCCCACCCATGTCGCGGACCTTCCGACCGGACCGCAGCCCATCGGTGTCCAGATCGCCGGGCGCCGCTGGCGCGAGGACCTGATCGTCGATGCGATGCAGGCGATCGAGGCCGAGATCCCGCCGGTCTGCACGCGCCTGTGGCGACAGTTCGGCTGACCTGGGCAACGTCGGGCGGACCGAGGTCGCGCAACCCGATCCGGAAATGAAAGAGGCGCCCGGCCATCGCCGGGCGCCTCTCTGTGTCACGCGTCACGCGGTCCGGATCACTCGGCCACCTTGATGCGCCCATCGGTGTAAGGCGTGTAGGGCGCGTTGCCGGCGAGGTACTCGGCCACGACATCGGCCAGGTCGGGCCCGAAGTCATAGGCCTTCTCGGCGTCCACGAACATGCCGTAGCCGTCGCCGCCGTTGCGGACGTAGTTGTTGGTGACGGCGAGGTACTTGGCCTCGGGGTCAACCGGCGTGCCGCCGATCATGACGTCGGAGATCCGGCTGCCGGCCTCGGCCGCGCCGTCGAAGGTGTAGGACATGCCGGCCACCTGCGGGAAGCGGCCCGCGCCGTCGGCCAGCTGGCTCACCCCGTTCTCCAGCGCCTCGACCAGGGTCTGGCCGCTGATCTCGAAGGTGGCGAGCGTGTTCTGGAACGGCAGCACGGTCAGCACCTCGCCCATGGTGACGGGGCCCGCGTCGATCGAGGCGCGCACGCCGCCGCCGTTCTGGATCGCCAGCACGACGCCCTGGTCCGCCACCCGCGCCAGCATGGCGTCAGCGACGAGGTTGCCCATCGGGCATTCCATCGCGCGGCAGACATCGCGCGACCCTTCGATTGCGTCCGAGGATTCCGCCACGACCTTGTTGCGCAGTTCCTCCAGCGGGGCGGCCAGTTCCGCCACGCGGGCCACGGTCGCCTCGTCCTCGGTCACCGAGGCGTCGAGCAGTTTCGGCTCACCCGAGATCTCGGTGACGTTGCCGTCGTCGTCGAAGGTCACGCCGATCTCGCCCAGGTACTTGCCGTAGGCATAGGCGGTGAAGATCGGCACGTCGTTGACCACGGTCGGATAAGGCCCCTCGGCCTTTTCGTCGGTGTTCGACAGCAGGGTATGGCTGTGCCCGCCGATGATCATGTCGACCCCGGTCAGGGCGTCGGCCAGACGCTGGTCGGCGGCATAGCCCATGTGGGTCAGCAGGATGATCTTGTTCACGCCTTCCTCGGTCAGGCGATCGATCTCGGCCTGCGCGGCGTCCGCGGCGGAGGAGAAGATCACCGTGTCGCCGGGCGAGGAGGTCTCGGGCGTGTCCTCGGCCAGGACCGAGACGATGCCGACCTTCTCGCCGCCCACGTCGAGCACGGCGGATTTCTTCACCCGGTCGGCCAGCAGGTTGTTCTGGCTGACATCGATGTTGGCCGAAAGGACGGGAAAGCTGACCTTGTCGAGGAAGGTCGCGAGCCCCTCGGGGCCCTTGTCGAACTCGTGGTTGCCGACGGCCATCGCGTCGTAGTCGAGCTGTTCCATGAACTCGGCCGCGAGGTCGCCGCCGTACTGGTTGAAGAACAGCGAGCCCTGGAACTGGTCGCCGGCGTCCAGCAGCAGCACGTTCTCGCCCGCGGCCGCGCGCGCCTCGCTGATCGCGGTGACCATCCGCGCGATCCCGCCAAAGCATTCGCCCGCGGTGTTGTCCTCGGCAGAGCAGGTGGAATCGTACTTGCTGATCGGTTCGAACCGGTCGTGGAAGTCGTTTGTGAAGAGAATTGTCATTGACGTGTCGGCCGACGCCGTGCCTGCAAGCAGGGCGCAGGCGGCAGTGGCGGTCAGAAAGCGATGAAACATGGAGGATACTCCGGCTCTGTTGGACGTGTTATGTGTCGCGCTTCTTGCGGCCCGGACGGACACCTGCCGGCACCCGGTCGAACGGCGCGGCGGCAGATGGTCGGCATGGGCATTACGGCGCGCGACTCGAAACAGCATCACATTCAGTCAGGAAGCACGCAAGCCGCTGAAAGCAGTCGCAAGCCACGCGGCCGACAAAGAAATGCCGAGAGGGCGATCATCAAGGCGGTTGGCCCGACACGGCCCGCCGTCAGGGGGGCAACTTGCGAAACGAGCGCCGCGGCGCGCCCGCCCGTGACCCCGGCCGCGAGACTGTCGAGCCAACAGGAGATCAGGAAGTGCGCACCGCCGTCCGGCAAGCTGAACCCGGACTTGGCGTCGTCCGAAGGTGTCGATCCGAAGTCGAAGGAGTTGGTCCGGACCCCCGCGCTCGCCATCGCGGCGCTCGTTCCCGGCGGTTTGCGGGCGGCACCGCACTTCGACACGCCGACCATCGCCTGCGTGGGGGCGGTCATCTTCGCGGTCCAGGTCACGCAGGTCCGGCGGGCCCGCCAGACCTGAGGCGCGCGCGCGCACGTGGTCATCAGACTGTAGCAATCCTCACGCAGCCCTGAATGGACAGATTTTTCAGGTGGTCTAACCTTCCGTGCATCACTGTTCTGTGAGGGAGGAGACGATGGTACGAATGACCAGGCGCAGTGCGCTCGGGGCCGGCGCCGCATTGCCGCTGGCGGGGGCCTTCGGTGCACTTGCGGCCCCCGCCGTGGCCCAGGGCGCCATGAGCGAAAATGCGAAGAAACGCGGCTTCATGCTGGGCGACATGGAGGTGTCGACCCTGCTGGCCGGGACGCGAACGGTCGAAGAGCCGCAGGGCACCTTCGGCATGAACGTCTCGCCCGAGGAATTTGCCGAGGTCAGCGCGGCGAACTTCATCCCCAGCGACAAGTCCCAGTTCTTCTTCACCCCCACCGTGGTGAAGTCCGGCGAGGACGTGATCCTCTTCGACACCGGGTTGAACGCGGAGGGCACGCTGCCCGCGCTCGAGCAGGCGGGCTACACGGCCGACGACGTGACCATCGTGGTCCTGACCCACATGCACGGCGACCATATCGGCGGGCTCACCGATGCCTCGGGCGCCCCGACCTACGGCAATGCCCGTTACGTCACCGGCCAGACCGAGTTCGATCACTGGGCGGCGCAGGCCAACGAGGGGTTCGATGCCAAGGTCCGTCCGCTGGCCGAGAAGATGACGTTCATCGGCGATGGCGACAGCGTCGCGTCGGGCATCACCGGCATGGCCGCGCCGGGGCACACGCCGGGGCACATGGTCTACATGCTCGACTCGGGCGGCAAGCAGGTGCTGGTCTTTGCCGACACCGCGAACCACTACGTCTGGTCGCTGGCCCATCCCGATTGGGAGGTGCGGTTCGACATGGACAAGGGGCAGGCGGCCGAGACACGCAAGACGGTGCTGGGCATGCTGGCCGCCGACCGGGTTCCGTTCATCGGCTACCACATGCCGTTCCCGGCCATCGGCTATGTCGAGGACCGCGGTGAGGGCAAGTTCCGCTATGTGCCGTCGAGCTACCAGATGATGCTCTGACGAACCGGCACATCGGGTCGAAAATGAGACGCCCGTGGCCGGGGTGCGGCCACGGGCGTTTTCGTCTGTCGATGGGAGCGGGCGTCAGGCGGCCTGCGGCGCCCGGCGCCAGAGCGGGAAGGGATCCGGCAGATCCTCCCAGTGATGCGGCAGGAACTCGGTTTCTTCGCCGACAAGGGCGGCGTCGAGCGCGGCGGTGATCGCCGCCCTGTCCATGCCCGACCCGATGAAGACCAGCTCTTGCCGACGGTCGCCGAAGGGCGGCTGCCAATGGCGGTTCAGGTAGTCGAGCGCTTCGGGGTGGGTCGGCCAGCGGTCCTTGGGCACTGTCGCCCACCACATCCCCATCGGCCGCACGCTACTGAGCGCCCCGGCGAGCGAGAACTCCGCCAGCCAGTCGGGGCGGGTGGCGATCCAGAAATGCCCCTTCGCACGGATCACGCCGGGCAGGGGGCCGTTCAGCACGTCATGGACCTTTTGCGGGTGGAACGGCCGGCGGGCGCGGTAGACGAAGGACGAGACGCCGTATTCCTCGGTCTCGGGCACGTGGTCGGCAAAACCGTAGAGTTCCTTGGCCCACATCGGGTGCAGGTGCGCCTGGTCGAAGTCAAAGAGGCCGGTGTCGAAGATCCGGTCGCCCGCGACATGGCCATAGTCGGTCTCGACGATACGGGCGTCGGGGTTCAGAGAGGTCACGATCTTGCGCGCGGCATCGAGCCTGTCCGGCCCCGCATCGGTGATCTTGTTCAGCACGACGACGTCGGCAAATTCGATCTGGTCCACCAGCAGGTCGACCAGAGTGCGGTCATCCTCGTCGCCCAGGCTTTCGCCCCGGTCGCGGATGAAATCGTGGCTGGCGTAGTCCTTCAGCAGGTTCACCGTGTCCACCACGGTCACCATGGTGTCGAGCCGGGCGACATCCGACAGGCTCTCGCCGTCCTCGTCGCGGAAATCGAAGGTGGCGGCCACGGGCAGCGGCTCCGAGATACCGGTGCTCTCGATCAGCAGGTAGTCGAACCGTCCTTCCGCCGCCAGCCGCCGCACCTCCTGCAGGAGGTCGTCGCGCAGGGTGCAGCAGATGCAGCCGTTGGTCATCTCGACCAGCTTCTCCTCGGTATGGCTCAGGTCCGCCCCGCCGTCGCGAACGAGATCTGCGTCGATGTTCACTTCGGACATGTCGTTGACGATGACCGCGACGCGGCGGCCGGCGCGGTTGTTCAGGACGTCGTTCAGTAGCGTGGTCTTCCCGGCGCCGAGGAAGCCCGACAGGACGGTGACGGGCAGGCGCGAATCCGTGGCTGGCATCATTTCACCTCTTGTGATGTTATAAGATAACAAGTTATGGGAGGCACGGGCCGCCCGCAAGCCGATTTCCGAACCTTTTCCCGGAAACCGCCGTCTTCGCGGGGCCCCTCGATCCGTTTGACCGAAAGGAGGGATAGATGTTCCCAAGGATTTCAACGCTCGGTTCCGTCGCCGTGGCCGCCCTGAGCGCCGCGCCGGGGTTCGCCGACGAGGACCGGACCGCCTGGCGCGTGTTCATCGCCGACCAGCAAAGCCCGCGGGTCACCGCGCTGGATCTCTCCGCGCCGGACACCCGCTGGACCTTCGACCTGACCGGCCCGTCGCGCCTCTACGCCACGCCCGATGGCGAGGTCGTGGTCGCCGTGCAATCCGACGACGACCGGGTCGATTTCCTGCGCAGCGGCATCGTGCTCGAGGGGCATGGCGATCATGCCGATATCGAGGTGTCCGATCCCGCCGTGCTTGATGCCGCACTCGAAGGCCCGCGCCCGTTCCACGTCGTCACCCACGGCGGTGCCACCGCCATCAACTTCGACCGGGGTGGGTATGTCGCGCTGCTGGACGACCACGACCTGGCCGAGGGCGGCACCCCCGACCGGTTCAAACAGAACCGCGCGCATCACGGTTTTGCCGTGCCAATGGGGGGCTACGTCGTCAGCTCCGTCGCCTCCGAAGCGCCGGTCGAGGGCGACGGCGCACCGCCGCGCATCGGCATCCAGGCCCATGCCCCGGATGGCACCCCGACGGGCCAGATGCAGGTCTGCACCGACCTGCACGGCGAAGCCTTCTCGGGCGCCTACCTCACCGCCGGCTGCAAGGAGGGGGTCGTCACCGTCACGCTCGACGGCGGCACGCCCGCCTTCGCGATGTTGCCCTATCCCGCGGATTTCCCCGAAGGCCACACCGGCACGCTGCTCGGGTCAATGGCGATGCAGATCTTCCTCGGCAACTACGGCGCGGATGCGGTCGTCATCATCGACCCGACCGCCGAGCCGCACTTCACCCGCGTCGAGCTGCCGTTCCGGCGGGTCGATTTCGTGCTCGACCCCGTGCAGCCGCAGTTCGCCTACATCCTGACCGAGGACGGCATGCTGCACCGGTTGAACATGCTCGCGGGTGCCATCGAGCAGTCGCAGCAGGTGACGCAGCCCTATTCGATGGACGGCCACTGGCGCGACCCGCGCCCGCGCCTCGCCATGGCGGACGAGTGGCTGCTGATGACCGATCCGCGGGAAGGCCTTCTGCGCGTGATCGAAACCGCCGGGCTGAGCGAGGTGGAGGCGATCCCGGTCGAGGGCCTGCCCTACAACCTTGTTGCTATCGGCGGCAGCGGCCTGACTCATTGACCTGCGCCTGATGCGCCTCGGATGCCGGCGGGCCAGGGGCCTGCCGGCATTATCCTTGACGGCCGCCTTTCGACCCGGTGCTCAGACCATCAGCCCCTCGAAGGCCGCCCGGCGGTGCCCCTCGATGGCAACCGGGCGATGCGAGGCCCGGTCGACGTAGACATGCACGAAGAATCCCTCGGCCGAAGCCTCGTCCTCGTCGTTGCGAAACAGCGCGATCTCGAACCGGACCGAAGAGTTGCCGATCCTGGCGATCCGCAAACCGGCATGCACGACGTCGGGAAACTGCATCTCGGCAAAATAGCGGCAGCCGGTCTCGACCACGAGGCCGTAGGTCTCGCTGGTGCCGACGTTCAGCAACCCCTGGTCGATCAGCCAGCCGTTCACCGCGGTGTCGAAGAGCGAATAGTGCACCACGTTGTTCATGTGTCCGTAGGCGTCGTTGTCCATCCAGCGGGTCTCGATCCGGCGGAAGGCGGCGAACTCGGCCCGGGTCGGGCGCGGGGCACTCACCACGCTGCCCGGTAGATGGCCAGCGCGTCCCGCTCCTCGACCGGGCGCGGGTTGTTGACCAGCAGCCGCGTCTGCAGCATCGCGTCGCGCGCCATCTTGTCGAGCGCGCTTTCGGGGATCTTCATGTCGCGCAGGCGGGTCGGCATGCCCAGGTCCCGCGACAGGTCGGCCAGCGCGTCGATGAAAGCCGCGCATCGGGCCTGCGCGCCCTCGACGTCCGCAAGCTCGGGGAAGGCATCGGCCGAGATCTCGGCATAGAGGGAGTGGGCATTCGGCGCGTTGAACCGCAGGACATGTGGCAGCACCAGTGCGTTCGACAGTCCGTGCGGCACGTGGAAGGTCCCGCCAATCGGGTAGGCCAGCGCATGGACCGCGGCGACCGGGGAATTGGCAAAGGCCTGACCGGCCAGCATCGAGCCGAGCAGCATGGCGCCGCGCGCCTCCACGTCGCCGGGCTCTGACACCACCCGGCGAATGTTGGCCCCCAGCAGGCGCAGCGCCTCGCGCGCCAGCATCCGGCTGAGCGGATTGTTGTTGGCATTGGCCGAGGCATAGGCTTCGATCGCGTGCACCATCGCGTCCACGCCGGTCGCGGCGGTGATCGGGGCGGGCAGGCCCAGCGTCAGGTCGGCGTCGAGCACCGCGATGTCCGGCAGGATGACCGGGGACGAGACACCGCGCTTTTCCTCTTCGCCCACGGTGATGATCGACACCGGCGTTACCTCGGACCCCGTCCCGGCGGTGGTGGGCACGAGGACCAGCGGCAGGCGCGGCCCCTTGGCCTGTCCCACGCCCCAGGCGCCGTCGAGATCCTCGCCCGAACCAAGCAGCAGCGCCGCCACCTTGGCCACGTCCAGCGACGACCCGCCGCCAAAGCCGATCACGCCGGTCACCCCGGCCACGCGCCCCGCTTCGACCGCGGCCTCGAGCGTCGTGCGCGACGGGTCGGCTTCGACGCTGTCGAACATTGTCAGCGCGATCCCCGCCGCCTCGAGCGAGGCCATCGCCGGGTCGCAGAGCCCGAGGGCCCGCAGGCCGGGATCGGTGACGAAGAGCACCCGCGCGCCGACCAGGCCGCCGAGCACATCCGCCAGCGCCGCCGCGGCACCGGGCTGGAAGACGAGCGATTTCGTGGTGTTGAACGTGAACGGATGCATCTGGCCCTCTCTCCCTGTCCCGGCGCGGTTGCCCCATGGATAGGGCGAAGCCGACCGGATCGCCAGTTGTCCGTGCCGCGACGCAGGCATGCGCCTCATTCGAACGCCCGCACCTCAGGCTTGAGGTCATGCCGACGGCTCTCTCTGCCCGGGGAATGGAGCGCCAAGCCGACGCCGATGACAGCCGATCACCGAGCGCCCGAACCGCCAGGCAGGGACGTCGGGACCATCCCATCCGGGTGCAAATCGACCGCATCGCGCGAATCCGTCCCGACAGATCGACATGCCAGCGCGATCCGGCGGTGCCCTTCGCAGCCTGTCATCATTTCGCGCATCGTACGGGTCGATGCCGCCGCCTTCTTGGGCACTCAGAACCCCGGGGCAGCAACGCAACTCCGCCCATTTTCGAACTTAGTTGTTAAATATCAATCAGGTAGCCGGCTAAATCGGAATAACCTACGCAAGGCAAAGGTATATACGAGTTGGTGGAATGTCAGGGCCGCCGCCAGCGTAAGGGGGTAACCGGGCACCAATTGCAGCCGCGCAGAGGATGCTGCCGCCGCCGCGCGGCGCGGCGCCCGGTTCGGAACCACGAACGTCCGCAGGACGCAACGCGCAGCGCGCACCAACGGGAGACGACCATGAAACCACTCGCATTTGCCCTTGCCGCGGCCCTTGCCGCGCTGTCCGCCGCGCCGGGGATGGCGCAGACCGCCCTGAAGATGGCGGTCGAAACCCCGCCGGGCGACCCGCTCAACCTGATGCTCGCCACCACCCGCGACACGCTGGCCCAGGGCGGCGGTTTCGACATCGACTACTACGACAGCGGCGCCATGGGCGACGAAAAGGCGCTGACGGAACTGCTGCGCGCCGGGCAGGTCGATGTCGTGCCGCTCGGCTCGGACATCGTAGAGCTCGATTCCAAGTTCGCGATCTTCGACCTGCCGTTCCTGTTCGAGGACAAGGCCACCGCGCGCGCGGCCCTCGACGGTGAGCTCGGCGCCAAGCTGGCGGCCTCGCTGCGCGAGACCAACAACCTGCAGGTTCTGGCCTTCGGTGAGCTTGGCTTCCGCGCCATCAGCAACTCGGTCCGCCCGATCAACACGCCCGCCGACCTGGCCGGGCTGAAACTGCGCACTCCGGGATCGCAGACCCGCATCATGTCGTTCCAGGCCCTCGGCGCCGCGCCGACGCCGATGTCGCTGGGCGAGGTCTATGTCGCGCTGCGGCAGGGCGTACTCGACGGGCAGGAAAACCCGCTCTCGGTGGTCAAGGAATTCTCCTTCGACGAGGTGCAGAAGTACATCTCGCTCACCAACCACGTCTACACGCCGATCACGCTGGCCATGTCCGCCCCCGCCTTCGACGCCCTGAGCGCCGAACAGCAGGAGGCGATCCTGGCCGCCGCGGCCGCCGGTGCCGCAGCGACGCGGTCCCTGTCGGACGAGAGCGACGCGTCCCTGGTGCAGGAGTTCGAGGCCGCGGGCCTCGAGGTGAACAAGCCCGACCTGGCCGCGTTCAAGGCCGCCGCCGCCCCGCTGCGCGACGCCTTCGCCGAGATCGTGACGCCGGAGTTCCTGACCGAAGTCGAGGACAGCCTCAAGTGAGCACCCAATCTCCCCAAGAAAACGGGGGCCGCAAGGCCCCCACCTTCGTTTACGACGCCCACGGAGAACGCGGCCGCATCGGCCTGATCTTCATGGCGTCCTCGATCGTCATGGAATCCGAGATGTGGGCCATGGCGCCCAAGGGCGTCTCGGTCCACACCACGCGGATCAAGCTGCCCAAGGTCACGGTCGAGGGCATCCAGGCGATGATGGACGCGCCCGAGCTGGAACAGGCGGCGCGCCTGCTGGCCTCGGCCCCGATCGACGTGCTCTGCTTCGGCGGCACCTCGGCGTCGTTCCTGCACGGTACCGCCTACGACAAGGCTCTGATCGCCAAGATGAAGGACTGGGCTCCGGGCATCGCTGTCAACACCGCCTCAACCGCCTCCCTCGCCGGGCTCAAGGCGGTCGGCGCCGGTCCGGTCGTCCTTGCCACGCCCTACGTGGACGAGGTTCACGCCCGCGCGACCCGGTTCCTGGAAGAGAACGGGCACAAGGTCCTTGCCAGCAACAACCTGCGCATCGACGAGGACCAGGCGCTGGCCGAGGTCCCGCTCGAGACGATCTTCGACATGGTCTGCGAGATGGATCACCCCGATGCCGAGGCGGTGTTCATCAGTTGCACGAACTTCCGTTCGGCCGCGCTGATCGGCGCGCTGGAAGAGGAACTTGGCAAGCCGGTCGTGTCCGCCGTGCAATCGTCGTTCTGGCATGCCCTGCGGCTCGCCGGGATCGAGGATGACTGCCCGGGCTACGGCCAACTCTTCAAGTGCCCGCTGCCGGACGACGGCATATGATCGGGGCGCGTTCCTTCCTGTCCCGGTCCGACGTGACCGAACGGGCCGCGACCCTCGTGACCCGCGGGATCGAGGCGCTGGCCGCCGCCCTGATGGGCCTGATCGTCGTGCTGGTGCTGGCCAATGCGCTTGGCCGCTACCTGTTCACCCGGCCGCTGCCCTGGACCGAAGAGGTCGTGATGACCGCGATGATCTGGGTCGCCTCGGTCGGTGTCCTGCTGGGCATGATGCGCGGCAGCCTGATCTGCTGTGACGTGCTGGTGGTGCGCCTCTCGCCGCGCAGCCGCCGGGTGATGGGCATTCTCTGCGGGGTGGCGGGCGCCGCCGCGCTTGGCTTCTTCGCCTGGCAGATCTGGCTCTACATGGGCCTCTTCGGCAAGGACGTCTCGCCGATCCTGCGGATGCCCAAGGGGCTCGGGATCAGCGCACTGGTCCTCGCCATGGCCGGGGTGGCGGCGATCCTGCTGACCAGCGCGGTCCGGCTGGCATTGGGGGAGCGTTCGGCATGATGGGGCTCGCCGCACTCACGATCATCGTCCTGTGCGTCTGCGCCCTGGCCGGTTTCCCGGTCCTCGTCGCGCTGGCCGCCTCGGTGCTGGTGTTCCTGACCTTCTCGGGCGGCTGGATGCTGGCGATGCCGCAGCAGACGCTCGCCGGGCTGTCGGACTACATCCTCGTCACGCTGCCGCTCTTCATCCTGGCGGGGGGCATCATGAACGCGGGCGGGATCGCCGACCGGCTCTTTGCCTTTGCCAGTGCGCTCCTCGGCTGGATGCGGGGCGGTCTGGCGCATGTGAACGTCGGCGTCAGCCTGATGTTCGGCGGCATGATCGGCACCTCGGTCGCCGACCTGGCCGGCAGCGGATCGGTCATCATCCCCAAGATGAAACAGGCGGGTTACCCGGGCCCCTTCGCCGCCGCGCTGACCGCGACCTCCTCGGGGATCGGGGTGCTGGTGCCGCCGTCGTCGCCGATGATCCTCTACTCGGCCGTGACGGGCACGTCGCTGGGGGCCATGTTCCTGGCCGGGGCGGTGCCGGGCGTGCTGATGGCGCTGGTCCTGATGCTGACGGTGGCGATCCTGGCGCGGCGGCACGGCTGGAAACCGGCCCAGGGGTTCGCCTGGTCCGAGCTTCTGCGCACCGGTCGGCAGGCGATCCTGCCGATGGGGATGCCCGCTCTGATCCTGGGCGGTCTGGTCTTCGGCTTCTTCACCCCGTCCGAGGCCGGTGCCTTCGCCGTCGCCTACGCCCTTTTCCTGTCGATGGTGGTCTACCGGACGCTGAGCTGGTCGGGCCTCTACCGCGTGGCGGTCGACGCCGCCGTGCTGACCGGCGAGGTGCTGATGGTCGTGGGGCTCTCGACGGCCTTGGGCTGGGCGCTCTCGCAGGCGCGGGTGCCGATGGCTCTGGCCGAGGGGCTGTCCGTCCTCTTCCCGTTCGAGGGCCAGTTCTTGCAACTGGTCGTCCTGCTCCTGCTGGCGTTGATCGCTGGCATGGTGCTCGACCCGCTGATCCCGATGATCATGCCGGTGCTGCTGCCCTCGCTCATGGTGCTCGACGTGGATCTCGTGCATTTCGGCGTGCTGATGGTGGTGACGGTCGCGATCGGGCAGGTGACGCCGCCGGTGGCGCTGGCGCTCCTGGTGGCCGCCAGGATCGGACAGGAAGAGGTGTTGGCCGTGACGCGCGCAAACATGCCGTTCCTGCTGGCACTTTTCGGCCTGCTTCTGCTGCTGATCCTCGTCCCGCAGCTGGCGCTCTGGCTGCCCGGCGTGCTGATGTGACACAACGGCCGCCCCGGGCAATCGGGGCGGTCCGGCCAGGCGGGGGGCGACCTCGCAAACGACCATTCCGTGCCGATGCCGCAAAATCGCGGTTGTCCTCCGGCCCGGATCTGGCGAGGCTCCGAACATGCGCCGGGGCCGTCCATACGCCGTGCTCCGAGACGTGACTGATTTGGAGTACGAATGAAAATCGCCGATTGGACCCGGTCGACTATTCACCGACACATGCCGATAGGACTGAAGGCCGCAAGACGCACGCAGCGGGCCATGTCCGCCGAAACCGGCCCCCGCTTCCAGGTGATCGGAGAGCGAAGTTCCGGCACGAACTTCGTCTCGGCCCTGATCGGGCAGAACATCCCCGTCCCCGAAAGCCAGATCTACGGCTGGAAGCACGGATTTCCGCAGTTCCTCGTAGCGCCCGCCGACGTGACCTTCGTCGTCGTGACCCGGGACGCGCTGTCCTGGATGAAGAGCATGTACCGAAAGCCCTGGCACACCTCCGAGGCGATGCAGCGCCTCTCGTTCCAGGACTTCCTGCGTGCCGAATGGGACACCCGGGTCGATCGTCATTTCATGAACGAAATCGATCGCCTGCCCGAATTCGACCAGCCGCTGCAATGGGACCGGCACCCGGTCGAAGGCCGCACCTTCCACAACATGGCCGAGCTGCGGAGCGTCAAGCTCGCCGCGCATCTCGGGTTGCGGGCAAGGACGGACAAGATGCTTTACCTGCGCCACCAGGACGTGGTCGCGGACCCGGAGGCGGCGCTCGACCAGGTCAGCGCGATGATCGGCGTGCCCCGGTGCGACCAGTTCGTCCTGCCCGAGGATCACTATGGCTGGCAATGGAACAAGCGCCGTGAATGGCTGAAGGGGCAGCAGGTCGACTACAGCGAGGCCGACATCGATTTCGTAAACGGACAGCTGGACTGGGCGGTCGAGGCCGCCGCCGGTTACGAACCGCCGACGCCCCAGGGCTGAGGCCACCCGGCCACGCCGCCCTCACGCCGTCGTCGTGTCCAGCGGCAGCGCGGTCTGCGCCTTCACGCGCTTCAGCACGAAGTTCGCCGACAGCGCGCGGACCGGCACCGCATCGACGATCTTCTGCCGGATGCGCTCGTAATCCGGCAGGTCGCGGGCGACGACGCGCAGGACGTAGTCGTGGCTGCCAGACAGCTGGTAGGCCTCCATCACCTCGGGAATGTCGGTGAGCAACTGCTCGAAGCTTTCCTGCCAGCGCGCGGTCTGTTCCGGCGCCGAGAGGCCCACGAAAGCGGTCAGGCCCAGGCCGACCGCCTCGGGGTCGACCAGTGCGACACGTGCCTTGATGACGCCGGCACGGCGCAGCTTGTCCACCCGTTTCCAGCAGGGCGTCTGCGACAGCCCCACCCGGTCGGCGAGCAGGGCGAGAGGTACCGTGGCGTCGGTCATCAGCGCGGCGATGATCTTGCGGTCGATGCGGTCGAGTTCCATCCCGGCCTCCATGCGAGTCTCGGCATGACAGAGGATGGGCTAAAAATACATAAAGTCTACCATGTTTATCGTGTATAGGCGGAAAGACGACTTTCCCTGCCGGGAATTTGCTGTTTTACTTCCCGCATGATCACCCAGAAGACCAAGTACGCGCTCAAGGCGCTGATGGCGCTCGGCACGCTCGAGCAGGGTGAAGCCTTGACCATCGAAGAGGTCGCGCAGCGCTCAGGCGCGCCCAAGCGGTTTCTCGAACACATCATGCTGGAACTGCGCAAGGCGGGATACCTGGGTGCCAAGCGCGGGCGGGCGGGCGGCTATTTCCTGATCCGCGATCCGGCCAAGATTTCCCTTGGCGAGCTGCTCCAGCAGATCGACGGTCCGATCGCCCCTCTGCCCTGCCTGTCGCGGCGGGCCTACCGCCGCTGCGAGGATTGCGCGGACGAGGCGACCTGCCAGCTGCGCCGCGTCTTTGGCGAGGTGTTCTGGAGCTACCTGATCCTGATCGAGTCGCTCACCCTGCGAGATCTGGTCCAAGGCACTGGCGGCGCAGACAAAATCATGTCCTCTCCGGTGCCTGCGCCGGGCGGAGACGACAGCGGAACGTCGTCCGGGGCCCTCGCCGGAGAATAATCTTCTCCGCCGCGGCGCAAGTTCAAAAAGACTCTTCCCTCGATTACACGACAAAGTCGGTAGATATTTGTGGCTATGGGCGCTTCCGCCCCGTTTCCGACAGGAGGCCAGAATGTCGAACGACCGAAGCCGCCGATCCGCCGTCCACGTGCTCCACCTCGTGGACCGGACCACCGGCCAGCCGCTCCGCCTGAACGGGCGTCGCCTGACGGTGTTTGCCCGCAATCCCGTCATCGCTGCACGCGAGCTGATGCACGGCCGCGATCCCGGACGCTGGGCCGTGCACATGGCCCCGGCCGACCAACCCCCGGCGTAACCAAACCCAGATCAGAGCGAGATCCGACATGACCTTTCCGATCCTTTCACGCGGGGGCCGGCCGCTGCTGGCCGCCCTGCTGACATCCGCCGCGCTGCTGGCCCCGGCCGCAGCGAGCGCCGAGACAAAGCTGCTCAATGTCTCCTACGACCCGACGCGCGAATTCTACCGCGCCTACAACGCGCTCTTCGCCGAGTGGTGGGAAGCGCAGGGCAACGGTCCGGTCACCATCGAACAGAGCCACGGCGGCTCGGGCGCGCAGGCGCGGGCCGTCATCGACGGGCTCGAGGCGCAGGTCGTCACGCTGGCGCTTGCCTCGGACATCGACGCCATCGCCGAACGCAGCACCGCCGTGCCGAAGGACTGGGAATCCAGCCTGCCGCACAACTCCGCGCCCTACACCTCGACCATCGTCTTCCTCGTGCGCGAGGGGAACCCCAAGGGCATCGCCGACTGGGGCGACCTGATCGCGGACGGCGTGCAGGTGATCACGCCCAACCCCAAGACCTCGGGCGGGGCACGGTGGAACTTCCTCGCCGCCTGGGGCTGGGCGCTCAAGTCCGGCGGGGACGAAACCGCGGCGCGGGACTACGTGTCCGAGCTTTTCGCGCATGTGCCCGTCCTCGACACCGGGGCGCGGGGGGCGACGACCACCTTCACCCAGCGGGGCGTCGGCGACGTGCTGCTGGCCTGGGAGAACGAGGCCTTCCTGGCCCTGGCCGAGATGGGCGAGGACAAGTTCGACATCGTCGTGCCCTCGGTCTCGATCCTGGCCGAGCCGCCGGTGGCGCTGGCCAGCGGCAACATCACCGACGAGGCGACGCGCGAGGTGGCGCAAGCCTACCTCGAGCAGCTCTACAGCCCCGAGGCGCAGGCGCTGGCGCTGGCGCATTACTACCGCGCCTGGGACACCTCCAGGGCTGCACCCGAGGACATCGCCCGCTTCCCCAAGCTTGACCTGGTCACCATCGCCGATTTCGGCGGCTGGTCCGAGGCGCAGGCCCGCTTCTTCGGCGAGGGCGGCGTTTTCGACCAGATCTACGCGGAGCGCTGATCATGGCCGCCCGGAGCTCTCCCCTCCCGGGGTTCGGCCTTGGCATGGGCATCCTGCTGGGGGCGCTGACGCTGGTGGTGCTGTTGCCGCTGGCGGCGCTTCTGGGCGCGGGGTTTTCCATGGGGCCCGCGGCGGTGGCGGACAAGCTGTCGTCGCCGCGCGTGCAGGCCGCATTGATGCTGTCGTTCCGGGCGGCGCTGATCGCCTCGCTCTTCAACGCGGTTTTCGGGCTGGGGCTGGCCTGGGTTCTTGCCCGCTACGATTTTCCCGGCCGGCGCCTGGTGGACGCCGCCGTTGACCTGCCCTTTGCCCTGCCGACGGCGGTGGCCGGGATCGCGCTGACCGCACTCTACGCCCCGAACGGTGTCTTCGGCCAGGTTCTCGAACCGCTCGGCATCCGCGTCGCCTATGCCGAGGCGGGCATCTGGATCGCGCTTGTCTTCGTAGGACTGCCCTTCGTGGTGCGGACCGTCCAACCGGTGATCGACGAGATCGACCCGGAGTGGGAAGAGGCCTCGGCCACGCTCGGCGCCTCGCGCCTCAGGACCCTGCGGCGCGTCGTCTTTCCGACGCTCGCGCCCGCGCTGACCACCGGTTTCGCCCTCGCGCTGGCGCGGTCGGTCGGGGAATACGGGTCGGTCATCTTCATCGCCGGGAACCTGCCCGGCCAGACCGAGATCGCGCCGCTGCTGATCGTTATCCGGCTCGAGGAATACGACTACGACGGCGCGGTCGCGATCGGCCTCGCCATGCTGGGCATCGCCTTTGCGATGCTGCTGCTTATCAACGCCTTGCAAGTCTGGAACCGCAGGAGGATCGGACATGTCTGACGGATATCACCCCCTTCGCCGCCGCGCCGACGACCGGCGCGTGCCGCCCGGCGGCGGTGTCGCGCTGGCCTTGCTGTCGGGGCTGGCCGGTGTCGTGGGCGCGGGCGCGTTCTGGGCCGCCGGGGCAGGATGGGGGCCGGTGCTGCTCTGCTGGCTCGGTCTGCCGCCGTTGGTGCTGACGCTCGGGATCACGGTGGCCCTGCGTCCCCGTCGCCGCGCCGCGCGTCCACGCCGCCTTGTCGAAAGCTGCGATCATGGCTGACCAGACCCTGCGCGCCCCGACGCGGGCCACAACCGAGGCGCCCACCCTGCGCCTCGCCCTCACGCTCGGCACGCTGGCGCTGACCCTCGTCCTGCTGATCGCGCCTTTGGCGGTGGTCTTTGCCGAGGCGTTGCGCGACGGGCTGGCGGCCAGCATCGCGTCCCTGGCCGAACCCGATGCCCGCGCCGCGATCCGCCTGACCGTGCTGGTGGCCGCCATCGCCGTGCCGCTGAACGCCGCGATCGGGTTGGCCGCAGCCTGGGCCATCGCCAAGTTCGACTTTCGCGGCAAGGCCCTGCTGATCAGCCTGATCGACCTGCCATTCTCGGTCTCCCCGGTCGTCGCGGGCCTGGCGCTGGTGTTGCTCTACGGCACGCACGGTGTGCTCGGGCCCTGGCTCCAGGCGCATGACCTCAAGATCGTCTTTGCCTTTCCGGGCCTGCTGCTCGCCACGCTCTTCATCACCTTCCCCTTCGTCGCGCGCGAACTCATCCCGGTGATGGCTGAACAGGGCCGGGCCGAGGAAGAGGCGGCGCTGACGCTCGGCGCGGGGGGATGGTACATGTTCCGCACCGTGACCCTGCCCAACGTCCGCTGGGCCCTGCTCTACGGCGTGCTGCTCTGCAATGCGCGGGCCATGGGAGAATTCGGGGCGGTGGCCGTGATCTCGGGCAAGATCCGGGGCCAGACCACCACCATGCCCGTGATGATCGAGATGCTTTACAACGAGTACCTCACCGCCGCCGCCTTTTCGATGGCGGCGCTGCTGGCGGCGCTCGCGCTGCTGACCCTTGCCCTCAAGAGTTTCCTCGAATGGCGCCACGCGGACCTGCTGGCCGCCACCCGCCGCCACTGACCCCCCGGGAGTAGACCCATGCACATCGAAATCGACGAGATCGCCAAGGACTTTGCCGGCACCCGCGCGCTGCAGCCGGTGTCGCTCTCCATCGCCTCCGGCGCGATGGTCTCGCTGCTCGGGCCATCGGGCTCGGGCAAGACGACGCTGCTCAGGATCATCGCGGGGCTTGAGACGCCCAGCTCGGGCCGTGTCCTGCTGGACGGGCGCGACGCGACCGGGACGCCGGTGCAGAAACGCGGCGCGGGCTTCGTGTTCCAGAACTACGCGCTCTTCCGCCACATGACCGTGGCCGAGAACGTCGCCTACGGCCTGCGCGCCCGCCCGCGCCGCACCAGGCCCACCCGGGACGAGATCGCCCGCCGGGTAGCGCGGCTGCTCGACCTCATCCAGCTGCCGGACATCGGCGGGCGGTATCCCTCGCAGCTGTCGGGGGGCAGAGACAGCGCGTGGCGCTTGCCCGGGCGCTGGCGACAGAGCCGCGGATGCTGCTGCTCGACGAACCTTTCGGCGCGCTCGACGCCCGGGTGCGCAAGGACCTGCGGGCGGGGCTGCGCGAGATCCACGATGCCACCGGGCTCACCACCGTTTTCGTCACCCACGACCAGGAAGAGGCGCTGGCGCTGGCGGACGTCGTGGCAGTCATGTTGATGGGTCGCCTGGAACAGGTCGGCACGCCGCGCGACATCCTCGCCCGTCCGCAGACCGCCTTCGTGCGCGACTTCATCCAGACCGCCGTGCCCGCCTGACCGGCACGACTGCCACACCCGGTCCCCGCGCGCGGAAAATTTGCCGCGCGCGGGCATCCCATATGTTGACACCCATGTCCGGTTCGCACCAAGATGATGTTGCCTTTGGTGCTCGCGAGGTGACTCGCGGGAAGAGGGAAGCCGGTGCAACTCCGGCGCTGCCCCCGCAACTGTAAGTGGCAAGCCAGGACCCGGATCCACTGGTGCCCAGCACCGGGAAGGCGGGTTCCGGCAGTTGAGCCGCAAGCCAGGAAACCTGCCTGGGCGACATAGACGACGACCGCGGGCGGAGGGCCCGGGCGCGTGCCAGGGTGCCTTCTGCGCCCCGGTTTCGTGTCCCCTCGCGCGCCAGAGAGAACCACAAGGGGACGAGCATGACCATCACCGTATATTCCAAGCCCGCCTGCGTGCAGTGCACCGCCACCACCCGCGCGCTCGAGGCCCGCGGCCTCGTCTTCGACGTGATCGACCTGACCCAGGACGACGACGCCATGTCGCTGGTGCAGGAACTGGGCTACCGCCAGGCCCCCGTCGTCGTCGCGGGCGACGATCACTGGGCGGGCTTCCGTCCCGACATGATCGGCCGGCTCTCCTGACCCGATGGGGGTTGCGGCGCGCCTGGTCTACTTCTCTTCCGGATCGGGCAACACCGCCCGCTTCGTGGAGCGGCTTGGCCTGCCGGCGCTGCGCATCCCCCTCAGGTCGACTGACCCGCTGCCCGACCCGGCGGTCGAGTTCGTCCTGATCACCCCGACTTTCGCCGATGGCGAGGGGCGGGGCGCGGTGCCCAAGCAGGTGATCCGCTTCCTGAACCAGCCCGAACACCGGGCCCGCCTGCGCGGCGTGATCGCGGGCGGCAACCGGAACTTCGGCACGACCTTCGCCCTCGCGGGCGAGGTCATCGCCCGCAAATGCAACGTCCCCGTGCTGACCCGCTTCGAGCTGGCCGGGACCGACACCGACATCGCCCGCGTCCGCGCGGGGCTTGAGACATTCTGGAACCAAACATGCTCGACGCCAGCCTGACGACCGACCTCGACTACCACGCGCTGAACGCGATGCTGAACCTCTACGACGCCGAGGGGAACATCCAGTTCGATGCCGACCGGATGGCCGCGCGCCAGTATTTCCTCAAGCACGTGAACCAGAACACGGTCTTCTTCCACTCGCTGGACGAAAAGCTGCGCTACCTGGTCGAGAACGGCTATTACGAGGCCGCCGTCATCGACCAGTACGACCGCGCCTTCATCGCCCGGATCTGGGATGCGGCCTGGGCCAAGAAGTTCCGCTTCCCGACCTTCCTCGGCGCGTTCAAGTACTACACCTCCTACACGCTCAAGACCTGGGACGGGCAGCGCTACCTCGAACGGTTCGAGGATCGCGTCGTGATGGTCGCGCTGACCCTCGCCCGCGGGGACGAGGGCGTTGCCATGCGCATCATGGAAGAAATCATCGACGGTCGCTTCCAGCCCGCCACGCCGACCTTCCTGAACGCCGGGAAGAAGGCGCGGGGAGAGTTCGTGTCCTGCTTTCTCCTCCGGCTCGAGGACAACATGGAAAGCATCGGGCGCGGCATCAACTCGGCCCTGCAACTGTCCAAGCGCGGCGGGGGCGTGGCCCTGATGCTGACCAACATTCGCGAGCACGGCGCGCCGATCAAGCAGATCGCCAACCAGTCCTCGGGCGTGATCCCGGTGATGAAACTGCTCGAGGACTCGTTCTCCTACGCCAACCAGCTCGGCGCGCGGCAGGGGGCGGGGGCGGTCTACCTGAACGCGCACCATCCCGACATCCTGCGCTTCCTCGACACCAAGCGCGAGAACGCGGACGAGAAGATCCGCATCAAGACCCTGTCGCTCGGCGTGGTGATCCCCGACATCACCTTCGAACTGGCGAAGAAGAACGAGGACATGTACCTCTTCTCGCCGCATGACGTGGAGCGCGTCTACGGCAAGCCGTTCTCGGACATCTCGGTGACCGAGCACTACCACGAGATGGTCGACAACCCGAAGATCCGGAAGAAGAAGATCAACGCCCGCGCGTTCTTCCAGACCATCGCCGAGATCCAGTTCGAAAGCGGCTATCCCTACATCCTGTTCGAGGACACCGCCAACCGCGCCAACCCGATCCAGGGCCGGATCTCCATGTCGAACCTCTGCTCGGAAATCCTCCAGGTGAACGAGGCGTCCGAGTTCAACGAGGATCTGTCCTACGCCCAGATGGGCACCGACATCTCGTGCAACCTCGGTTCGATGAACATCGCCCGCGCGATGGACGGCGGCGACCTCGGCGCCACGGTCGAGGCGGCGATCCGCGCCCTCAACGCGGTCAGCGAAATGTCGGCGATCGACTCTGTCCCCTCGATCCGCAAGGGCAACGACGAAAGCCGCGCCATCGGCCTCGGCCAGATGAACCTGCACGGCTACCTCGCCCGGGAGCGCATCCACTACGGCTCGCCCGAGGGGATCGATTTCACCAGCATCTACTTCTGCACGGTGCTCTACCATGCGCTTCGCGCCTCGAACGCCATCGCGCGCGAGAAGGGGGTGATCTTCAAGGGGTTCGAGACGTCGAAATACGCCGACGGCAGCTTCTTCGACGATTACGTCGGCCGTGACTGGCTGCCCGAAACCGACCGCGTCGTCGCGCTCTTTGCCGATGCCGGGATCACCCTGCCGACGCGCACCGACTGGGCCGCGCTGAAAGAGGCGGTGATGCAGGACGGCCTCTACAACCGCAACCTTCAGGCGGTGCCGCCGACCGGCTCGATCAGCTACATCAACAACGCCACCTCCTCGATCCACCCGATCACCGCCAAGATCGAGATCCGCAAGGAAGGCAAGATCGGCCGGGTCTACTATCCCGCGCCCTACATGACGAACGACAACCTCGAATACTACCGCGACGCCTACGAAATCGGACCAGAGGCCATCATCGACACCTATGCCGCGGCCACCCGCCACGTCGACCAGGGCCTGTCGCTGACGCTGTTCTTCCCGGCCGAGGCGACGACCCGCGACATCAACCGGGCGCAGATCTACGCCTGGAAGAAGGGGATCAAGACGATCTACTACATCCGCCTGCGGCAGATGGCCCTCGAAGGCACCGAGGTGCAGGGCTGCGTGTCCTGTTCGCTCTGACCGGGCCGGTGCGTGCAGAGCACGCACCCTACCGTCCGCCCGTAGGGTGCGTGCTCTGCACGCACCGCCGCACACCCGAAGGACCGATCCAATGAAAGACATGACCCAGACCCGCTCCGTCCCCCGCGCCATCAACTGGAACCGCCTGCAGGACGATAAGGACCTCGAGATCTGGAACCGGCTGACCGTCAACTTCTGGCTGCCCGAGAAGGTGCCGCTGTCGAACGACATCCAGAGCTGGTCGCAGCTGACCGACGACGAGCGCCAGCTGACCATCCGGGTCTTTACCGGTCTGACCCTGCTCGACACGATCCAGAACACCGTCGGCGCCCCCGCGTTGATGCCCGACGCGATCACCCCGCACGAAGAAGCGGTGCTGACCAACATCGCCTTCATGGAGGCGGTGCATGCCCGCAGCTACTCGTCGGTCTTCTCGACGCTCTGCCAGACCTCCGAGGTCGACGAGGCGTTCCGCTGGTCGGCCGAGAACGAGCATCTCCAGGCGAAATCCCGGCTGATCCTCGACGAATACGACGCCACCTCGAACCCGCTGCGCAAGAAGATCGCCAGCGTCTTTCTCGAGTCGTTCCTGTTCTACTCGGGCTTCTACCTGCCGATGCACTGGTCGAGCCGCGCGCGCCTGACCAACACCGCCGACCTGATCCGCCTGATCATCCGCGACGAGGCGATCCACGGCTATTACATCGGCTACAAGTTCCAGCGCGGCATGGAGCGCCTGTCCGAAAAGGACCGCAACGAGCTCAAGGACTTCGCCTTCGCGCTGCTCTTCGACCTCTACGACATCGAGGCGCGCTACAGCGAACAGCTCTACGATCCGCTGGGCCTGACCGAGGACGTGAAGCACTTCCTGCACTACAACGCCAACAAGGCGCTGCAGAACCTCGGCTTCGAGGCCCTGTTCCCGGAAGAGGCCTGCCGCGTGAACCCGGCGATCATGGCGGCCCTGTCGCCCGACAGCGAGAACCACGATTTCTTCTCGGGCTCCGGCTCGTCCTATGTCATCGGCAAGGCCGTCGCGACCGAAGACGAAGACTGGGATTTCTAGGGCTCCGGCCCCCAGCCCCGGCAAAGAGAAACGCCGCCGTCCCAGTCGGGCCGGCGGCGTTCTTTGTTGTCCGTCCGGGGCACCTGCGCGCCCCGGATGATCGCCTTGGGTCAGACCGCCGCGCTGCGCCGGTCGCCGAGGTAGGCCACCAGGAACGGCGGGATTGCCAGGATGACCCCCACGATCGCCGTGCCGAGGTGCGTCAGGCCAAGGGCCTCGTTGCCCGGCACCGCCATCGCGACACCCGCGATGACCAGCAGCACGCGCATCGTCATCCCCAGGGCGCTGCGGGGCAGAGCGCCGCAGAAGGTGATGTAGCCCTGGAACCCGCCCGAGATGAACCAGACGCCCAGCATGGCCGCGGCCAGCGCCACCACGATCTCGGTCGGCGTGCCCTGGCCGACGAGGGCCGGGTCAAGCACGAAGAAGAACGGGATGATGTAGATCACCGCGCCGAGACGCATCGCTTCCATCCCCACCTTGAAGGGCTTGGCCCCTGCCAGCGTCGCCGCCGTGAAGGCGCCGAGCGCCACGGGCGGGGTGATGTAGCTGACCATGCCCCAGTAGAGGATGAAGAGGTGGATCGCGATCCGGTTCAGGCCGATCTGCTCCAGCGCCGGGGCCAGGACCACGGCGAGGAAGACGTAGCAGGCGGTGACCGTCATCCCCATGCCGAAGACGAAGGCGGTGATCGCCCCCATCACCAGCAGGGCCAGGGTCGAATTGCCGGCCATGAAGATCAGGTCGTTGACCAGCGTGCCGGCAAGACCGGTGGCCGAGAACGCGCCCACGATCAGTCCCACGCCCAGCAGGATGGTGGTCAGTTCCGCAAGTGCGCCGCCGGTGCCGACGATCGCATCCCCCGCACCGCGCCAGCTCAGCCGGTTGCCCGGCAGGATCTGGTTGAGCAGCAGCAGCAGGCCGGTGGCGTAGAACGGTGCCAGCGTCTCCTGCCGGAGCGAGACCATCATGTAGATCAGCAGGGCAAAGACGAAGAGGTAGGTCCAGCCCGAGGCCAGCGTCTTGCCCAGTTTCGGCAGTTCGGCCCGCGGCACGCCCTTGAGGCCCCGCCGTGCGGCGTAGGCATCGAGCTGGGTGAAGAGGCCGAAGTAGTAGAGCAGCGAGGGGATCGCCGCCGCCAGCGCGATCTCGACGTAAGGCAGGCCCAGGAACGACGCCATGATGAAGGCGGTGGCCCCCATGATCGGCGGCATCAGCACGCCGCCCGTGGAGGCGCAGGCCTCGGTCGCGGCGGCGGTCTGCGGCGAGAAGCCGGTCTTTTTCATCGTCGGGATCGAAACAGCCCCGGTCGACAGCACGTTCGAGATCACCGACCCCGACATCGAGCCCATCAGGCCCGAGGCAAAGATCGCGACCTTGGCCGCACCGCCGCGGAACTGGCCGACGAGCGAGAAGGCCAGGTCGTTGAAGAACGCGCCGCCACCCGTCCGGGCGAGGACCGCACCGAACAGGATGAAGCCGATCACCAGCTGCCCGAAGCTCTTCATCGGGATCCCGAAGGAGCTTTCGGCCGAGATCATGTGGAACGGGATCGTGTCCCAGAAGCTCTGTTGGAAACCGTTCAGCGGGTTCGGCATCCACCCGGCGAAGGTCGGGTAGAGCGAGATCACCAGTACGATCAGGAACAGCACGAAGCCGCCCGCGCGCCGCGTCGCTTCGAGCACCAGCAGCCAGAACAGGAGGGAGACCCAGCGGGCCGTGTCCGGCGCCGCGTATTCCCACCCCTGTTCGAGCGAGACATCGGCGGTCCAGGCAAAATAGCCGGCCACGCAGGCGGTGATGGCTGCCAGCAGCCAGTCGTACCACGGTGCGGGGCCGTTGTCGCCCGGCCGGGCCCTGTAGATCAGGAAGCTGATCGACAGGAAGAGTCCGGCCAGGACGTAGAGGTAGCGCCCCTCCAGCACCACGCCGAACTGGCGGAACTGGAAGAGCTGGTAGATGGCCAGCACGATTCCGGCGAGAGTCGCGGCGATGATCACCGCGCGCTGCGGCCCCGGAACGATCTTGGCGGCCGCGGCCTCCCCGTCATCGGGAGAGAGGCCGTGATCTTCGTGAGCGGTCTTGTCGGTCATGTGCTGGCCACTCGATCAGAAGACGACCTTGAAGCCGCCGGCCTCGAGCGCTTCCTTGCGCTTCGCGGCCCAGGCTTCGGCCCAGTCGGACGGGCCTTCGGCCTTCAGCTCTTCCCACGCCTTGGCCAGGGCCTCCTGGCGCGCGATCAGATCGTCGTTGTGGGCTTGCGCTTCGTCGGTCCAGACGCCGGCTTCCTTGAAGTACTTGATGGCGCCGTCATGGTAGGGGGCGACAAAAGACATGTTCTGCAGGTCCAGCGCCCAGCCACCGATGCCCGGTGCGTCGCCGTCGTACTCGTCGAAGTGCTCGACCATCGCCTTGACGAGGTTGTAGACCTCCTCGGCGTCCTTGTCGGCCATGGTGATCAGGATCGGGTAGGGGTACTTCGCCGTCTCGATCCCGTCGGTGCCGTCAAGACCCGCGCCGACGTTGGCATGGCCCGGGGCAAAGTAAGGCGCCACGGACTGCATCCGCTCGATCGCGGCTGTGTCGTTGGCGTCGATCGGCGGCCAGAACAGGCCGTTCGGGTTGGTTTCCTGCTCGTAGGAGAAGCCCGAGTTCGTCGCCGCGAAGGCCGCGTCCGACTGGCCCGAGCCAAGCGCTTTCCAGCTGTCGCCGTAGCCGCCGAATTCCACGACCTCGACGTCGTCCCAGGTCAGGCCGCCGTAGGCGAGGTAGGCTTCCATCGCGACGTTGAGCGCCGGTGCGCCACGGACCTCGCCGACGCGCAGACCCTTGAGGTCGGCGTAGGTGAAGCCTTCGCAGTCCGGCTTGCCGACCTTTTCGCAGGCCGCGCGGGTGACGCCGACCGACAGGCCGATCGGGCCCTGGTTCGCCAGCAGGACGCGGACCGCCTGCGGGCCCCAGTTCTCGGCGCCGTATTCGAACGCGCCTTCCTGGGCCATGTAGGTGCCGCCGATGCCGGTGGCCGAGTAGTCGACCTTGCCCTGCCGCAGCGGTTCCGACCGCGCGATGTCGTTCTTGCCGGGCAGAACGCGCAGGTTGGTGCCATACTGGCTTTTCAGGACCGAACCGATGGCCACGGCCTGGTTGTAGCCGGCCGAGCCGAGGTCGTAGGCCGTCCAGCTGATCTGGCCCGGCAGCTTCACCTCTTGCGCCACGGCAGGCGCAGCAAGAGCGATCGCGCAGAGCGCGGCGCTGAGTCTAAGCGTCATGTGAAAGTCCTCCATCTGGGTGCAGGCGGACCCGACCTTGGGTCACTCCTCCCCTGCATCGGCGGCAAGCTACGAAGAGGTTAAGGGGATGTAAACTCCCCTACTGCCGCATAGTAATAATATATACCGCTATGCGGAATTATGGGGTTGACCGGATTTTTCGTTATGCCGTAGCGTCATGCGGTGCGCGCCTTTCTGCCGACCACCGGCGGAAAGCCAGCAGGCAAAGGACCCGCACGGGATTGTGATCCGCGACGGGCCTGTTGTCGGCGACCGAAACCCGGCCGGGTGCCTAGAGCACCTGCGCGATGGTCCGGGTCTTTTCGACGGTCTCTTCCCACTCCAGCGCCGGGTCCGAGGCGGCGACGATCCCGCCGCCGACATGCAGGAAGATGCGGTTGCCCGCGACCCGCGCCGACCGCAGGTTGACATAGAGCGCCGTCCGCCCCTCCAGGTTCACCGGGCCCAGGTAACCGGTATAGAACGACCGCGTGTCGCCCTCCTCCTCAAGGATGAACGCATGGGCCTCGGCCCGCGGCATCCCGCAGACGGCCGAGGTCGGATGCAGGCGCCGCAGCAGTCCCGCCAGCGCGACGGGGTTGGCGGCAGGTGCCTCGAAGTCCGACCGCAGGTGGCAGAGGTTCGCGGCCTGCACCGTGCCCGGCGCGGTCTCCTCGACGCCGCCGATGCCCTCGGCCGCAAAGGCGTCGCGGATGAAGTCGGCCACCAGCGCCTGTTCGTCGATGATCTTCTGCGGCCATTGCAGCGTCGCCAGGTCGGTGCCCGGCGCGGGCCACTGCGTGCCGGCCAGCGCCATGGTGCGGACGACCTGCGCATCGACGCTCAGCAGCACCTCGGGCGTGGCGGTCAGCCAGGTGCCCGTGACGGACGAACTGACGAGCGAGACGAAGGCGTGCGGATGGGCCCGGCCAAGTGCCTCGGCCAGGGCGCAGAGGTCGTGTTCGGGTTTCAGGTCGCGCGGCTCGATCCGCGACAGGACGATCTTGTCGCAGCCGCCCGCCTTGATCGCGGCCACGGCGCGGGCTACCCGCGCCTCGTAGGCCGCGCGCGGCGTCGGCGCGGGCGCGTCGGCATCGGCGGACGCACGCAGGGGCGCGATCGTGCCGGCGGCAGTGATGCGGCGCTGGTCCTCGGTCACCGGGGCAGCGGCAAAGGTCGTGCCGTCGCGGAACACCGGCCCTTCCGATGTCACCAGCACATCGGCCGGCATCAGCCAGGCCTCGGCGCCGTCCTCGGTCCGGAACGGGCACATGACGAACCCGGGCACCCGCGGGCTGCCGAAGATCGGGACGAGCACGGGCTGCGCGGTCGCGACCACGGCGGTGAAGGCCGAACCATGGGGTTCGCGGTAGATCGCGAAGGGCAGGCCCTCGGCCTGGGCGGCGGCGCAGGCTGCGCGTTGCTCCTGGGTGATGCTGGTCATGGCCTTCCTCGTCCTCCCGAAATTGCCCGACACTGTCTAAGGGTCAGGGCGGCCGGGTCTACAAAGAAGGCTATGGAAAGGCATAGCGCGCGGCTAAGTGCCTATGTGGCCGGGTCGTATTCGTCCGGGAACCCCAACTCGCGGATCGCCTGCACGAGGCAGCTGAGCGCCAGCGCGATGTCGGGCTCTCCGGCGGTGTCGGCGCGACAATGCAGCAGCACCGGCTGGCGCGGCGTCTCGATCAGCGGCAGAACCTTCAGGCGCGGGTTCAGTACGCCGAGGCTGGTCAGTTCGTCCTGCAGGGCAATGCCGAACCCCTCGCGCATCAGGTGGGGCGCGGTTTCGGCAAAGCGCGTTTCGATCGCGATGTTCGGCTTGATCCGGGCCTCGTCGAAGATGCGGTGCACCAGCTTGCCGTGCGGCGTGTTGGGGTGGAAGAAGACCAGCGGCTCACCGTCGAGGTCGTGGATCGACACGCTGTCCTGCACCGCCAGCGGATGGTCGCTCGGCACCACGGCGACCATCCCGATGGACGACACGTGGAACGACCGCACACCCGGATCGTCGAGCGGAAAGATCGTCACCGTGCAGTTGCCCTCGGCCAGCCAGAGGTAGTCGCGGTTCTGCTTCATCGACAGGGTGTCCATCCGCAGCTTGGTGCCCGGCCGGGACTTGGCGAACAGCGCCAGCGTGCGCGGGGCCAGCGCCTGGCTGACCGAGGGCGAGACCCCCATGCGGAAGGTCGTGTGCTGGCCGCGCACGACCTCCATCACCGTGTCCGACAGCTGCTCGAAGGCATTCAGCGTGGGCGAGGCGACTTCGAAGATCTGCCGCGCGGTCGCCGTCGGTTTCAGGCGCGCGCCGGAGCGGTCGAAGAGCGGCGTGCCCAGCACGTCCTCCAGCCGACGCAGCGTGTTGGTGACGGTCGGCTGCGCGATCCCCAACTGGTGCGCGGCACCGCTGATCGACCCGGTGAGGATCACGGCGCGAAAGACTTCGAGCTGGCGAAAGGACAGCATGGGCGGACCCGGCGTTGCACCTGACGGGGTTGACAGGCGGGGCGCATCATACAGGTTTGCCGCCGATTGCAAATGCGAGGCACCCCATGACATCGACACCGACCGCCGCGGCCAGCGTGGCCTTCATGCTGGGCCATCCGGTGGCCCATACCGCGATGCCCGCCGGGGTGAACGCCTGGGCAAGCGAGACCGGGACCGACGCGATGATGGCGCCGCTCGACCTGCCGCCTGAGGCGCTGGCGGGCTTTCTTCAGGCGCTGCGCGGGATGGCGAACTGCCCGGGTTGCGTGCTGACCGCGCCGCATAAGCAGGCCGCTCTCACGCTGGTCGACCGGGCCAGCGCCGCGGCCGAGGCGGCGGGCGGGGTGAATGTCATCACCCGGACCGCGACGGGCGAGCTGGTCGGCGACAACACCGACGGTGCCGGGTTCGTCGCGGCTCTCGAGGCTGCGGGCGGCGTGCCGCGCAACGTCCTGATCTTCGGCTGCGGCGGGGCAGGGGCCTCGATTGCGACGGCGATCGCTGCAAGGGCGCCCGTGCGCCTCGACCTGGTAGAGGCCGATCCGGACCGGTCGGCGGCGCTGGCCGCCCGCCTGGGCGCCCCGGCGCAGGCCATCGCGGCACCCGCATCGCTTGAAGGCTATGACCTGATCGTGAACGCCACTGCCGTCGGCCTGAATGGTGAGGGCATGATCCATGACCTCGACGGGCTGAGCCCCGGTGCCGTGGTGGCCGACGTCGTGACCAAGCCCGCCGTGACCCCATTCCTCAAGGCGGCCGAGGCGAAAGGCGCCCGGATCCAGCCCGGCGCGGCGATGGCGCTGGCGCAGATTCCGCTGGTCCGGCAGGCCTTCGGCTGGGGGAATAGTATAGCTCCAGGCTATGGAATGGTCGCAAGGTCGTGCTTTTCTATCCTGCGGAATTGGGTCAGAGTCCTGCGACACGCGGCCGGACTGCCGCCGTGGACTGTGCGAATGCCTTCTGACCGGGCGTTCGAGGGACGAAAGGGAGGATCCATGTCCATCACCAAAATGACACGCCGCGCGTGGCTCGCCGGCGTCTCCGCGATCGCCGCCGGAACCATGACCCTGGCCGCCGGTGCCGCCACCGCCAACGACAAGGTGACGCTGGGCGCACTGCGCTTCACCAGCCACGGCGCGGGCTTCGTCGCCTTCGAAAAGGGCTACTTCGAGGCAGAGGGGCTCGACGTCGAATTCGAATTCTTCCAGGCCGCCCAGCCGATCGCCGTGGCGACCGCGTCGGGCGACGTGGATTTCGGCATCACCGGCGTGACCGGTGGCCTGATGAACCTGGCCGAGAAGGGCGCGCTGCGCATCGTCGGCGGTGTCCTGCATGAAAAGGCCGGTTACGACGGCATGATGATCATGGCCTCGAACCAGGCCTATGACGCCGGCATGACCACCGTGGACGACATCAAGGGCCATTCGGTCGCGATGACGCAGGTTGGTTCGACCTTCCACTACATGACCAACCTGATCGCCGACGCGAAGGGCTGGGACATGGGCGAGATGAAGATGGTGCCGCTGCAGAAGGTCGGCGCGATGGTCGCAGCGTTCAAGTCGGGCCAGACCGACGTCATGATCATGGTGCCGCACATCGCCAAGGCCCTGACCGAAGCGGGCGCGGGTCACGAGATCGGCTGGCTGAACGAGTATGCCGAGTACCAGATCTCGACCATGATCACCTCGGTCGACAACATCGAGAACAACCGCGACATGGTGGAACGCTTCGTGCGCGCCTACTCCAAGGGTATCGCGGACATGAACCGCGTGTTCCTCGACGGTGAGGCCGAAGAGGGTGAGCTCGAAGAGCTGACCCAGATGATCGCGAAGTACGTGGCACCCGACCAGCCCTACGAAAAGGCCGCGCCGTCGATCCAGGCCGGTGCGATGTACCTGAACCCCGACATGGCGCTGAACAAGACCGACGTCGCCGCGCAGATGCAGTGGTTCAAGGACGAGGGCCTCGTCGACAGCGACCTGACGGTCGACCAGCTGGTCGACGGCAGCTTCGTCGAAACCTTCTGAGACGGGTCGGGAGGCCGGACGAATGGACCTGAAAGTCGAGAACCTGTCGCACTGGTATGGCGATCTCCAGGTCCTGCGCGACATCAACCTGACGATCGCCCAGGGCGAAATCGTCTGCGTGATCGGGCCGTCCGGCTGCGGCAAGTCAACCTTCCTGCGCCATCTCGGCGGGCTGGAGCAGCCCACCGAGGGCAAGGTCCTGCAAGTGGGAGAGCCGCCTGCCGGCTCTCTCAACCCCCTCACCTACGTGTTCCAGGATTTCGCCCTGCTGCCCTGGCGCACGGTCGAGGGCAACGTGTCGCTCGTGCTCGAAGGGCACAAGCTGTCGCGGGCCGAGGTCGATGAGCGCATCACCGACGTGCTGGCCCGGACCCGGCTTTCCGATTTCCGCCAGGCGGTGCCAAAGCAGCTGTCGGGCGGCATGAAACAGCGCGTGGCGATTGCCCGCGCCCTGTCGGTGAACCCCGCCGTGCTGCTGATGGATGAACCGCTCTCGGCGCTCGACAGCCAGACGCGCGAGCTCCTGATGGACGACCTGATCGACCTCTGGACACGCGAGAATTTCACCTCCTGCTACATCACCCACAACCTGGCCGAGGCCGTGCGCCTGGGGCACAAGGTCGTGGTGCTGTCGCGCCGCCCCGGCGTGATCCGCGAGATCGTGGAGATCGACACGCCGCTGGCCGAGCGCAGCCTGTCCGATCCCGGCATCGCCGCGATCCAGCAGGCGCTTTGGGACATGATGCGCGAAGAAGCGCAGACCGCCGACATGGAACTGGCCGAGGGCTGAGGCCCCGCCATCCATCGCGAGTGACGAAGGAGCCACGTCATGGCTGACATCTCTGCATCCAATTCCCGGGCGCCCGACGGCGCCGCGGGTATCGCCACCGGCGGCAGCCGCCCGGTGCCCTTCCGTGGCGGCGGTTTCCGCCCCGAACCGCGCCGCTTCGTCGGCCTCGCGGTGTTCGTCGCGCTCCTGCTCTTCTGGGAACTGGGCGCACGGGCCGGATGGATTTCCCCGCTGGTCCTGCCCGCCCCGTCCGAGGCCTTCGGCGCCTTCATGGACCTGGCGCGTTCCGGCAACTTGCAGAAACACGTCGCCGCCTCGATGCAGCGGCTGGTCATCGGCTTTGCCTGCGGCGCCTCCCTGGGGCTGATCGTGGGCACGGCCATCGGCCTCAACTCCTACGCCCGCGCCGCGATCACGCCGCTGGTCTCGGCGATCTTCCCGATCCCCAAGATCGCTCTGCTGCCGCTCTTCATCATCTGGTTCGGCATCGGCGAGGGATCGAAGGTCGCCACCATCCTCTTCGGCAGCTTCTTCCCGATGGTGATCGCCACCTACGGCGGCATCGACAGTGTCGACCGGGCGCTGATCCGGATGGGGCAGAGCTTCAACCTGTCCCGCTGGGACATCATCCGCAAGATCGTGCTGCCCGCCGCCCTGCCGGCGATCCTGTCGGGGATGCGCATCGCGGCCTCGATCTCGATCATCCTGCTGGTCGCGGCCGAGATGATCGGCGCGGAATACGGCATCGGCGCCTACGTGCTGCTGGCTGGCAACCTGATGGCCACCGACCAGCTGATCGCGGGTGTCGCGATGCTGTCCTGCCTCGGCCTCCTGGTGAACTGGCTAATCACCCGGGCCGAGAAACATTTCCTGAGCTGGAGAAACTAATGCCTCGTACAGAGACGAATTACGACGTCGTCATCGCTGGCGGCGGAGCCGGAGGCGTGGGCGCAGCACTCGGCGCGGCCAAGGCCGGGGCACGGGTCGCGCTGGTCGAGAAATACGGCTTTCTAGGCGGCGCGGCGACCAATGCGCAGGTGCTGGCCTACTGCGGTTTCTTCCACCAGGGCGACGAGCCCACCCAGGCGGTCGCGGGCGCGGGCGAGGGGGTGCTGGACGAGATGCGCCGCCTCGGCGTGGAATGCGCCCCCTACCATTCGCCGACCACGGGCAACTGGATCGTCCTGCTGGACCCCGAGCGGCTGAAGGTGGCGCTCGACCGGGTGCTGGCGGCGCATGGCGTGGACGTCCTGCTGCACACCCGCGTCGCGGCGGCCAGCCGGACGGCGGACGCGTTGGAATCCGTCACCGTCGCGGGCATGGACGGCCGGTCGCGGCTGATCGCGGAAAGCTTCGTGGACGCCAGCGGGGATGCGAACCTCGCCCTCGTCGCGGGCCTGCCGATGCGGCTGGGGGATGGCGAGGGGCGCATCCAGGCCTACACCATGCCGATCCGGGTGGGTGGGCTTGCGCCTGACACCAAGATCGACCGCCAGAAGATGCAGGCCGCGATCGAGACCTTCAACACCCGCAGCCCGTTCCGGATCCACCGCACCGACGCCGGCATCTACACCCGCGTGCCCGCGACGACCGATTTCTGGTGGCTGGCGATCGACCGCGAGATGCCGGACCTCTCGTCGAGGAGCTTCACCAAGGCCGAGCAGTCGGGCCGCGAGATGGCGCTGATGCTGGTCGACGTCCTGCGCGAACAGGTCGAGGGGTTCGAGAACGCTTGGCTGGCCCAGACCGGCCCGCAGATCGGCGTGCGCGAAACCCGCCACCCCGCCGCCCGCTACGAGATCGACGTCGACGACGTGGTCCGTGGCCGCAAGCGCGAGGATGGCGTCGCCCGTGGCGCATGGCCCATCGAGCTGCATTCCGAGGCGGGCAAGCCGATCTACAAGACTGTGGGCGGCGACGGCTACTTCCACATCCCGCTCGACGCGCTGCATGCCAAGGGGCTGTCGAACCTCTGGTACGCGGGCCGGGTCATCGGCGCCGATGCCGAGGCCTACGGTTCGACCCGCGTGATGGGCACCGCCTTTGCCAGCGGCGAGGCGGCGGGTGTCGCCGCGGCCCTGACCGCGCGCAGCGGCATCGCGCCCGATGCGGCCGAGGTGCGGCAGGTCCTGCTGGCACAGGGCGCGCTGATCTGAACGTGCCGCGCCGCCTCGGGCTCCGGGGCGGCGTGACGTCAAATCCCCGCATGCCCATCCGGGCACGCGCCGGGTGACGTGGGGTCTTGCCTCGGCCGGGGCGGCGGTCCTTAAATCGGGCCGGATCCGCGCGGCCCCCGGCCCGCCGGTTCCTGCCTTTGCCTCGGGACCTTTTCGACGTTGACCAAGCCCATTCAGATCGCGATCTTTCCGCTCCTCCTCGGCCTGTTTTTCTGTGCCGCCTCCCTCACTCCGTCCCTGATCCCGCGCGACTGGCAGCAGCAGGCCCTGCTCTGCGGTGGCGTGGCGGCGGCGGGCTATGCGCTCGGCCGGCTGGTTCAGGTGATCTGGACCGCCCTCGCGATCCCGGTGCCCGGCCCCCGAACCCAGAAGATTGCATTCGTCGCGATCGGCGTCGGCCTGGCCGTGCACTGGGTGATCGCGGTGCTGAGCGCGACTCGCTGGCAGGCCGCCACCCGGCCCAAGCTGGGCATGCCGCCGTTCTCGCCGCTCGACTGGCTTTTCGTGATCCTCGGCGCGGTGGTGATCTTCGCCGTGCTCTTCGCGATCGGCGCGGGGATCAAGTGGCTGTTCCTGCGGGTCCGCGACTGGCTCTACCGCCGGATGCCGCGGCGGTCGGCGAACCTGCTGGGCTTCCTGCTGGTGCTGCTGGCCTTCTTCGTGCTGACCCGCGACGGCCTCGTGCCGCTGATCTACCGTTCGCTCGACACCGGGTTCGTCGAGATGCAGCGCCTGTTCGACGATGCCCCGCCTGCGCCCGAAGACCCGCGGATGCCGGGCAGCGCTGCCTCGCATGTCGACTGGCAGGCGCTTGGCCAGCCGGGGCGCAACTTCGTCACCGAAGGCCCCGACGCCGCCGCGATCACCGCCCTGACCGGCCGCCCGGCGCAGGAGCCGATCCGCGTCTACGTGGGTCTCGCCCAGGCCGACACGCCCGAGGCCCGGGCCGAGATCGCGCTCGAGGAGCTGAAACGCCTGAACGCCTTTGACCGCGAGGTGCTGGTCGTGGCGACCCCCACCGGGACCGGCTGGCTCGACCCTGGGGCGATGGACACGGTCGACTACATCCACGACGGCGACATCGCGACGGTCGCGGTACAGTATTCCTACATGCAGTCGCCCTTTGCGCTGATCTTCCAGACCGACCGCGCGCCGCTGCAGGCGACCGCCACGCTGCGGGTCATCATGGACCACTGGCGCAGCCTGCCCAGGGACAGCCGCCCGCGCCTCTACCTGCACGGCCTCAGCCTCGGCGCTTGGTCCTCGATCGCCTCGGTCGACGTGTTCGACAGCATCTCGGACCCGATGGAGGGTGCGTTCTGGGTGGGCACGCCCTTCGTCTCGGACACTTGGCGCCGCATGACCGAGCGGCGCACACCGGGATCGCCCTTCGTCAACCCGGTGATCGCCGACGGCGCACTCGCGCGGTTCATGTCGCAATATGGCGGGCTCGACCGCGCCACCGCGCCGTGGAGCGACGTGCGCGTGATCTTCCTGCAGTACGGCAGCGACGCGATCACCTTCTATGAACCCGCCTCTCTCTGGCGCGCGCCGGAGTGGATGAATGAACCCCTTGCCCCCGATGTCTGGCCGGGCCTGCGGTTCTGGCCGGTCGTGACGCAGTTCCAGCTGGCCGTGGACATGATGCTGGCCGAACGCGTGCCGGCGGGGCAGGGCCACCACTACGCGGCCGACGACTACCTTGACGGCTGGATCGCGCTGACCGACCCCGAGGGCTGGACACCGGAAGACACCGAGGCGCTCAAGGCGCTTTGCGCCGCGACCGAGGCCCACGGATGCGGTGGCTGATCGGCGCTGGCGCCGGGCTCGCCGCCGTGCTGGCGCTGCTCTTGGTGAACACCTCGCGGCAGGCCGGGCACTGGGCGATCGGCGACCGCAGCCCCGCCGAGCTGCAGGCGCTGCTGGCCGATGACTGGGTCCTGACACGCCCGGCGGGGAAGGAGGGACCGGCACCGCTGACGCTGCTCGCCTCGGGCTGCGACGGGGTGCGCGACAACATGGCGTTCTGGGCCGGGGTGTTCGGCGATGCGGGCCAGGCGGCACTGGTGGTCGACAGCCACACGCCGCGCGGCCTGACCTCCTATGAACTCTGGCGGCTGGTCTGCGCGGGCCAGACCCTGGGCGGGGCCGAGCGGGCGGGCGATCTCGCGGTGGCGCTGGCGGCAATGGACGGGGCCGAGGGGCTGGGCGACGACTTGGTCCTTTTCGGCGCCTCGCACGGAGGCTGGTCGGTGATGGAGCTGCTGAACCACGCCCTGACCGGAGAGGTGCCGCCGGGGCTGTCGGACTGGCCGCTGCCGCCCGGCGACATCCTGGACCGGCTGCGCGGGGTGGTCCTGCTCTACCCCTACTGCGGCATGCTGAACCCGACCGGTGCGGTGGCCTGGCCCGGCGGGCTGCCGGTGCAGTTCCTCCTCGCCTCGGATGACAGCGTGATCGACACCGCCGCCTGCCTCGACACTGCCGCGGCGCTGCGGGCCGCGGGTGCGGACGTTCGGGTCACGGTGTTCGACGGCGCCGATCACGCCTTTGACCAGCAGGAGCGGTCGGTCCTGTCCAAGATGACCTTCGACGCCACCACCCGCGACGCGGCGCGGGCGGTGGTGGACGATCTGCTGGCAGAGGTCGCCAGAGACTAGGACAGTTCGGCCAGCCACTGTGGCGGCGTCGTCTCGTCCGGGTCGCGGTAGTGCCTGCTGTGATGACGGCGGCGCGGCTGGAAGATGCGCTCCAGCATCAGCAGCGTCGACGCGCCGGACCCCTCGACGTGGGTCGAGTTGTCGAGCCCCTGCGTGAACAGCATGCGCAGCATGGCGTCGCGGTCCTGCTCGCCCCGGATGGCGAACTGGACGCGCAGCGCGTCGCCCTCCTGTTTCTCGACCCGCGCCGAAAGCGGCCCGAACCCCGGCAGGTCTAGCCGCAGCCAGCGCACGTTGTGACCAAACGCGTCGAGGTCGCCGACCCGCAGCCCGGCCCCCGAGAGCGAGAGCCATTCCACCCGCGCGGCGTGGCTGTCGTTGGGGCGCGGCGAGATCGTGCAGGGCAGGTCGAGTACGAACCTTTCGTCGCGGTTCGGGCCGGTGGAGGCCACCGCCGCCGCCTGCATGATCGACAGGACCACCATGCTCAGCACCGCCCAGACTGCCAGCAACGGCACCTGGTCGAAGGTGGTCATCACGCGCGAGTTGAAGTCGGCGTTCTGCAGGAAGCCGAGCGCGGTGGCGATGATCAGCACCGCCGGCATGAACACCATCACCTTGTCCATCGTGTCGCCCGCCGCCGCCTTTCCCTTGGGCGTGACCTTGAAGGCATGGCCCGTCGGCCGGATCAGCGTGGCGATGGCCGTCGGCAGGGTGCGCGGCGCCATGAGCGCAGTGTGCACCATCGAGGCGAGCGGCAGGAACCCGTCCGGCGCCAGCAGCCTGAGCGCGCCCAGTGTCGCCACCAGCGCGGGCAGCTGGAAGGCGATGATCGCCGGGGGCGTGGTGCCGGGCAGGGGCGACCAGCCGGTCCAGAGGCAGATCGCCGGGACCGAGAGAGAGGTCAGCACCATCAGTGGCTGGGTGATCCAGTGGAAGGGCAGGAAGAGGATGCGCTGGTGCAGTTTCAGGCCCGGCCCGAACGGTCCGGCGCGCAGGAACAGGATCTGCATCGCGCCGCGCACCCAGCGGGCGCGCTGGACGTACATCGCCGACAGCGACTCCGGTGCCAGCCCGATCGCCAGCCGCTCGTTGAGGTAGCGGGTGACGAAGCCCTTCCTGAGCATCGTCATCGTCAGCAGGATGTCCTCGGTCACCGACCCGGTGGGCAGGCCGCCGCCAACCGCCTCGATCGCGCTGCGCCGGGTGATGGAGTTCGACCCGCAGCAGAACGCCGTGTTCCAGCCGTCCCGCCCCGCCATGATCGAGCCGAAGAACATGTGCTGGTCATCCGGCATCGCGCGGCGCAGGCGCAGGTTCGCCTGCAGGGGATCGGCGTTGTAGAAGTTGTGCGGGATCTGGACGATCCCGACCTTCGGATCCTCGAACAGGCCGATGGCGCGGTAGAGGAAGTTGCTCTGCGGCACGAAATCCGCGTCGAGCACCATGAAGTACGTGCCGGTCGTCCGCGCGATGGCCGCATTGATGTTGCCCGCCTTGGCGCCCGAATTGTCGGGCCGCGTCAGGTGGTCGATCCCCTTGCGGGCGCAGTAGTCCCGCAGCCAGTCGCGGTTGCCGTCGTCCAGGACGCAGATCCGCAACCGGTCGCGCGGCCAGTCCAGCGCGAGCGCTCCCACGATAGTCTTTTCGAGGACGTCGATATCCTCGTTGTAGGTGGCGATGAAGACATCGACGGTGGGCAGGTCGCCGGCGGGCGTGGCCCGCAGCCGCGCCTCGCCCGCGTCGGCCAGGGCCGAGTTGTTGCGCCGCCGGGCCAGCGTGGCGAAGAGGACGGCGGTGTCGAACCATGCGGCCATCTCGATCACGAAGAGGGCCCAGACAAAGATCGTCTCCCACGCGCTCGACCCCGAGGTGTCGAGCGTCCAAGTGATGCGCCAGTGCAGGTAGCGGACCGAGATGAGCGTGACCGCTGCGATCAGCGCCAGCACCGCCGCCGGGTGGGCCGCGGTGCCGGACAGCGCTCGGCGCGGGGCCAGCAGAAACGCCGCAAGGACCAGGCACAGGGGGATCAGGTAGTCGGGCATGTCAGTTCGTGCTGGTTGCCGCGCCGTCGGTCCGGACCGCGGCGATATCCTCGACATAGCCGTTCCAGTCGCGGAAGAGCTTGGCCACGTAATGCGCCGGGTTGATCGACTTGAGACCGAAGCGCACCTCGGCCGAGCGGCCGACGTCGCAGAACGACCGGGCGACATCCTCGTCACCCACCTCGGCCGCGCCGATGCCCACGATCACCCGCAGCCCGTCGTTCGACATCAGCCGGGGCTGAGCCGCCTGCATGTTCCGGTTCGGCCGCGCGCCGCTGCCGTAAACCGCCGCGACCTTGGCCTGAAAGCTCTCGGTCGCGCCCTTCAGCAGCACGGTCACCCGGTCCCCGGGCGAGATGCTTTCGAAATGGCGTTCGGGCAGGATCACCTCGAGGAAACGGCGGCGGCAGTCGAGGATCTGCACCACCTGTTCGCCGTTCGCGACGGTGGTCTTGGCTGGCCCAGAGGCTTCCCAGATCACGCCCGAGGTGGAGGCCTTGGGGCGGAAGTTCTCGTTCCGGTTCTTCTCGATCTCGAGGCCCAGGATCTCGCCCTGCAGGCCCGACCGGCGGGTGTGCAGCGACATCAGCCGCGCGTCGAGGTCGGCAGAGCGCACCGCGATCTCGTCCAGCCGGTAATCGATCCGCTCCAGCTCGTCCGAGGCCAGGTCGACGAAATCGTCCGAGGCGAGGTAATCACGCTCCGTCTCGAGCCGCTCGCGCGAGGCGATGGCCTGCTGGTGGCGGGCGCGGGCCTCGGCCAGGTCGGCGCGGGCGTCCATCAGGTCGCGCTCGGCGACGTTGCCGCGCACGGCCAGCCGGGTCAGCCGGTCGACGACGGCCTCGTCCCTCTCGATCCGCGCGCGCGTGCTGTCCACGTCGGCCTGCGCCTCGCGCAGGCGGGTCACGAACCAGTCCAGCCGGGCCGCAACCTGGACCTGCCGGCGGCGTTCCAGCTGCTCGCGCAGCATCGTCAACCGCGTGCTCTGCATCTCCATGCCCGAGATTTCGCCCGCGACACCGGACAGTTCGCTGCGCAGGGCGCGCAGGACGACATTCTCGCTGCGTTCGTCGGTCAAAGCGAAAAGGGTGTCGCCCGGAAAGACCGGGGTCGCGACCGAGGCGCTCGGCGCGGTGATGGCCCCGTCGAAGGGGGCGGCGACAGACACCAGCGGCGCGTTGACCACGGCCGAGGTCGAGATCCGGCTGGTGACGCGCGGTACGACGGCCGTGCCGACGGCCAGCAGAAGGACGGAGGCGGCGGAGACCCGCAGAATCGTGAAAGGCACTGTGCTTCCTTTCCATGCCTGACGGTTTCACCGCCAGCGACGGTGAGCGTCATTGTGTTGCTCGATGAGTGCCCCCCGCAACGTCCCCGGTGAATGCCGGGAACCCTTGGCACAGTATTTTCCGCACCCCGGAATACCGGCGGTTTTGGGCAAGATTGTGGTTAACAAATCTCTAAAATTTGCCTTTTTTGTCGCAAGGCCCGCCGGGCCGCCCGACCTTCCGATGCATCAACTGCCTGAGGCCCGCATGACCCGTGACCACCGCCTGGACGCCCGCCCCGAGACCATTCACTGGGGCGCGCTCGACGCCGCCCTGCCGCCGGTGCTGCGCGTCGCCTCGGGCGACACGGTCGAGCTGAACAGCTGGGCCGCCGCCGACCGGGACGTGCTGCCGCCGGACCTGTCGCGCGTTCAGCCCGCCAACCTCGACGCGATCGACCGCTGCAAGCGGCTCAGCCCCGGCCACATGCTGACCGGGCCGGTGCACGTGGCGGGGGCGGAGCCCGGCGACGTCCTGCAGATCGACATCCTCTCGGTCGATCCGATCGACACTTGGGGCTACACCGCGGTCAAGCCGCTGCGGGGCACCTTGCCCGAGGAATTCGACAGCCCCGCGATCATCCACCCCGAGATCGACATCGAACGCCGCACCGCCCGCCTGCCCTGGGGGACAGAGGTCGCGCTCGCCCCGTTCTTCGGCGTGATGGCAGTCGCGCCGCCGCCGCATTGGGGGCGGCTCAGCACGATCCAGCCGCGCAAGTTCGGTGGCAACATGGACAACAAGGAACTTCAGGCCGGGTCCACGCTCTACCTGCCGGTTTTTGTCACGGGGGCGCTTTTCTCGGCCGGGGACGGGCATGGGGTGCAGGGCGATGGCGAGGTCTGCATCACCGCCCTCGAAACCGGGCTGCGGGGCCGCTTCCGCCTGACCGTGCGCAAGGACCTGGGCTATGCCTATCCGTTCGCGGAAACCGGGACCCACCTGATCAGCATCGGCATGAACGAGGATCTGGACGAAGCCGCCCGCATCGCGGTGCGCGAAATGATCGATCATATTTGCCGCCGGACGGCACTGACCCGCGAACAGGCCTACATGCTCTGTTCGCTGCAGGGCGACCTGCGGGTGACCCAGACCGTGGACGGCGAAAAGGGGTGCCACATGATGATGGCGAAATCCGTTCTCTGAGCACGGGTGCTGGCAGGCGGTCCCGGGGACGGGGCCGCCGTGCCGCGACACGATCGACCTGGGTAAGGCGCGTTAACAGTCTGTTCCGCGGTCGCTCTTGCTAGTAACTGACCAGTCAGTTATTTAAATGGCATGAACAAGACCGACTCGAAATCCCCCAAGTTCCGCCGCCGGGCCGAAGCGCGCCCGGACGAGGTGCTGGATGCGGCCCTCGCCCTCTTCACCGAGCAGGGCTATGCCAGGACGACCGTGGACCAGGTGGCCCGCCGCGCCGGGTTCTCCAAGGGGACGGTCTATCTCTACTTCTCCTCCAAGGAGGCGATCCTCGAAGGTCTCGTCCGCCGCGCGGTGGAGCCGATCGCCGAGGCGTCGTTCGACCGGATGGCGGATTACCGCGGTGACCCGCGCCCGCTGCTGGCAACCTTCGTGCAGACGGTCGCGCAGACCCTGTCTTCGGGCGACTATCGCACCGTCCCGCTGATCATCCTGCGCGAGGCGCCGGCCGCCCCGGGCATCGCCGCGCTTTTCCGCAACGCGGTGCTCGACCGGGCCCTGCCGGCGATGATCGGGTTGCTCGAACAGGGCGTCGCGGGCGGACACATTCGGGCCGTGGACCCTGAGCTGACCGCCCGCAGCGTGATCGGGCCGGTGATGGTGCACCTCCTCCTGTCCGAGGTGTTCGACATCCGGCCCGATGGCGGCATGGAGATGGAGCGGCTGGTCGAAAACCACCTGTCGATCCTCTTTGCCGGGCTTGAGCCGGAGGGCACGACATGAGCGGTTTCTTCGACTGGCTGGCGGCCACGTTCGCCGCGATCATCCCGGGCCTCGGCGGCCCCGAGGCGCCCGGCTTCAACGGCTATGTCGAGGCGGATTACGTCTACATGGCCGCCGCCGCCGCCGGACGGATCACCGAGATGCGCTTTGCCGAGGGCAGCAGCGTGGCGGCAGGGGACGTCCTCTTCCGCATCGACGATGCCCACCAGGTCGCCGCCGTCCGTGCCGCCGAGGCCGAGGTCGCGGTGGCGCAGGCGAACCTCGAAAACCTGTCCACGGGGAGCCGGGAGGAAGAGATCAACGTGATCCGCGCCTCGGTCGCGCAGGCCCGGGCCGATCAGCGGCTGGCGCAATCGACCCTCGCCCGGTCGGAACAGCTCAAGGCCACGGGCGCGGTGTCGCAGGCCAAGGTCGACCAGGACCGCACCGCCTATGCCAGCGCGACGGCCCGGGTCGCTCAGCTCGAGGCCGAGCTGCAGGTGGCCGAGCTGCCCGCCCGCGACGCGCAGCGGATTGCGGCAGAAGCCAGCCACCAGGCCGCGCTCGCCCAGCTCGACGACGCGCGCACCGCGCTTGCGGACCGCGAGGTCGAGACGCCGGTCGCGGGTGTGGTGGACAAGCTCTTCTTTCTCGAGGGCGAGGTGGCGGGCGCGGGATCGCCGGTCGTGTCGGTCCTGCCGCGCGACACGCTCAAGGCGCTCTTCTTCGTGTCCGAACCGGACCGTGCCGGGATCGCCATCGGGCAGGTCTTCGATGTCGCCTGCAACGGCTGCCCGGACGGCGTGACGGCGACGATCACCCGCCTTGCCGACACGCCGCAGTTCACCCCGCCGATCATCTACAGCCGCGAGGAAAGTGCCCGGCTGGTGTTCCGGGCCGAGGCCCGGCTGGACGAGGCCGGTGGCCTGCTGCCCGGTCAACCCGTCCGCCTGACGCCCCGGCCATGACCGACGCGCCCGCCATATCGGTCAAGGACCTGACCAAGGTCTTCGGCGGCCGCACCGTGGTCGATCACTTCGACATGGATGTACCCAAGGGCGCGATCTACGGCTTCCTCGGCCCCAACGGGTCCGGCAAGACGACGACGATCCGGATGATGTGCGGGCTGCTGACCCCCGACGACGGCAGCGGCCAGTGCCTGGGCTACGACATCCTCACCCAGCAGGAGCAGATCAAGGAGAGGGTGGGCTACATGACCCAGAAGTTCTCTCTCTACGAGGACCTGACGATCCGCGAGAACCTCGACTTCATCGCCCGCATGTTCCGGGTGAAGGACCGCAAGGCGCGGGTGCAGGGCGCGCTGGAGGACCTGGGCCTTGCCGACCGGGCCGAGCAACTGGCCGGCACGCTGTCGGGCGGGTGGAAGCAGCGGCTGGCGCTCGCCGCCTGCATGATCCACGACCCGCAGCTCCTTCTGCTGGACGAACCGACCGCCGGGGTCGACCCAAAGGCGCGGCGCGATTTCTGGGACGAGATCCGCAAGTTGTCGGCCCAGGGCGTCACTGTGCTGGTGTCTACCCACTACATGGACGAGGCGATCCAGTGCGATTTCATCGCCTACATCGCCTATGGCAAGAAGCTGATCTCGGGCGTGGCGCGCGAGATCCCTCAGATGATCGGGCTCCACACCTACCGGGTGACGGGGCCGGACCTGTCGACGCTCGAGGCCGAATTGCGCAAGGAGGAAGGCGTCGCGCAGGTCGCCCGCTTCGGCGCGGTGCTGCACGTGTCGGGCACCGATGGGGCTGCACTGGATGCGCTGGCCGAGAAACACGGCGCCGACGGGCGATACCGATGGGACAGGAAGGAGGCCGAGCTGGAAGAGGCCTTCATCTACCTCATGGCGGGGGCGGCGGACAATTTCAGCGGGGCAGCGGCATGATGGCGCGGTTTTCGCCGGGACGGTTCATGGCGGTGCTGTCCAAGGAATTTGTCCAGATGCGGCGCGACCGGATCACCTTTGTCATGATGATCGGCGTGCCGATCATGCAGCTGCTGATCTTCGGCTACGCCATCAACTCGGACCCGCGCAACCTGCCGACGCTGGTCGAGATGGTGGATGACGGGCCGATCACGCGGTCGATCGTTTCGGCGATGGAGACCTCGACCTACTTCGACTTTCAGGGGGTCGTGACCAGCGCCGAGGAAAGCGACCGCGCCCTGCGGGACGGCACCGCGAACTTCGTCTTCGTGATCCCCGCCAATTTCGAACGCGACGTGCTGCGGGGCCTCGCGCCCGAGGTGCTGCTCGAGGCCGACGCGTCCGACCCCACGGCCGTCGGCGGGGCGGCCAATGCGATGTCGG
Organism: Pseudooceanicola sp. LIPI14-2-Ac024; assembly: GCF_042188925.1. Taxonomy (GTDB): domain Bacteria; phylum Pseudomonadota; class Alphaproteobacteria; order Rhodobacterales; family Rhodobacteraceae; genus Pseudooceanicola. The sequence goes on from NZ_CP170102.1 coordinate 3,415,415, forward strand.
GCATCATCTCGACCGCGATGGCGCAGGTGATGTCCGGCCCGCTGGCCGCCGCCGCCTCGGAACCTGCCGCCTTCGACGTGGTCGTGCACCGCGCCTACAACCCCGAGGGCGACACCTCGGTCAACATCGTGCCCGGCCTGCTCGGCATCATCCTGTCGCTGACCATGGTGATGATCACCGCCGTCGCCATCGTGCGGGAACGCGAACGCGGCACGATGGAAACGTTGATCGCCACCCCGGTCCGCCCGTCCGAGGTGATGATGGGCAAGATCGCGCCCTACGTGCTGGTCGGCTATGTCCAGACGGTGATCTTCCTGCTGGCGGCGCGAGCGCTCTTCGACATTCCCTTCGCGGGGTCGGTCTGGGCGTTCTTCGTGGGCTTCAACCTCTTCATCGTGGTGAACCTCGCCCTCGGCTTCCTGATCTCGACCGTGGCACGGAGCCAGATGCAGGCGATGCAGATCTCGTTCTTCACGCTGCTGCCCACGGTGCTGCTGTCGGGGTTCATGTTCCCCTTCGCCGCCATGCCCGGCTGGGCACAGGCCATCGGCAGCGCGATCCCGGCGACGCATTTCCTGCGGATCGTCCGAAAGGTGATGCTGAAGGGGGCCGGGCTCGGCGACATCCTGCATGACCTTGCCGCGATCTGCCTGATCCTGCTGGTTATCACCGTGGTCGCGCTCAGGCGCTACCGGCAGACGCTCGACTAGGCGGTCAGCGCGGCGTGGGTGCGAGCCAGCGCCGGGCCCGAGCCGCTTCGGACAAGGGCGGCGGCGGTGGCGCCGTCGTGGGTGATCAACACGAAATCGGCGTCATCGGGCCGGCGCCCGGCCAGCACCAACAGCCCGCGCTGGCCCAGCATGTCCTTGCGCCGCCGGTCCGCGCCGAAGAACGTCGCGGCCCGCTGCGCCAGCCCGCGCAGATCCTCGGCCGTGCCGGTGATCGGTGTCGCGGGCCCGGGGGCCAGCCGCAGGGCGCAGACAACGGTGTCGCCGCCGCCGGACAGCACCTCTTCGACCAGGGCCAGCGGGGCGGGTGCCGCAGCGTCCTCCGCCAGGCCCATGATCTCGGACAGGCGTGCGGCCGACAGGCCCGGCTGGTCCTGGGCCACGCCGTTTGCGCGGGTCCGCACCGTCATTTCGCGCGCATCGCGGAAGGCGTCGTGCAGCAACGCGGAGAGGCGTTCGACCTCGTCCGGTCCCGCGGTGTTGAGCGTCACTTCGACCCCTGCGCCGGTGGCCACCCGGACGAGCTGCCGGTTGGTCGCGTCGCAGTCGAGCTGCGCGCCGGTGTCGAATGTCAGCGTGATCGTGCGGGCCAGCATCGTGCCGGCGACCTGCCGGGTCAGCAGGGCGATCCCCTCTGCCGGGCCGTCGAGCGTCAGGCGCAGCTCGCCCGCGACGCCCGCGGCCGCGGCGCGGGTCAGGACGGTGCGGGTGTCGGGCAGGCCTGGGCCCGGGGTCATGCCATCTCCTCCGCCGCATCCGGGCTCAGCACGCGCCGGCTCTCCTCGGTCACGCCGTCGAGCGGTGCGCCGGGGGCGAAAAGGCTGCAGAGCACCTCGCTCGTGCCGCCCGGTGCGCGGACGAAGACATGCGTGCCGGTCGGCCGCGCCAGGATTGCCCGGCCCGCCCCGTCGCCGAGGACCAGCGCCGCGGTCCCGCCTAGCGCGTCGATCTCTTCCTGCGGCAGCTTCACCGCGCCGTCCCAGGCCAGCACCGTGCCCGCCTCGATATCGACCAGTGCCACGACCTCGCAGCCGGGGAACCGGGCGCGGAAGGCCGACAGCTGCCGTGCCGCCGCGCTGGCGCCGGCATGTTCGGGCAGGCCGCCGCCCCAGGCGGTGACGGGGCGACCGGGAAGGGTGTCACTGGAAGAGATTTCGGATCTCCGGGAAGTCGTCGAGGTTGAAGTCGGCGCTGACCCCGCCGGATTTCGACCGGGTCGCCGGGTCCAGTTCGTAGGGCGTGTCGTCCTCGTCGCCGTCCGCGGCAAAGAGCGAGGCGTCTTCGTCCTCCGCTTCCTCGTCGGACTGCACCTCCTCGGGATCGCCCTTCACCGCGGCGAGGCGGGCGAGCAGGTCAGCCTCGTCATCCTGCGCGGGGGTGGCGCGTGGCGCCTCGGCGGCGTGAACGACCTCGGGTTCACCGGCCTCTTCTGCCGCGGCGCTGTCGAATTCCTCGTCGAACCGCTCGTCACCGTCGTCGGCACCGTCCTCGTCGAACGCCTCGTCAGCGTCATCGTCGAACTGCGCTGCGGTGTCGTCTTCCAGCTCGATGCCGTACTCCGCGAAGGGGTCTTCCTCGTCCACCGGTCCGAAGCCGTCGAAATCGTCGTCGTCGTCCGTCGCCGCATCGGCAAAGGCGAATTCCTCGTCCTCGGCGTCATCGCGCACCACGGCCGCGGGCGCCACGGGCTTGGCCGCCCCCTCGTCCATCTCTTCGACCAGGGCGATGAGGGCATCGACAAAGGCCTCGGTCCCGGAATGGCGCAGCAGGTCGTCATCGTCGCGGGCGGCAAACGCCTCGGTCAGCGAAATCGGATAGACGCCGCGAAAGAACTCCCCGGCTTCGCGCCGGACCCGGCTGACCACGCGGGCGCGGTCGCGTTCGGTCACCAGCTTGTCCATCCGGGTGACCAGCAGCAGGCTCTTGTCCCACAGCTCGGGCGGCATCTGCTCCCAGATCGCCGCCTCGCTCTGCCGCCAGGCCTGGGTGGCGGAGGTGCACCAGACGACCCCCTCGGCCTGCGCCAGGATCCCCTCCCAGGCGTCGTGCACCATATTGGGGTCCGAGGTGCCCGGCATGTCGATCAGGTCGCAGAAATCCAGCACCTCGGCTTCGAGGAACACGCGGATCGCCATGGTGTTGGCCAGCGACACCGCTCCCAGCCCGTCGAGGGTGATCGGGAACTCCTTGCCGTTGCGCTGCACCACCGAGGCGCGCGGCGTGCCCTTGGCATACCAGATCGGCGGCATCTGCGTCGCCGTCACCTTGACCGGAGAGACATCGCGTTCGAGCAGCAGGTTGGCCAGCGTGCTCTTGCCCGCGCTGAATTCCCCCATCAGGGCGATCCGCGGCTTGCGCGGCTCGGCCACCTTCATGCGCGACGTGTCACGCGCGACCCCTTGCATGGCGTTCAACTCCTACGATCTGGCGAACCGCAAGCGCCGTGCGCGGCGGGGGCGGTCCGTCTTGGGTTCCTGGTCCTGAGCCGCCTCGTCCCCGGGCTGCGGGGCGTGCGGTGTCTGCACCATCTCGGCGATGATCGCCCGCTGGCCTTCGAGAAAGCCGCACAGCGTCTCGCGCATGGCCTGTTCCAGCGCATCGGCATTGTCGGCCTTCAGAGCGTCGGCGATCGGCTTGGTCTCTTCGAAGATCAGCTTCGAGAAGCTGTCGACATAGGCGTCGTAGCCGCGGTACCGGCGCCAGAACCGCGACCACCAGCCGCCGCTCATGTCGAGCGCGATGGTCTGGCCCAGCACCACGGGCGGCGCGGCCTCGGGCAGGGGGGGTGGCTGCAGCGCAAAATCCTGGTCCTGCACCTCGAAGCCCATCCGGTAGAGGTCGCTGATCCGCGCGGCGGAGGTGGTCAGCGCCTCGTCCCCGATCTTGTGCGCCGACTTGACGAAGACGGCATAGCTCGACCGCAGCAGCAGGCGCAGGCCCGTCGGGTCATAGGTCCAGACCTCGTTCTCGCCGTAGATGTCGAGATGCTTGATCAGCGCCGTGGTCGCGCGGCTGAGGAAGCGCTGCCGCGCACTTTCCACCCGTTCCTGGAAATTCTGCTGGAGCGCGGCAAAGCGGGCGTCGAACGCGTGCAGCGCCTCGGTCGCGATGGCGTCGTACTGCGACAGGATCGTCTCGGCCGAGGCCAGCGCGGCCGCGCCCTGCGGCAGGTCGCGCACCGCGCGGGCCACCGTCTGGCTTTGCTGCAGGTTGCGCGCGCCGCGTTCGAGCCGCGCCTCCAGCACCGCGCCTTCTTCCTTGGTGACACGCTCCGCGATGGCCTGGCCCAGGGCTGGCACGCCCGAGAGATGCCAGATCATCTCTTCGGTCGATTCTCGCGGGGTGTCGTCCTCCATGCAGGCCTCGGCCCAGTTCAGCAGGGCCTGCGCGCTGTCGGGGGCCAGCGTCTCGAAGCTGCCGGCAAGCGCGCTGCCGGCCCAGAGACCGCTGCCGAACAGGATCTCGGCATCCGCCGGGCCGTCGTGCTTCTTGAGCGTTTCGACGATGCTGGCATGGATCTCGGGCACCTCGCGGCCGGGGTCGGCCAGTTCGTCGATCCGGTTGACAAAGATGATGACGTCACGGGATTTCACGTTGGAAATCAGCCGGATGAGCGCCAGGTCGACCGAGGTCAGCGCCTGTTGCGCCGACAGGACCAGCACGCAGATCCGGCTGCCGCGCAGGGCCCGGATGGTGATCTGTTCGCGCACCATGAAGGTGTCGTTGACCCCGGGCGTGTCACGGATGCACAGACCCACTGGCAGCTCCGGCCGCGCGACCCAGAGGTCGGCCGACTTGGTGATGTCGGCAAAGCGCCCCTGGTTCTGCGGCCCGTCGCCGTCATCCCAGAAATCGTCGCCCAGGCAGACGTAACGCTCGATCAGTTCCTCGTCGAAACTGTCGTAGTCGTGCGACTGCCCCAGCAGCATCTCGAACCGGCGGCCCAGGCGCGCGCGGGATTTCTCGCGCATTTCCTCGAGCTGGCGGCGCACCTTGGCGACCTCTTCGTCGGCCCCGGCGCGGCTGGCCAGTTCGCCAACCCGCCCGCCACGCTTCAGCAGGTGGTTCCAGCCGTCCTCGCTGAAGAACTGGAACGAGGCGCGGCCGGCCCCGCGGCCGTGGCGCGGCACCAGGTGCAGCGAAGTCACGACCGAGGTCCAGGGGTTCACGTCCGCGGGCAGCAGGTCGGGCCAGCCGCACATCGCGTTGATCAGGGTCGTCTTGCCGGCCTTGACCTGGCCGATCATCGTCACGCTCGGCTCGAACTCGCGGATCATCCGGCGCAGGCGCCGCGCCTCCGCCAGGATGGCGCGGTCGGGCGACTTGGCATGGCGCGCCAGCGTCGCGTCGACCTCGGCCAGGCGTTCGGCCAGCGGCTCCAGCCCGTCGAACGCCGTGGCGATCAACCGGTTCTCGTTCACGGGCCGGCTGGTCCGGCTGGTGGGGGTCGCATCCTCGTACATCACATTCACCTCGACTGGCGGGGCCGCGCCTGCGCGCTGCCCGGCCGTTGCGTCCCGTTCCTATCCCGCCAGAGCCACTTCGACCTCGCGCCGGACCTGGAGGAGGAGCGTCGCCGCTTCCCCGGCCTGGTCGGCGCCGCCCTCGACACGCAGCAGCAGCGACATTTCCTGCGCGGCCAGAACCGCGTCGTAGAGATCGGGCCAGCTCTCGCCCAGGATGTCCTCGTCCTCGAAGAGGTCGAGAAGCGCCTGCAGCGTGGCCTCGATCGCGCCCAGCACCTCGGCGGCGGCGTCCTCGGCCACCGGGCCCGCGGGCAGCTGGCCGGCCAGCGCGTCGGCGCCCTGCCGGATGATCTGGAACCCGCGGGACAGGGCCGCGTGGGCCTCGGCCGTGACGTCCCGGGCCGGAGGCACGGGGGCCGTGACGGCAGCGGGCGCCTCGGGCTCGGGCAGTGCGGGTGCGGGGGCTCTTCGGGCGCCACTTCGGGCTCAACGGCGGGCGCAGGCGCAACCTCGGCCGTGCGGGGGGGCACCGGCGCGATCGGTTGGACCGGCTCGGTCAGCGGACGCGAGCGCACCCGGCTGCGCTGTTCGAACCGGTGCAGCAGGATGGTCGCGGCATCCAGGTCCTCGGACCGGCCGTCGTCGATCACCTGGCGGACATGGGCCAGCAGCGCGTCGAGCCCGGCGGCCGGGCGCACCGCGGTCATATGGGATTCCCGCACCAGCCGCAGCGGCGTGATCCGGAAGACCCGGTCAAAGCCCGCGGCCCATTCGGCCCTGTCGTGCGCGCCCTCGGCGTGGTCGCGCGACAGCACCAGCATGGCGTGGTTCTTGAGGCCTTCGGGCGCGCGCGCCCAGATCGCCTGTTCCGCCGCAGACCAGTTGCGCGAGCACCAGAGCGCGATGTCGCAGCGCGCGGCGGCCCATGTCAGCGCGGGCCCGAGTTCGTCCGGCGCGGCGCCGGCGGCCAGCATCAGCACGCTGCGGCCCTTGAGCGCGGCGACCGGCAGGATCACGCGGATGAAGATCGGATCGTCGTCCAGCACCGCGGCGTCGAGCCGCCCGGCCCGGGTGACAACGGTGCCGTCGGCGCGGGTCACCTGCATCTGCGGGCTGGCCCCATGCGCGATCTCGAGCGTCGGAAGGATCAGCCCCTCGGGGATCACCACCTCACCGGCCAGCGCATTCATCAGCAACGACTTGCCCGCGCCGGGAAATCCGAAAAGTCCCAGCCGCACCGGGCGCTGCAACCGCTCGATCAGCAGCGCACACCGCTTGGCGGCGCCCGCCGGAATGCCGGGAAGCGCGGCGGCCGTTTCAAGCCGCGACAGCATTTCGCCGGTATCCGGGCGGGCCGAGATCATGGCTGGCAGTTCCCGTCCGAGGTGGCGAAGAGGCTGCGCACCGGTGACAGGAACCAGCGGCGCAGGCCGACCCGGGTCCGACCGGCGCGCGGCGCGGGCGCGGCGGCGCGGGCTTCGGCCACTGCCGGCAGCATCTTGATCACGACCAGAGAGATGTTGTCCTGGTGCGGCTCGTCCGCCGCGGTCACGGCGGCCATCAGCGCGTTGGCCAGGCCGCGGCTGTCGAGCTTGCGGCGCTTGGCGATGACGCGCTGGATCTCGGCATCGTCCAGCACCTGCAGCCCGTCGCTCGCCATCACGATGATGTCGCCGGGTTCCAGCGGCAGCGCCTCGTCCGGGCAGTCGATCTTGTCGATCGCCTCTCCGGTGATGGCCGAGGTCAGGCAATGGCGTTGCGGATGGTTGCGAGCGGCCTTGGCGTCCATCAGGCCCTTGGCCACCAGCAGGTCGATCTGCGGTGCCATTGAGTGGTCTTCGTTCAGCTGCCGCAGCGCGCCGTCGCGGAACAGGTATAGCGGCGAGTCCCCGACCGAAATCCAGCGCAGAGCGTTGTCGATCACCATCGTGGTGATTAGCGTGCCGCCCATGCCGTCCGGGTCGGGCTGGCTTTCGGCGTGGTCCTTCAACCGGCTGTTGGCCACGTCGAGCGCGCCGCGCAGGATGTCGGACGACGCGCCGCGCACGTGATCGGCATCGGCGCAGGAAAACAGGAGCTCGCTGAACATCTCGGACACGATCAGCTTGCTGGCGACATCGCCGGCACCGTGCCCGCCCATGCCGTCGGACAGCACGGCAAAGCCGATCCCCTCGCCCTGCGAGAACTCGGCGACGACAGCGTCCTCCTGCCGGTCGCGGCGTCCGACGGCAAGCGCCGTGGCGGTGTCGGTGCCCAGCCTACTCAACGTCGGCACCCGCCGCCGGATCGCCAAGGTCGTCGGTCCAGCTGAAATCGGGGCCACAGAAGGAAACGAAGCGCAGGGTCGTCTTGCCGATGCGGATCAGGTCGCCGTCCTGCAGTTCCTCGGTGCTGAGCAGCGGCCGGCCGTTCAGGCGCACGATGTTCGACTTGCCGCCATGGCCGACATAGACGGTGTTGTCCTCTTCGTCATAGGCGATCGAGGCGTGGTTGTTGCGCGAAATGCTTTCGTCGCCGTGGTCGAGGCTGATCGTCTGGTCGGCGGACCGGCCGATGGTCGACAGACCGCCGGTGAGCGTGAACGACGCGCCGCGGCCGGGGCCGTCGACGACCACGACCCAGCCGACCGGGAAATCGGTGCTGGCGGCCGGGGCCGGGGTGGCGGGCGCGGCAAAGACATCCTTGGCGACGTCGCCCGCGTGGAAACCTAGCAGGCGGGTCTTGACCCGGCCATTGCCCTCCGGGGCGGCGGGCGCGGGTTGCGCCGCGCGCGGGGACGGGCGTTCGATCAGCCGGGTGGTCGGCCGTGCCGCAGGGGCGGCAGGTTCTGCGGCGATGGGGGCGGGTGCGACCTCGGGCTCCGGTTCGGCGGCGCGTTCTTCCGGGACGTCCCAGATGTGTGGGCGCGACTGGCGCAGCGGCGGCAGCGGGTCCTCGGCCCCGTGCACGTCGGCGGGCGGTTCGTCGCCCAGCTCCAGCGCGGCCTCCGCCGCGTCGAAATCGCGGTCGAGGTCATCGTCGTAGAGGTCGTCCTCGACGAACCCGTCCTCGTCGAACGTGTCCTGCTCCGCCGCGTCGAGCGCTTCGGCTGCCTCCCCGGGTGTGCCTGCCGGACCCCAGTCCGGATCGGGCAGACGCCAGGGCTTGGCGTCGCGGCCCATCTTGCAGGCAAAGAGGTCGGGGTCGAACTGGTCGGAGTCCTCGTGCACGAAGCGCGTTATCGGCGCCGTGCGTTCGGGCGAAGCGGCGTCGGGCGTGGGCATCGCGTCGTCGGTGGTTTCCTCCGCGCCGCCGGACAGCGGCGGGCGTCGGCGGGCGATGATGTCTTTCATGCGGATCATTGCGTGGCCTCCATGGGGTCCGTGGCGACAAGGGGCGTTTCGGGCTGCGACGTGGCGGCGGCGAGGGTGAGAGAGCCGATCGTGAACGCGCCCCAGAGGATCACCGCGACCGAGATGCGGCGTTTCAGGCGGAGCGTGCGCATCTGGCGTTCGGCGATGACCGGGTCGACCGGGATGTCGTCGTCATCCTCGTCCTGGACCAGGTTCTGAGGTGCGGCTGCGGCGACGTCCGGCTGATCGGGGTCGCAAGGCGCTTCGACCAGCACGACCTCGTCGCGCGCCACGGGGGTCGCGGGCGCTTCGGCCTCGGCCGTGTCCTTTTCCTCGTCCTCGTCGAACACCTTGTACTTCACCCCGTACTCGACCTCGGGGTCGGCGATGGTGCCGTCGGGGTGTTCGTTCAGGATCGACCAGTATTCGCGTTCGGCGGCCAGTTTCTTCTCGCGCTCCACAGGGTCGTCCCTGAGGCGCGAGGACACCCGCCGGGTCGGCTGCGGCGCGGGCCGGGGCGAGGTGTCGGCCCGGCTTTCCTCGATCAGCTTGCTGATCTTGTATTCGATGTCCCGGTCTTCCTGCGCGCGGTCGAGCAGTGATTTCTGCCGCCGCGACTCGTCGATCATGTCGAGCCAGGCCTCCGCGCTGGTCAGCCGGTCGCGGCTGAAGACGCTGAGGCACTTGTCCACCGCGCTGAGGAAGTGGCGGTCGTAGTTCCGGATCCGCCCGACCAGCGGGATGTAGGGATCGTTGCGATCCTCGGCGACCGCCGACAGGCGCAGCGTGCTGTTCGGCGGCGGCGCGCCGGTGATCATGTGGTGGATCGTGGCGGCAAGGGCGTAGAGGTCGCTCGGCACCTCCTGTGTGCCGTCCGCCATGTAGAATTCCTGCGGCGAATAGCCGTCCTTCACCGTCTGCACACGCGACAGGATGCGACTGGTGCGCGCCGCGTTCTCGCGCGCGGCGCCGAAGTCGATCAGCACCGGGCTCCCGTCGCTGCCCAAGAGGACGTTGTCGGGCGAGATGTCGCGGTGTAGGATCCCGTTGGTGTGCACGTAGGACAGCGCGTGCAGCAGCAGGAAGACGATGCGCTTCACCTCGAACGGGCCAAGCTGCTTGGGCGATTCCTCGATCACCCGCAGCAGGTCGCGCCCCTCGACAAAGTCGAGCGCCATGTAGGCGGTGCCGTTGTCCTTGAAGATCTGGTGCACGCCGACGATGTTCGGATGCGCCAGCTGCGCCAGCGCCCGGGCCTCACGCTCGAACAGTTCGACCACCCGTTCGAAGTCGACCAGGTAGGAGGGCGAGCGCAGGCTGACCTGTCGGTCCGCGCGGCGGCACATCGCGCCGGGGAAACATTCCTTGATGACGACCTTGCGGCCCAGGCTGTCGAGCGCGAGGTAGGTGATGCCGAAGCCGCCCGAGTTCAGGTACTGGACGATCTTGTACTGCCCGAAGCACAGGGTCGTGCCCGGCCGAAGTTCGTCGCCGACGACTTCCGCTGACTCGGTCGTATGCTGGGCCGTATCGGTCAATCCGTGGCTACCCTTCAAGATTCCGCAAAGACTCGTGCTAGGCAGGCGAGCATACGGTCAGATGAAGGGCGGATCGTGGCGGAGACGGGGCAAGGACCGGCCAAAAATGCGGAATTAACCTAGGCTACACGCAGGGTTTCCCGCCGGTTTCATGAGGAAAGCCGCTATTCTTGGTGAATCCGTGCAGGCGACGTCGGCGGTATTCCGCCAACGTGCGCCGGCCGGCCTCGGTCAGTAGTCGACGGGGTCGCGGATGATCGGACAGGTCATGCAATGTCCGCCGCCCCGGCCGCGGCCCAGTTCGGCCCCGGCGATGGTGATCACCTCGATCCCCTGCTTGCGCAGAAGGGTGTTGGTGTAAGTGTTGCGGTCGTAGGCATAGACCACGCCCGGCGCCGCGCAGACGAGGTTGGCGCCCGAATCCCACTGGGTGCGCTCGCGCATGTAGGCGCTGCCGCCGGTCTCGACCACGCGCATTGACTTGAGGTTCAGCGCCTCCTGCACCGCCTTGACCCAGCCGCCGTCATGCGCCCGCACGTCAAAGCCGCCGTTCTTGCCGCGGCGGACACTGAAGGGCGTGATCGTGTTGACGATATCGGGATAGATCAGCACGCAGTCGCGGTCGGCAAAGGTGAAGATCGTGTCGAGGTGCATCGCCGCGCGCAGGCTGGGCATCCCGGCGACGAGGATGTGGTCGACCACGTCCTGGTCGAAGAGCGACCGCGCCAGAAGCGCGATCCCCTGCCGCGAGGTGCGTTCCGACAGGCCGATCAGCATGGTGCGGTTGCCCGCGGGCATCACGTCGCCGCCCTCGACCGTGGCCAGGCCATGTTCCTCCTCCGGATTGCCCCACCAGATATTCACCTTGCCGGCGAAGTCGGGGTGGAAGCGGTAGATCGCGGTGGTCAGCAGCGTCTCGTCCTTGCGGGCGGGCCAGTAGAGCGGGTTGACCGTGCAGCCGCCGTAGACCCAGCAGGTCGTGTCGCGGGTGTAGAGCGTGTTGGGCAGCGGTGAGATCAGGTACTGCGTGATCCCGAGCGACTGCTTGATCAACTCGATCAGCGCGTTGGAATGGGTGTCGGGCAGTTCCTCGATCGACAGCCCGCCGATCAGGATCTCGGCCAGTTCGCGGTGCGGCAGCCCTTCGAGGTAGCTGCGCACCTCGTCCATTAGTCCCAGCCCGACCTCGTTCTCGGTCACCCGGTTGTCGAGGATCCATTGCTTGCCCTCGGGCACCGCCAGGGTCTGGGCCAAGAGGTCGTGCATCTCGACCACCTCGATACCCCGGTCCCGCATCTTCTGCTGGAAGTCGAGGTGATCGCGCTTTGCCGCCTCGACCCACATCACGTCGTCGAAGAGCAGCGCGTCGCAGTTCGACGGTGTCAGCCGCTGGTGCGCGCGGCCCGGTGCGCAGACCATCACCTTGCGCAGCTGGCCGACCTCGGAATGCACGCCGAATTCCGGTTGGGATGCCATGACGAAATCCTTTCTGACTATGGGGTGATCCGGCCGGTCAGCAGCCCGGCCAGACCGATCGCCGCGCCGACGATGACGACGCCGAAGATCACCAGCTCGCGCTGGTTGAAGAATGTCAGCTGCTGTTCGCGCCGCGCCCAGAAATAGAGGAGCGTGCCGGGCGCGAAGAGGACCATCACCAGCAGGACGTATTTCAGACCCGCGGCGACGAACATGAACAGGGTGTAGACGACAGCGATCCAGGCAAAGCTCATGTCACGCTTCCGCTCGCCCGGCGCCTCGGCATAGCCCTGGCCGCTGCGGGCGAGGATCACGCCGTAGCCCGCCACAAGCAGGTAGGGCAGCAGCGAGGTCACGCTGGTCATGTCGAGCATGAAGTTGAACGCGTCGTTCGACCAGTAGGTCGAGATCAGGAACAGCGAAACCAGCGTGTTCGTGACCCAGAGCGCGACCGAGGGCACCTTTTGCGCGTTCTCGCGGGCAAAGATTTTCGGCATGTCGCGGGACCGTGCGGCGGCGAATGCCACCTCGGCGCAGATCAGCGACCAGGCGAGGAATGCCCCCAGGACCGAGATCAGCACCCCGACCGAGACGAAGGCCTTGCCCCAGGGCCCCACCACCGCCTCGAGCGCGCCGGCCAGCGACGGCTGGCTCAGCCCCGCGATCTGCGCCTGCGGCATCACGGCATAGGGCAGGAGCGTCACGGCCACCATCAGGCCGGTCACCCCGACAAAGCCCAGGATCGTCGCGGTCCCGACGTCGGCGCGGGTCTTGGCATAGCGGGAATAGACGCTCGCGCCCTCGATCCCGATGAAGACGAAGACGGTGATCAGCATCGTGTCGCGCACCTGCGCCACCAGCGACTTCGCCGGCATGTCGACACCGCCAAAGAAGTTCTCGGAGAACTGCTGGTAGTTGAAGGCAAAGAGCATGAAGAGCAGCGCGACGATGATCGGAACGATCTTGGCGATGGTCACGACGACGTTGACAAAGGCCGCCTCCTGCACGCCGCGCAGGATCATGAAGTGGAAGGCCCAGATGCCCGCCAGCGACACCAGGATCGCGATCAGCGTGTTGCCGCCCGCGAAGGCTGGAAAGAAGTTGCCCAGCGTGGTGCCGATCAGCACCCAGTAGAAGCAGTTGCCGAGGATGCTGCCCAGCCAGTAGCCAAAGGCCGAAAGGAACCCCATGTAGTCGCCGAAGCCCGCCTTGGCATAGGCAAAGACGCCGTTGTCGATGTCTGGGCGCCGTTCCGCCAGCGCCTGGAAGACCCGGGCCAGCATGTACATGCCGGTGCCCGCGATGCACCAGGCGATGATCGCGCCGAATGGTCCGGTGGCCGCGCCGAAGCGCCCGGGCAGGTTGAAGATGCCCGCGCCGACCATCGAGCCGACCACCATGCTGGTCAGCGCGAAGAGTGAGATTTTACGGGTATGCTCCGCCATGCCAGGCCTCCCCTCCTGTCCGGTTCGAACAACCGGGCGTGTGGCCGACATCCCGTAGCTATCGCATGGCGAGAAGATGTGACCTAAGGGAATCTTAGCAGCGGTTTCCAGGTCCGACCAGCCCCTACGGCGGCGAATGGGGCAGTCTTTTCACATGGATGGCCCGTGGCCGCACCTGGCGCGGCCACAGTCGGGCGGTCTCAGCTGGCCTGCTGCAGCCGCCGGATCTTGGCGATCACGCGGTCATAGTCCTCCTGGTAGCCGATCGGCTCGAAGAAGGCGCCGTTCTCGTCAAAGAGCAGGACGTTGGCGGAATGGTCCATCGTGTAGTCGCCGCCCTCGAGCTCGACCTTGCGGGCGTAGATGCGGAAGGCGCGCAGGGCCTTCTCGACCTCCTCGGGCGATCCGGTCACGCCGGTCACCCCCGGTGCCCAGGACACGTAGTCGCGCAGCAGGGCGGCGGTGTCGCGTTCCGGGTCGACGGTGACGAAGTAGACGCGCAACTGGTTGTCGGGCCCCAGTTCTTCCTGCCAGGTCGCGATGTCGCCGAGCGTGGTCGGGCAGACCTCGGGGCAATGGGTGAAGCCGAAGAAGACCGCTGTCGGCTCTCCTTCGAGCGACGCCTCGGTGAAGGTGCCGCCGTCGGTGGTCTGCAGGACGTATTCGCCCGGCCCGATGGTGTCGACGAGGCTCTGTTCAAAGGTCGGCCCGACGAAGCGGACGATGATGAACCAGATCAGGGCGAGAAGGGCGACAGCCCAGAGAACGCCGATGGCGATGTGCTTGCGGGACATGGAAGCCTCCGTTCAGTGGGATGGCGGCACGGGGCGCCGCCGTCTTCAGGTCTGGACCGCGGCGCGACCGGTCGCGCCGCGGCAGGGGGTGTCAGTGCTTGTGGGCGCCGTGGTCCATGTGGCCGTCATGACCCTTGGCGTTCGGCGCGCCGATGGCCAGCGGCACCTCGATCTCGCCCGCCTTCTCGAAGGTCAGGGTGACGGGCACGGTTTCGCCTTCGACCAGCGGTTGCCCGAGCTGCATCATCATCAGGTGGAAGCCGCCCGGTTTCAACGTGACGGTTTCGCCCGCCGGGATCGGCAGGCCGTCCGCCAGTTCGCGCATCTTCATCACGTCGCCTTCCATCGCCATCTCGTGGATCTCCACGCGGCCCGCGGCCGGAGAGCTTGCGGCGATCAGGCGGTCATCCTCGGCGCCGTTGTTGGTGATGGCCATGAAGCCGCCACCGACCGGGGCGTTCGGCAGGGTCGCGCGGGAAAACGCCTCGGCTATCGTCAGGTCGCCGAGGGTCAGCGCGGCGCTGTCCATCGCGCCGTGGCCGCCGTGTCCATGTCCGCCGTGCGCGTCGCCCGCGACCACGGTGACCTTGGGCGACGGGTTCGGCACGTCGTGCGACCCGCTGGTATCGGTCCAGTCGGCAGTGCCGTTGTCGCAGGTCTGCACCGCGGGGAAGAACATCACCGTGCCCGGTTCGATGTCGGCGCCAAAGCTGCCACGGACCGTGAACTCGTCGTACCAGCCGTCTTCCAGGTGGCCGCCCGACCAGGTGACCGCGCGCACGCCCTCGGTCATCTCGGTCCCGTGGTTGTCGTAGGGCGTGGCATAGCTGCCGGTCTCGGTGCTGAGCTCCCAACCGGCCTTGGGCATCGGCTTGGCCGCGTAGAAGCCGTCGGGCAGGGCCAGGCGCACCGTGTGGGTCGCCTCACCCTCGCAGCCGTGCGGCACGCGCAGGGTGATCTTGGCGGTGGCGCCGGCCTTGGCCTCGCGCTGCTCCAGCGTGGCATGGGCAAACGCCGCGGCGGCGAGAACGGCCAGGGTCGAGGCGGTGAGAAGGGTCTTGAACATAGGTAACTCCGTGGATCGCGCGCGCGGACGCACCGCTGCCAGCGCTGGTCTTGTCCGGCGTGACCGGGGCCACGCCACTGATCGAAGGGATCAGGCCCGCGCCGGAGGCGCGCGGGGCGAATGGTTGAGGTTGCGGGCCTGCGCGCTGCGCGTCAGGTCGGCCAGCCGCCGCCAGCCGTCGAAGGGCTGCAGGTGCACCGCCAGCGGATCGATCGCCATGTCCGGCGGATCCGCCACCACCCGGCAGAGCGGGCAGCGGTGGTCATGTTCCTGATCGCCGCAGAAGTCGTCGTAGCCCGATCCGAAGGCCAGCATCGACTGCGCCTTCATCGCGTCACCACGGTCCGGCGCCAACATCGTGGCCGACGCAAAGCCGACCAGCGCGATCAGGATCGCGGCGAACGTGGTCAGGACAGGACGCATCCGGCGGGTCATGCGCTGCCTTTAGCGCCTCGGCGTGGGCGAGGGAAGCGCCAGTTGCCTGATGCGTCGCGGGGCCGCGGCGTCAGCGGTCATGCATCCCCTTGCCCTCGAGGATACGGGGCGCGTGTTTCTCGATCCGCGCCGCGCGGGTCGCGGACTGCTTGGCCTGCGAGAAGTGGAGCAGGTAGCCGCGCCGCCGGCCGGGCGTCAGGCCCTCGAATGCCTCCATTAGGTCCGGGTCGGCTTCGAGCCGGTCGACCAATTCCTCGGGGTAGGCGAGGTCGTCCTTTGGGAAATCAACCTTGCGGCCGGCCTTCTCGTTCGCCACCGCCTCCTGCACCAGCGCCCTGATCGCCGCGGCGCGCTCCTTGATCTCTGTCGCATCCGAAAACCGCCAGTAGCGCATCGACCGCGAATGCTCCCCAGGCGCGACAAGGACGCCCTCGGGGTCGGCCAGCAGCGCCCCCTTGAAGAGCGCGAGCGCCGCGCCGTCCTTCATCCGCCAGACCGTCGCGACATTGCCGCCATGTGCCGTGTAGGTCGGGGCACGCCACTTGAAGGTCTCGTCCACCTCGCAGTCCCGCAGCACCGCGCGCAGCGCCGACAGCTCTGCCGTCCAGTCGCCGTCTGCGTCGTAGAACGCCGCGACCTTCGCCTCTGCATCCGTCATCCACACCTCCCTGGCCGCCCCGCGCCGGAGTGTCGCGCAGGCCGCGGGGCATGTCCATGTGCCCCGGCAGAACGGCGGTCACCGGCCGAGGCGCGTCAGCCGATCCTCGCCGCGCACCAGATCGCCTCGTGGTCGCTGAGCGGCGTGTCGTCCGCCGTGATCGCCGGGATCAGCGCGGTGTCGAGGCGGCTCAGCCCGCGGCCGCAGAACCAGTCGAGCTTCATCCGGCGGGCGGGATGCAGGGTGATCAGGCTGGGCCGCGTGGTCAGGCCCTCGGGCGTGAAGCCCCAGTCGTAGCCCCGGTCGCGGGCGTGGTCGAACAGCGTCTCGCGTCGCCAGTCGTAATCGGGCGGCATGTGGTTGCCGGTGTTCAGGTCGCCGCCGATCAGCATCGGCATGTCCGGGGCGAAGACATCCACCGCGTCCATCAGTCGGTCGAACTGCGCGGCGCGGTGCGCGGCGCGGGCGTTGCTTTCCAGGTGGGTCGACACCACGCAGACCGGCCCCGCCACCGTCGGCAGCACCGCCGCCAGCGCCATCCGCCCGCCGACGCGGGGCTGGTCCGGATCGGTCGCGACGCTGCCCTCGGCGAACCAGTGGCCATGGTCGTCGAGGCGTATCATCGTCACCCGCTCGAACGGGACGGCCGAAAGGATCGCGTTGCCGTGCCAGCCGAGGGCGTTGTGGTCGTCGTCGCAGAAATGCCGCTCGGTCGCGCCGCCCAGGCCCATCTCGTGGAATTCGACCCCGAAGGCGTAGACCATGCCGAGCGCCTGCGCCATTTCGGCGGTGGTGTGGCGCTGCCCGGTGCGGGCCATGCCGTGGTCGACCTCGGACAGCAGCACGACCTGCGGTGCGCGGGGGGCGATATGCGCGGCGCTTTCGGGCGGGAAAAGGCAGCGTTCCACGTTCCACGCCACGACCGACAGGCGGTCGGGCAGGATGTCGAGGCTGGCATCGCCGCCGATCTGCACCGCGTTCATCGCGGGCAGGTCCGCCAGCAGGTCGCGATGCGCCGCCTCGGTCCGAGGCGCGGAAAGGATGCGCGCGCGCTCCGCCGCGGTGACGGCGGGCAGGTCGGCGAGGGTGGCGATCACAGCCGCAGCCCCGTGTCCCGGTCAAAGAGCGATGCCGCCCCGGCCTTGACCGACAGCGTCAGTGGCCCGGTGGTGACGTCGGCGTCCTTGCCGACATGCACCGTCATCCGCTCCGCCCCGGCATGGCCGTGCAGCAGCCGGTTCGCGCCGAGTTCCTCGATGATGTCGACCTCAAGCGCCAGCGGACCGGCGGCGTCAGGCACCAGGTCCTCGGGGCGGATGCCAAGGGTCACGTCGCCGGTGGTGCCGTTGCAGGTGGCGATCGGCGTGCCGTTGAAATAGACCCGCCCGTCCGCGGCGCGGCCCGGCACCAGGTTCATCGGCGGTGCCCCCATGAACGAGGCGACGAAGGTCGAGGCCGGGGCATGGTAGACCTCGGCCGGGGTGCCGATCTGCTCGATCCGGCCGGCGTTCATCACGATGATCCGGTCGGCCATGGTCATTGCCTCGACCTGGTCGTGGGTCACGTAGATCGAGGTCACGCCAAGCCGCCGCTGCAGGGCCTTGATCTCGATCCGCATCTGGTTGCGCAGCTTGGCGTCGAGGTTCGACAGCGGCTCGTCGAAGAGGAAGAGCGCCGGGTCGCGCACGATGGCCCGGCCCATGGCGACCCGCTGGCGCTGGCCACCGGACAGCTGCGCGGGCTTGCGGTCGAGGTACTCCTCGAGGTTCAGCATCGCCGCCGCCTCGGCCACCTTGAGCGCGATCTCGTCCGCCGGGGTCTTCCGGTTCTTCAGCCCGTAGGCGATGTTCTTGCGCACCGTCATGTGCGGGTAGAGTGCGTAGTTCTGGAACACCATCGCGATGTCGCGGTCGGCGGGGTCAAGGTCGTTGACCTCGCGGTCGCCGATCCGAAGCACGCCCTCGGTGATCTCTTCCAGCCCCGCGACCATGCGCAGGAGCGTGGATTTCCCGCAGCCCGACGGCCCCACGAGCACGACGAATTCTCCGTCGTCGATGTGAAAGGACGAAGGCGTCAGCGCCTCGTGCCCGTTGGGATAGACCTTGCGGATGTTCTGGAGCGTGACCTGGGTCATGTGAGCAGTCCTTACTTGTCGGATTCCGTCAGGCCCTTCACGAACCAGCTCTGGAAGAAGATGACGACGAAGACCGGCGGGATGATGGCGATGATCGCCAGCAGGTTCGCGCGGCCGTACTCGGGGATGCGGTTGCCTTCCATCACCTGGGTGATCTGCTTGATCCCGCGGACGAGGGTGAACATGCCCTCCTCGGTGGTGATCATCGTGGGCCAGAGGTACTGGTTCCAGCCGTAGACGAACATGATGATGAACATCGCCGCGATCATGGTGCGCGACAGCGGGACGAGGATGTCGATGAAGAACTTCACTGGCCCCGCGCCGTCGATGCGGGCCGCCTCGACCAGCTCTTCGGGCACCGAGCGGAAGAACTGGCGGAAGAAGAACGTCGCCGTGGCCGAGGCGATGAGCGGGATGATCAGCCCCTGGTAGGTGTTCAGCATCCCCATCCGCTGCACCACCTCGTAGGACGGCAGGATGCGCACCTCGAGCGGCAGTAGCAGCGTGGTGAAGATCACCCAGAAGGCAAAGGTGGCAAAGGGCAGGCGGAAGTAGACGATGGCATAGGCCGCCATCATCCCGATCACGATCTTGCCGACGGCAAAGCCGATCCCGAGGATGAAGGAGTTCACCAGCATCGAGACGCCGGTGTTCTCGCCCGAGAACCCCGAAGCCTCGAACATCGCCTTGTGGAAGTTGCTGCCGAACTCGCCGCCGAGTTGCAGCGTCGGGCCGGTCTTGATCACCTCGATGTCGGGCATCGTGGTCATCTGCAGCACCATCAAGAGCGGCACCATCATGAACAGCGATCCCAGGATCAGGATCACGTGGTCCAGCACCGTCGCCCCGCGCAGCCGGCGGCGGCGCTTCGCGGGGGCGAGGGCGGCGGCGGCCATGGCGCCGGCGTTGGCTTCGGTCATGGTGTCACCTCAGGTGTAGTGGATGCGGCGTTCGACCAGCCGGAACTGAAATACCGTCAGCGCAAGGACCAGCAGCATCAGGATCACCGACTGGGCCGACGACCCGCCCAGGTCATTGCCGCGGAACCCGTCAACATAGACCTTGTAGACCAGCGTCATCGGGTTGTTGCCGGGTTCGCCCTTCACCAGCGTGTCGACCACGCCGAAGGTGTCGAAGAGTGCATAGGTGATGTTGATGATCAGCAGGAAGAACGCGGTCGGAGCGAGCAGCGGAAAGGTGACGTCCCAGAACCGGCCGGTGGCCGAGCGGTTGTCGATCAGCGCCGCCTCGCGCACCGTCTTGGGGATCGACTGGAGCCCGGAGAGAAAGAAGATGAAGTTCACCGGGACCTGTTTCCAGACCGAGACGAGCATCATCGCAAAGGCCGTGTCCCAGTAGTTCACGCCGAGCACGAAGTCATAGCCGAACCAGCCGAAGAGGCGGGTCAGCGGCCCCCAGCTCTGGTTGAACATGATCAGGCCGATGAAGCCCGCGACCGGCGGGGCGACGGCATAGACCCACATCAGCAGCGTGCGGTAGCTCTTGGCGCCGCGGATCACCTTGTCCGCCTTGACTGCCAGCAGCAGCGCAAGCGCGAGCGAAAAGAAGGTCACGACGGCGGTGAAGATCACGGTGAAGCGCGCGATGCGCATGTATTCCGAGCTCTGGAACAGCCCGACGTAGTTCTCAAGCCCGACGAAGGTCGATCCAAAGCCGAACGGGTCCTGCAGGAAGAACGAGGATTGCACCGCGTGGCCGGCGGGCCAGTAAAAGAAGATCACGATGATCGAGAGCTGCGGCAGAAGCAGCAGGATCGGCAGCCATCGGGTGGTAAAGCCAGCGCGTTTCACCTGTCATCCCCTGTGGTCGAAAGGGGGAACGGCCACGGGTCCCCGCGGCCGTTCCGGTCAGCATGGTCGAGCGTCAGCTCTGGGTCTTGGCAAAGCGGGCCAGCAGGTCGTTGGCCTCTTTCTCGATCGTGGCAAAGGCGTCGTCGACCGAGGTCTCGCCGGTCAGGATGCGGCCGTATTCACGGTTCATCACGTCGCGGATCTGCACGTAGAAGCCCATCCGGTAGCCTTTGGTGTTCTCGCCGGACGGCAGCGACAGCTGCTGGATGCCGACCTCGGCCGCCGGATTGCGGTCGTAGTGGCCGTCGGCCTTGGCCATTTCATAGGCGGCTTCGGTGATCGGAACGTAACCGGTTTCCTTGTGCCAGTAGTACTGGGTCTCCGGCGCGGTCAGGAATTCGAAGAAGGCGGCGGTGGCCGCGTTCTCTTCCTGCTCGTGGCCGGCCATCGCGAAAAGCGATGCGCCGCCGATGAAGGTCTGCTTGGGCTCGGTGGTCACCGCTTCCCAGTAGGGCAGGAAGCCCGCGGACCATTCGAACGGCAGGTTCTTGGCGGCGAGGCCGCCGAACGAACCCGAGGAGCCCAGCCAGATTGCGACCTTGCCCTCTTCGAACGGGGTCTGGTTGTCGCCCCAGCCGGTGCCGTACCAGCCGAAGTAGCCTTCGTCGGCCCATTCCTTCAGCGCCTTGAAGTGGTTTTTCAGCGGGTCGACGTTGACGAGGATCTGGGTGTCCATGCCGTCGTAGCCGTTGTTGTTCGTGGCGAACGGCAGGTCGTGGCGCGACATGAAGTTCTCGGTGAAGATCCAGGGCGTGTGGGATTCCGACATCGCGATGTAGCCGGCTTCCTTCAGCGCCGGGGCGGTCACGGTCTGGAACTCTTCCCAGGTCTTCGGCGCCTCGACGCCGGCTTCCTTCAGCGCGTCGACGTTGAAGTACATGATCGGCGAGGAGGAGTTGAACGGCATGCCGATCATCTTGCCGTCGCTGTCGGCGTAGAAGTAGCGCACGCCCGAGATGTAGTCCTCGATGTCGAACTCGGCGCCGGCCTCGGTCAGCAGGTCCTGCACCGGGACGGTCGCGCCCTTGGCGGCGATGACGGTGGCCGCGCCCGCGTCGAACACCTGCAGGATGTTCGGCTGCTCGCCCGCGCGGAAGGCGGCGATGCCCGCGGTCAGGGCTTCCTCGTAGGTGCCCTTGAAGACCGGGGTGATCTTGTACTCGTCCTGGCTGGCGTTGAAGTCGGTCGCGATCTGGTTGACGGTCTCGCCGAGTTCGCCACCCATGGCGTGCCACCAGGTGATTTCGGTTTCGGCATAAGCGGCGGTCGACAGCAGCGCGGCGGTCACCGTGGCAAAGGTGAGGCGTGTCATTCTTGATACTCCGGTCACGAATGGCCCTTAGGGCATGAACTTGTGGCCCCACACGTGGTGCGGAACCGGTTTCGAATACGGGTTCCGAGTGTCCCCCCGGAGTGCAGTCCTTTGAAAACTTTCAGGTTTGTTGGCCCGGTTCGGTCTTGCGCGGAATCTGCACACGTGTTCACATAGCGAATGAATGTAACCCGCCGATGACGCGCGCATTGCGGTTTGACGAAGGTTCACGGGGCAGGAGGGGGCGCGATGACCGACACGATCATGCAGCGGCGGCGGCGGGTGACGGCGGCGGACGTGGCACGGGCGGCGGGTGTGTCACGGTCCGCCGTGTCGCGGGCCTTTACCGAGGGCGCCTATCTCGATGCCGAGAAGCGGCGCGTGATCCTCGCCGCGGCGGCCGAGCTCGGCTACCGTCCGAACGCGCTGGCCGCCGGGCTGCAGGGGGCACAGTCGAACCTGGTCGCGATCTTCGTCGGTGAGATGCTGAACGACTATGACAAGGAGGTTGCAGCCGCCCTGATCGCCGGGCTGAACGCCGCCGGCAAGTGGCCCATCGTCATCGGCGGCAGCGGCGATGTCGCCCGCGAGGCGGTGCTGAACGTCCTGCGCTACCCGGTCGAGGCGATGATCCTGCGCTCGGGCAGCCTGGGCGCGGATATCGTCGAGGCCTGCGGCAAGCTGTCGATCCCGGTGATCTCGTCAGGCCGCACGCTCGACGCGCCGCTGGTCGACAACGTCTGCTGCCGCAACGCCGAGGGGATGATGCTGGGCACGCGCCTGCTGCTGGACCGCGGCCGCCGGCGCTTTGCCTTCATCGGCGGGCCCGAGCGGTTCTGGTCCAGCCCGCAGCGCCGCGACGGCGTACTCAGGGCGCTGGCCGGGCAGGGCCTGTCACCGGTCGGCGAGGCGGTCGGTAACTACACGGTGCAGGGCGGGCACGACGCCGCGGTGCGCCTGCTGGACGGGGCGGCGTTCGACGCGCTGGTCTGCGCCAACGACGCGATGGCGGTCGGCGCGCTCGGCGCGCTGCGTGAGGCGGGGGCAGACGTGCCGGCCGAGGTGTCGGTTCTGGGCTTCGACGACATCGGCATGGCGGGCTGGCCGGGGCTGAACCTGACCACCCTGCGCAACCCGATCGACGGGCTGGTCGCCACGGTGATCGACCTGCTGACCAGCCGGGCCGCCAAGCCTGACCGCCCCGACGAAACCCGCTGGCTGGACGCCGAACTGGTGCTGCGCGGGACGCACTGAGGGCGCGCGCTCAGCCCGTTTGCCGCGCGACGATGCCCATCGAGGTCATGATCAGCCGGGCAAAGGTCAGCGCACCGATCCCGTCCACGTCGCGGTCGGGCATGAACTCGACGAAATCCATCGCCCGGATGCGCGCATGCGCGGCGACGCCGGCGATGATCTCGCACACCTGGTAATAGCTCAGCCCGCCGGGCGCTCGTCCGATCACGCCGGGGATCGCCGCGGGGTCGAAGGCGTCGGCGTCGATACAGATCACCACGTCGGCCCCGTCCGGGATCATCGCGGCGATGGCGTTCGGTCCCAGCCGGTGCGCCTCGGCCCCGGGAACGAAGGTGACGCCCCAGGCGACGGCATCCTCGAAATCCGTGGTCGCGGCCGAGCCGATGCCGCGGGCGCCGACCTGCACGATGCGGTCGACCTGCGACATCTCGGACGCCCGGCGCATGGTTGACGAAAGGCCCATGTCCTCGCCCATGTGGTCCTGGCGCCAGTCGATATGCGCGTCGATCTGGAGGATGGTCAGCCTGCGCCCCTCGGCGGCGGCCTGTGCATTCACCGCCTCGAGCATCGGGATCGGCACGGAATCGTCGCCGCCTATCACCAGCGGCACCGCGCCCCGGTCGAGAAGGGTGGCCACGGCCTGCCGGATCGCCGCGCGGTTGGTGTCGCTGTCCTCTGACACCGGGAGGTCGCCGCAATCCACCGCCCGCAGGTCTGCCCGCGGAAAGAGCGGGCCGCCCATGTCGAAATCGTGCCGGTCGATGTTGGCGGTGAAGGGCAACGTCGCCGCGCGCAGGGCGGCGGGCGCCCCGGCGCAGTAGTTCCCGACGCTGGCATAGGGTGTCCCCGCGGGCGCACCGATCAGGGCCATCGGGGCCGTCACATCCGCGACCGCGCAGGCGGCAAGGCCGAGGAAGGTATCGGCATGGCTGGCGCCGAATAGCGCGCCGAGGTCGGGTTTGCCGCCCATCTCAGTTCGCCGGCAGGTAGCTTTCCACCAGCTCGGTCCAGAAGGCCGCGCCGATGGGAAGCAGGTCGTCGTTGAAGTCGTAGCCCGGGTGGTGCAGCGCCTTGTCCTCGGGCCCGCTGCGGGCGCCGAGGAAGAAGTAGGTGCCCGGCACCTTTTCGAGGAAGTAGGAGAAATCCTCGCTCCCCATGAAGGGCCGGTCTAGGTCGACGACGTTCTCGGCCCCGGCGAACCCGGTCGCAAGCTTGCGGACATAGTCGGTCTCGGCCGTGTGGTTCACGGTCGGGGGATAGCTGCGTTCGTACTCGATCTCGGCCACCGCGCCATAGCTCTTCGCCTGGAACTCGGCCACCTCGCGGATGCGCTGTTCCAGCTGATCGCGGATGTCCGGGTCGAAAGAGCGGATGCCGATCGTCAGCTCGACCGTTTCCGGGATAACGTTCGAGGCCGAGCCGCCGTGGATCGCGCCGATGGTGATGACGGACGGGTCCTGCGCCGAGATGTTCCGCGACACGATGCTTTGCAGCGCCAGCACGATCGAGGAGGCGGCGACCACCGGGTCGACCGTGTCCTCGGGGTGGGCGCCGTGGCCGCCGACGCCGCGCACCACGATCCTGGCCTCGTCCACCGCCGCCATGATCGGGCCGTCGCGCAGCGCGAACTGGCCGAAAGGCAGGAGCGGCTCGTTGTGCAGGCCAAAGACCGCGTCGCAGGGGAAGCGCTCGAAAAGGCCGTCCTCCATCATCAGGCGCGCGCCGCCGAAGTTCTCCTCGGCCGGCTGGAAGATCAGGTGGACGGTGCCGTCGAAATTCCTGCGCTCGGCGATGGACCGCGCCGCGCCGAGGAGCATGGTCGTGTGCCCGTCATGGCCGCAGGCGTGCATGTTGCCGGGGATCTTCGAGGCATAGGGCTTGCCGGTTTCCTCGTGGATCGGCAGGGCGTCGAAATCGGCGCGGATGCCGATGGACTTGCCGCCGTTGCCGCTTTTCAGGGTCGCCACCACGCCGGTCTTGCCCAGCCCGCGCGTGACCTCGTAGCCAAGCGCGGTCAGCTTCTCGGCCACGTAGTCCGAGGTCCAGACCTCCTCGAGCCCCAGTTCGGGATGCTCGTGCAGCTCGCGCCGGATCTGCACCAGCTCTTCGGTGTCGTTGCGGGGGGTCGTCATCAGGTGCCTCGTCCGGGAATGCGGGTTTCGAAGTAACGGAAGGCCGTCGTCAGGATCCCCGTCAAGCAGAGATAGAAGAAGGCCAAGAACAGCAGCGGTTCATAGGTCAGATAGGTGTCCTGCCGGACCTTGGAAATGACCGCGTAGAGGTCGAAGACCGTGATCGTGGCGACCAGCGGCGTGGATTTCAGTTGCAGCACCGACTCGCCCGCCAAGGTCGGCAGGGCGCGCTGCACGGCACGCGGCAGCCAGACCCGGCGCAGGCGCTGCCAGCGGGACATGCCTAAGGCGTCGGCGGCCTCGAGCTCTCCCTTCGGGACGCCGGCAAAGGCGCCGCGCATGACCTCGCCCTCGTAACCGGCGAAGGAGAAGGTGAGCGCGGCAACGCCGTAGGGCCATGCCTCGCGCAGGTAGGGCCACATCCAGCTTTGCCGGATGCCCGGGATCGCCGGGAAGAGCGATCCGAGGCCGTAGTAGAGCAGCCACAGCTGCAGCAGCAGCGGCGTGCCCCGGATGATGGTGCAGAACGCGCGGGCGGGGGCGGCCAGCCAGACGGGGCCGGTGACCTGCACCAGCCCGATCGGCACGGCCAGCGCGAAGCCCAGCAGGCAGGTCGAGACCAACAGCATGATCGTGACGCCCAGCCCCTCGATCAGCTTGGGCATGTAGTCGGGCAGCCAGGCCCAATCCAGCGTCAGGATCATCCAGAGGACGAGCGCGCCGAAGAGCGCCAGCATGACGATCCGGTGTGGCTGGATCCAGCCGGTGAAGCGCGGCGCGGGCGGTACCATCGCGCGGGTTTCGGTTTCAAGCTCCTGCAGGTTCTCGGCCATCAGCGCACCAGCCCGCGCCGCGCGCGGCGTTCGACGAGGTGGATCCCGTAAGTCGAGACCAGCGTGACGGCGAGGTAGAGCAGGCCCGCCGCGCTGAAGAAGAGGAAATACTCCTTGGTCACGCCCGCCGCCTGCCGGGTGGCCAGCGTCAGCTCGGTGAAGCCCACGACCGCCAGCAGGGCGGTGTCCTTGGTGGCGATCAGCCAGAGGTTGGCCAGCCCCGGCAGCGCGTGCGGCAGCATCGCGGGCAGGGTGATCCGGCGCATGGTCTGCCGGCCGGTGAAGCCGTAGGCGCGGGCGGCGTCGAAATGCCCGCGCGGTACGGCGAGGATCGCGCCGCGCAGCACCTCGGTCGTGTAGCCGCCCTGCACGATGCCGATCACGACGATCCCGGCGACCATGCCGTTGATGTCGACCGGCCCGGCGTCGAAGAGGCGCAGCAGCTGGTTCACCGCATCGGTGCCGGCGTAGAACAGCAGCACGATCAGCACGAGTTCCGGCACCGCCCGGATCAGCGTGGTGTAAACGGTCGCGAGGTCCCTGAGGACCGGTCCGCCGTAAAGCTTGGCCGAGGCGCCGAGGATGCCGATCACCAGCCCGACGAGGTAGCCGCCGACCGCGACCTGAAGCGAGGTCAGCAATCCGCGAAGCAGCACGCCCCCCAACCGGGGGGCGACAGGGCGAGCAGTTCCCATGGGGTCATGGCGATCTTCTATTCCGGGCGTCTGGGGGTGTCCGCGCTGTCGTCGCGGCAGGGGTGGGCGGCCCCTGCGGGGCCGCCCGGAAAACGGGCTCAGCCGCCATAGATGTCGAAGCTGAAGTACTTCTTCGAGATCTCGTCATAGGTGCCGTCGGCGCGGACCTGCGCGATCGCGGCGTTCAGTTTCTCCTCCAGAGCGTCGTCTTCCTTGCGCAGGCCGATGCCGACGCCGGGGCCGAGGATTTCGACATCCGGCTCGACATCGCCGGCCATCTCGCAGCAGGCCTTGCCCTCGTCGCTGTCGAGGAACGCCTGCAGGGCAAGCGAGTCGGCCTGCACCGCATCGACGCGGCCGGCATAGAGGTCCTGGTTCGCCTCGTCCTGAGTCTGGTAGAGCTTGATCTCGGCATCCGGGAAATGCTTCTCGGCATAGTTCTCGTGGATGGTCGAACCCTGGATGCCCAGCGTCTTGCCGGCGAGGCTCTCGTTGGTCGGTTCGATTCCCGACCCCTGCTCGGCGATGACCGAGGTCGGGGTGTTGTAGTACTTGTCCGAGAAGTCGATGACCTGCTTGCGCTCTTCGGTGATCGACATCGAGCCGACGATCATGTCGATCTTGCCCGAAGTCAGCGCCGGGATGATGCCGTCCCAAGCCACCGGGGTGACGACGCATTCAAGCTCGGCCGCCTCGCAGAAGGCCATCGCCATCTCGATCTCCCAGCCGGTCCAGTTGCCTGCCGCGTCGGGGACGGTGAAGGGCGGGTAGGGCTCGGCCGCGATGCCCAGCTTGACGGTCTCGGCCGCGGTGGCGGCGGTGCCGATGGCGGTCATCGCCGCGCCGGCGAGCAGCAGGGTGCGAAGGGTCATGGAGTGTCCTCTCTGTGGTCTTTGATTGGGGCCGTCGGGCCCATTGGGAAAAGGGTCACGCGCTGCCCCGGTCGGAAACCGCGGCGGCGTGTACAGGGGCGAAACCGGGAGATGTCCGGGACCGGGAGCGGCGGGTCGAACGCGGCGCGGCAGAGGCCGCGCGGGGGATCGGCATCGATGCTCGACGGGTCAAGACAGGTCCTTCGGATCGTTTCGCAGGCGTCCCGCAGTGAATGTCGGGGACGGAGCGAGTCAAACACTTGCCGCCCTGTTATGCAACCGTATAACAATTCCGGGAATCACGGGACCTATCGGAAAGGCAGTCAAATGACGTTCGGTGCACAAGTTATGGCCACTCCCATCGAGCGCGTCGTCATGCGACGTCCGGGACCGAGCCTGCGGGCCGCGAATGCGGGCGAATGGCACTACGGCCCGACCTTCGACGCCGAGAAGGCGATCGCGCAGTACGATCGATTCGCGGACCTGGTGGCGGCCTCGGGGGCCGAGATCCTGTGGTACGAGGACGGCGGCGACGGCCTCGCGGATGCGATGTTCACCCATGATCCGTCGCTGATGACCGATCACGGCGCGATCCTGCTGAACATGGGCAAGCCGCTGCGCCGGGCCGAGGTGGACGGCCACGCGGCGGTCTACCAGGCGGCGGGCATCCCGGTTCTGGGCCGGATCACCGCGCCGGGCCAGATCGAGGGCGGCGACTGTGTCTGGCTCGACGCCGAAACGCTGGTCGTCGGGCGCGGCGTCCGGTCGAACGAGGCGGGGATCGAGCAGTTGCGCGCCATGCTGAACCCGCACGGCATCGAGGTGCTGGGCTTCGATCTGCCGCTCTGGCAGGGCGAAGAGGCCTGCCTGCACCTGATGTCGGTGATCTCTCCGCTCGACGACAAGCTGGCGCTGGTCCATGCCCCGCTGCTGCCCGCGCCGTTCTACCAGCTGCTTAAGGCTCGGGGATACGAACTGATCGTGGCCCCGGACGCGGAATTCGCCGCGTCGAACGGTCTGAACCTCAACGTCCTGCCGGTGAAGCCCCGCGACCTGATCATGATCGACGGCTTTCCCGAGACCAGGGCGCTGATGGAATCCGCCGGCTGCAAGGTCACCACCTTCGAGGCCGACGCGCTCTGCATCGCCTGCGAGGGCGGGCCAACCTGCCTGACCCGGCCGATCCTGCGGCGGGCGGCGTGAGCCGCAAGGCGTTCTCAAGGGAACCTGAATCCCGCCGCGCGGCCCTGATCGAGGCAACCCTCGACGCGGTGGCCGCGCGCGGTCTGCAGGGCGCCACCGTGCGCGACATCGCGGAGCGGGCCGGTGTGACCAACGGCCTGATCCGCCACTACTTTTCCGGCAAGGAAGAGATGATCCAGGCGGCCTACCGCCACACCATGACGACCATGACCGACGCCACCCGCGCGGCGATCACCGACGAGGGGCGCAGCCCCGGGGCGCGGTTGCGCGCGTTCATCCAAGCCAACCTCACCCCGCCGGTGGTCGATCCGCGCACCCTGTCACTTTGGGCCTCGTTCATCTCGACCATCCACGCTGACCCGGCCATGGCGGCGATCCACCGCGAGGCCTACCTCGATTTCCGCCACACGCTCGAGGCGCTGATCCGCGAGGTCTGCGCCGCCGAGGGTCGCACGCTCGACCCGGCGGTGAGCGAGGGCTTCGCCATCGCGATCAACGGCGTGCTCGACGGCCTCTGGGTCGAGGGCTGCCTGGCCGGTGACCTGTTCGACCCCGATCAGCTGATCGAGGCCGCCACACGCTCGGTCGAGGCGATCCTCGACCTGACCCTGAACGACTAGAAAGGGCTGACCATGCACTACGCGACGATTTCCGACCGGCTCTCGGGGCTGGGCTCCGACAAGTGGACGGTCCACATCAAGGCCCGCGCGATGAAGGCCGCCGGCCGGGACGTGCTCGAACTGACCATCGGCGAACCCGATTTCCCGCCTGCCCCGCCCTGGGCGAGGCGATGTTGCGCGCGGTGCAGGCCGGGCGCACCGGCTATTCCAGCGGGCGGGGCGAGCCCAAGCTGCTCAAGGCGCTGTCCGACCGCTACACCGCGCGCAGCGGCCGGCCGATCGGCACCGACCAGTTCGCCTGCTTCCCCGGAACGCAGACCGCGCTCTTCACCTCGATGCTGACGCTGGCCGAGGCGGGCGATGGCGTGATCGTACCCGACCCGCTCTATGCCTCGTACGAAGGCGTGGTACGCGCGACCGGGGCCGAGATGCAGACCGTGAAGCTGCGGCCCGAGACCGGGTTCCACCTGCGCGCCGAGGATCTTGAAGCCGCGATCCGGCCGAACAGCCGTGTGCTGCTCCTGAACGCGCCGCACAATCCGACGGGCGCGGTCCTGTCGGCCGAGGAGATCGCGGCGATCGGCGCGGTATGCCGAAAACACGACCTCTGGATCATCAGCGACGAGGTCTACGAAGAACTGATCTTTGACGGTGTGCCCTTTGCCTCGCCGCTGGACGACCCGGACCTGGCCGAGCGCGTGGTCTGCGTCTCTTCGATCTCGAAATCCCATGCCGCACCGGGCTTCCGGTCGGGCTGGGCGGTCGGGTCGCCCGAGTTCATCAACCGGTTGCTGCCGGTGGCCGAGACGATGCTGTTCGGCAACCAGCCCTTCATCGCCGACATGACCGCCGAGGCGATCGAGGCCGGCAGCGCGGTCGCGGGCCGCATGCGCGAGGCCTACAAGCGCCGGGCCGACCAGCTGGCCGCCGCCCTGCGCGAGGTCAACACCCTCAGCTGCTTCATGCCCGAGGCGGGGATGTTCATGCTGATCGACGTGCGCGCGACGGGGCTGGACGGGGAGGCCTTTGCCCTGCGCCTGCTCGAGGAACGCGGCGTGGCGGTGATGCCCGGTGCATCCTTCGGGGACGAGGCACGGGGCTTCATCCGGGTCAGCCTGACCGTGCCCGACGAGCGCATCGCCGAGGCCGCGGCCCGGATCGCCGAATTTGCCCGCGCGCAGGAAGGACAGCCGGCATGACCGATACCCGGCCCACCGTCGGCGAGGCGCTGATCACCCTGCTGGAACGTCACGGCGTCGACACCGTCTTCGGCATTCCCGGCGTGCACACCGCCGAGCTCTACCGCGGGCTTGCCGCGTCGCCCATCAGGCACGTCACGCCGCGCCACGAGCAGGGCGCGGGGTTCATGGCCGACGGCTATGCCCGCGTGACCGGCCGGCCGGGGGTGGCGTTCGTCATCACCGGGCCCGGGCTGACCAACACGATCACGGCGATGGCGCAGGCGCGGGAGGACTCGATCCCGATGCTGGTGATTTCGGGCGTGAACGCGCGGGCAACGCTGGGGCGGGGGCAGGGCTGCCTGCACGAACTGCCGGACCAGGCTGGCATGATGCGGACCTTCGCCAAGGACAGCATCACGCTGATGGATGGCGCGGACCTGCCTGCCGCCATCGACCGGGCCTTTGTCGGGCTGGCGACCGGGCGGCCGGGCCCGGTGCACCTTGAGATCCCGACCGACGTTATGACCCAGCGGATCGACCTGCCCGACGCGCCGGTCGCGGCGTTGCCGGTTGTGCAGGCGGGGGCCGGGGACATGGCCGCCGCGCGCGCCATGCTCGGCAAAGCCCGGGCGCCCGTGATCCTGGCCGGGGGCGGCGCGGTGCGGGCCGGGGCGGAACTGACCGCGCTGGCCGAGGCGCTGGACGCCCCGGTGGTGCTGACCGCCAACGCGCGCGGGCTGCTGCACGACCATCCGCTTGCCGTGCCCGCCAGCCCCAGCCGCGCCGAGGTCCGGCGGTTGATCGCGACGGCGGACGTGGTGCTGGCCGTCGGCACGCAGTTCGGCCCGACGGATTACGACATCGACGTGGACGGCGGCTTTCCCGACTTGCCGGCCCTGATCCGGATCGAGCGCGACGCAGTCCAGATGGCCCGCGGCCCACGCCCGGCCGTGGCGCTGCTGTCGGGCGCGGCCGAGGCACTGGCGGCCCTTGCCGAGGGGGTGGCGCCTGCTGCCAGCGGCGGGGCAGGGCGCGCGGCGGACACGCGCGCGGCCGCCTGGGCCGGGCTGTCCGACAAGGTGCGCGAAGAGGTCGGCATCCTGAACGTCCTGCGCGACGCCATCCCCGGCGTGCGGTTCGTGGGGGATTCCACGCAGCTGGTCTATGCCGGCAACTACTACTGCGAACCCGGTGCGCCGGGGCTCTGGTTCAACTCTGCCACCGGATACGGCGCGCTTGGCTACGGCCCCGCGGCGGCGGTCGGTGCGGCGCTCGGCGCGCCCGGGCCGGTGGTCTGCCTGACCGGTGACGGCGGGCTGCAGTTCTCGCTCGCCGAGCTGGGCACGGCGCGGGACGAGGGACTGCCGATCCTGTTCCTGGTCTGGAACAACCACGGCTACCGCGAGATCGAGACATACATGCGCGCCGCCGGGATCGCGCCCGAGGGCGTCACCCCCAGCCCGCCGGACTTCCGCCTGCAGGCCGAGGCCTACGGCCTGCGCTACCTGCGCGCGGACGATGCCGCCGCGCTGGATGCGACCGTGCGCGGGATGGGGCCGCTCAAAGGGCCCGTGCTGCTGGAGATGCGGCGCCCCTGACCGGGCCTAGAGGTTCAGGATCGACGAGGGATCCTGTGCACCCGCGGCGGCGCGGGAGGCCGCCATGCTTTCCAGCACCTCGATGACGATGGCCCGGGTCGTGTTGACATGCGCCCGGGCCGCCCGTTCGGCGGCATCGGGGTCGCCCGCCTTAATGCCGGCGAGGATGGCGCGGTGTTCCTGGTGGCTGACCACGATCTGCGCGTCGGTGAACATGACGGGCATCCGCAGTTGCCAGTGGTGGAACATCACCTGGTCGCGGAACCCCGCGAGGTAGCGGTTCGCGGCGATGTCCCGGATCGCGTCGTGGAAGGCGGTGTTGAGCTTGTTCAACTCCCCGCGCGAGATCTCGGGCCAACGCTCCATTTGGGTGCAGACGCGGTCCAGCCCGGCGATATGTTCCGGCTTTGCCCGGGTCGCGGCCAGCGCGGCCAGTGCACCCTCGGCATAGCACCGCGCGTTGAAGAGCGAGGGCAGGTCGCCCGGCTTGGTTTCGGGCACGTACCAGCCATGCCGCCGCTCGACGTTCCCGGCGCCCTGCAGGATCAGCAGGGCCTCCCGCAGGGGGGTGCGGCCGACGCCCAGTTCCTCGGTCAGTACATCCTCGAGCAGGCGATGCCCGGGGGGAAATCGCCCGCGATGATCATCGACCGGATGCGTTGCACCGTCTGCCCGACCAGCGTCGTGTTGTCCTTCATGCCTGCTCCCTGGCTCTTTTCGGAAGCTTAGAGATTCGGTGTCCTCAGGTCACGTTCATCGGGATTTTCCGTCGCGCGATGTGGCTCGACATGATCGGGATGCAATTCCCGGATCTTCAACGGGCCTGACCCTTCACGGCGTAGCACCTGCAACATTTTCGGATATACAGCGGATATGTCTACGAATATTCTAGCGTATATTTTTTTGTACTCCCAACTTGTGAGGTTATCCATGAAAACGAACAAAACGGCCGTCGCCGCTCTTCTGGCCGCGACGACCATCCTGGGTGCGAACGCCGCACTGGCCGAGATCACGCTCGGCGCGGTCATTCCGCTCTCGGGCTCCAACGCGACACCGGGCGAGGACCAGCGCCGCGGGATCGAGATTGCGGTCAAGGAGGTCAACGACGCCGGCGGTGTGCTGGGCGAACCGATCAGGGTCATCATCGAGGACAGCGCCGGCAAGCCGCAGACCGCCATCGACGCTGCCCGCAAGCTCGTCACCGTCGACGGCGTGCCGCTGGTGATCGGCTCCTACTCGTCGGGGATCACGCTGCCTATGGGGGAATACCTTGTGCAGGAGGGCATTCCGCACCTGAACCCGGCTTCGACCTCGGGGCTGGTGCGCAACATCGGCCCGACCTCGTTCTCGATGGTCGGCCTCGACAACGTCTCGACCGAGTTCGCGGCCAAGGAAGTCATCGCCAACGGCTGGAAGAACGTCGCCGTGCTGGCCGTGAACAACGCCTTCGGCCAGGGCGTCGCGCACGAGTTCCAGAAGCACCTCGAAGAGATGGGCGGGTCGGTCAAGACCTCGGTCCTCTTCACCGGCGGCCAGCCGTCCTACCGGCGTGAACTCCAGCAGCTCGAGGCGACCGACCCCGATGCCTATGTCTTTACCGCCTATGGCACCGATGCCGCGCTGATCATGCAGGAAAGCTTCGAGCTTGGCCTGCAGGAGGATGCGCCATGGTACTCGATCCTGATCACCATGATGAACAAGGACACGGCGCCGGACTTCAAGCAGGGGCTGACCGGGATGGACGTCGGTTACCTCGGCGCGGGCGGCGAAGGCTATGCCCAGACCTACCAAGACACTTATGGCGAGACCTTCCTGTCGGCCTACGGCGGCTACGCGCATGACGCCGTCCTCTTTGCCGCCAAGGCGATCGAGATGGCCGGATCGACCGACAAGACGGCGATCCTCGAGGCGATCCGCAAGCTGGGCGACGAAGGCTTCCAAGGCGCAACCGGCGAGATCAAGCTGGACGCGGACGGTCAGCGCATGTCGCAGCCGTACCTGAAGTTCAAGGTCGAGGGCAACGACCTGGTCACGGTGGACTGATCCCCACCCGAGCAGCGGGCCGACACCTCGGGTCGGCCTGAAAAGACCCGCGCCGTTCACCCTGTCGGCGCGGGTCACCCCTTGCCCCGGTCCCCGGGGCCGTACGAGAGACACCATGTTCCAATTCCTGATCGACACGATCATCCGGGCGCTGGACCTCGCCCTGATCGCCGTCGCCCTGAGCGGAGTGTATTCGCTGATCAAGTTCCCCAACGTTGCGCTGGTCCAGTACTCGGTGACCGGCGCCTTCGTCGGGATGATGCTGCAACAGGCCGGCCTGCCGCTGACACTGGCGCTGCCGGTCTCGGCCGTCCTGGTCGGCCTGCTGGCCGTCGTCTTCAATGTCCTCCTGTTCGAACGCCTGCTGGAAGAGGGCAGCCCGATCGCGCTGATCGGATCGCTGGCCCTGTCGATGATCCTGTCGGCGGTCTTCCTGCTTGCCTTCGGGCCGACCGCCTACCGGTTCGAACTGCCGGTCGCCCCGGCGATGCGCGTGCTCGGCGCGCGCGTGACGGTGCACCAGCTTTCGACGCTGGCGATCACGGTGGCCGCGCTAGGCGGGTTCGCCGCGATCCTGTTCCTCACCCGGCTTGGGCGCGAGATGCGCGCCACCGCCACCAACGCCGTGCTGGCCGCTGCCAGCGGGATCGACACCCGCCGCGTGATCAACGCGACGGTGTTCCTCTCGGGCGTGCTGGCCGCGCTTGGCGGCATGACGCTGGCGATGCGCGGCTCGGTATCGATCGACCTTGGCACCCAGATGCTGCTGCCGGTGTTCGCCGCCGCCATCCTTGGCGGCTTGGGCAATGCGCTTGGCGCCGTCGCGGGGGCCCTGGTCATCTCGGCCGCCGAGACCTTCGTCACCAACACCAACTTCGGCCCGCTGGTCGGGTCCGACTTCCTGTTCCTGCCGGCGAGCTACGCCCAGACGGTCAGCTTCGGGATCCTGATCCTGTTCCTTCTGTTCCGCCCCTCCGGCCTTTTCACGAGCGAGGTGAACCGTGTCTGATTTCCTTGTCCACGTCACCTCGGTCGCCTGTCTCTACGGTATCCTCGCGCTGGCGCTGAATCTGCAGATGGGCTTTACCGGGCTCGTCAACTTCGGGCTGATCGCGCTCTTCGGCTGCGGCATCTACGGCGCCGCCTTTGCCCATCTCTGGGGCTGGCCGCCCGCGGCGGGCCTGGTCCTGGGTCTGGTCTTTGCCGTGCTCATGGGCCTATTCTTGGCCCGGCTCGGCACCCGGATGTCGGACGACTACTGGGGGATCGCGACCCTGTCGATCGCCGAGATCATGCGCCTGGTCTTTACCAACGAACAGGCGCTGGCGGGCGGGGCGCAGGGCGTTTCGGGCCTGCCGGTGACCTTCGCGAGTCTTGGCGGACAGGCCGGACTGGCCCGGCTGGCGCTTTATGCCGTGCTGCTGCTGGCGGCGCTCTGGCTCTGCCAGCGGATCGCGCGGGGCGGCTTCGGCCTGTCGATGAAGCTGATGCGCGAAGAGCCGCAGCTGGCGCGCGCGCTCGGCTACGACCTCGACCGCATCCGCCGCATCGTGATGGTGGTCTCCTCGCTTATGGCGGCCATCGCGGGCTTCTTCTACGCCCACTACCTGACCTTTGTCGGGCCCGAGCAACTGCTCTCGGCCGAGACCTTCCTGATCTGGTCGATGGTCATCATCGGCGGCGTCGCCAACAACTGGGGCGTGGTCGCGGGGGCGTTCCTGATGCAGTTCGCGCTGGCCTACGTGCCGTTCATCAAGGACTGGTTCGACCTGCCGTCGGACTTCGTCGCGGCGACGCGGCTGGTCATCGTCGGCGGCGGCATCCTCGCCTTCCTCATCTGGCGGCCCAAGGGCCTCTTCCCGGAAAAGATCGGAGGCGCGAATGCCTGAACCGCTTTTGACACTCGACACGCTCTCCAAGGCCTTCGGCGCGCACCAGGTGCTCGACGGGGTCGATGTCACCATCAACCGGGGCGAGATCGTGGGCCTGCTGGGCCCGAACGGGTCGGGCAAGTCGACCCTGCTGAACGCGATCTCTGGGTTCATGGCACCGGACGGCGGCACCGTCGCCATCGCCGGGCGCGACATCACCGGGCTGCCCGCGCATCGGGTCACACAGGCCGGGTTGGCGCGGACCTTCCAGCTGCCGGCCATGCCCAGCCGGATGACGGTGCGCGACGTGCTGCGCGCGGCCGACACCGACGCGGGTACTGCGCGACGGATGCTGCGCACGCCCGCGCGCGACAGCCGGGTCGACCGCCTGTTGCTGACCTTCCGCCTGTCGCGGGTGGCGGACCTGCCGGCCAGCTCGCTGTCGGGCGGGCAGAAGAAGCTGCTGTCGGTCGCACTCGCGATGCGCGGCGCGCCGGAACTGCTCTGCCTCGACGAGCCGACGGCGGGCGTTCACCCCGAACTGCGGTCCGAGATGGTGAGCGCGCTCAAGGCCGC
Organism: Pseudooceanicola sp. LIPI14-2-Ac024; assembly: GCF_042188925.1. Taxonomy (GTDB): domain Bacteria; phylum Pseudomonadota; class Alphaproteobacteria; order Rhodobacterales; family Rhodobacteraceae; genus Pseudooceanicola. The sequence continues at coordinate 3,451,548 of NZ_CP170102.1, forward strand.
CAACCGGCAGGGCACGACGCTGCTGGTGATCGAGCATGACATGCTCTTCATCCGGCAGCTCTGCACCCGCTGCATCGTGCTGGACCGGGGCAAGCTGATCGCCGACTGCGCCCCGGAGGAGCTGGAGCACAATCCGGCGGTGGTCGAGGCCTACCTCGGCAAGGCGATCGAGAAGGGAAAGACCGCGCGATGATCGAGACACTCAACGTCCACGCGGGCTACGGCGACGGGCCCGACATCCTGCAGTCGATCTCGATGAACGCGCATGCGCGCGAGATCGTCACCATCCTTGGCCCCAACGGCTGCGGGAAATCGACCCTGCTGAAGACCGTGGCGGGGTTCCTGAAGCCCCGGCAGGGCGAGGTCCGGATCGACGGCCAACATGCCGAAGCGGTGCCGATCCACGAGAAGGTGCGCCATTTCGGCGTCGGCTACGTGCCGCAGACCGACAACGTGTTCCGCACGATGACGGTGACCGAGAACCTGCTGATGGGCGCGCGCGCGCTGGATCGACAGACCCGGGCGGAACGCTTCGACGCGCTGATGGTGCAGTACCCGACGCTGGCGAACAAGCGGCGGCGCAAGGCCTCGGCCCTCTCGGGCGGGGAGCGGCAGATCCTGTCGCTGGCCCGCGCGCTGATGGCCGGGCCGCGCATACTGCTGCTGGACGAGCCCTCGGCGGGGCTGTCACCGGCGATGATGCACGAGGTCTTCGATGCGATCGAGCGGATCCGCGACGAGGCCGATCTCTGCATCCTCATGGTCGAACAGAACGCCTACGAGGCGCTGTCGATCTCGGACCGGGCATATGTGCTGAACCTCGGCTCCGTGGCGCTGACCGCGCCGGCGCGTGACCTGCTAAACGACCCGGCGATGGAACGGCTCTACCTCGGCGGTGAACCCGAGGTCTGACAGAGCACGACAGGGGGCGGCCCGGGCACACCGTGTGCGGGCCGCGTCCAACTTCAGCCGTTCACCAGCAGCGGGCCGTCATTCTTGATCTCTTCCATCACCACGTAGGTGCGCGTCTCGCTCACTCCGGGCCAGGTCAGCACCACCTCGCCGAGGAAGCGGCGGTATTCGTCCATCGAGTGGAAGCGGGATTTCACCAGGTAGTCGAGGCCGCCGGCCACCATGTGACATTCGAGCACCTGAGGCGCGTCCGCCACCGCCGACTTGAACTTCTCGAAGACTTGCGGCGTCGTCTTGTCGAGCAGGATCTCGATGAAGACCAGCATCTCCAGTCCCAGCTTCTGCGGGTCGAGACGGGCGCCGTAGCCGGTGATCACCCCGTCGCGCTGGAGCCGGCGCAGCCGGTCGCTCATCGAGGTGGCGGGAATGCCCACCTGGGCGGCAAGGTCGGCATTGGTGATCCGGCCGTCGCGCTGCAGGATCTGCAGGATCCTCTGGGTGATCTTGTCGAATCTCGGCATCTTGCCCCCGTTGGCTGTCGAACCTGCGGGGGACTCTGCAGGCCCGCGCCGCCACGAGCAAGCGTCTTGGCCCCCGGCGCCCCGACCGCCGCGCGCTATGGCGGTCGGCTGCCCGGACAACGGGCAGATGACGGCGCGCTTGCCTTGGCATCGGCCGTGGCATAGCCCTTGAACACGCATTTCAGACACCGCTTTCCGACCGTTCCCGATTTCGGAGGCCCGCGATTTGACCGACGCCACCCCCACGACCGACACCGCATCCCGGCAGGATGACCACCGCCACGTGCTGGTGGTCTTCGGGGCGCTGATGCTGGTGATGCTGCTCGCCTCGCTCGACCAGACCATCGTCTCAACCGCGCTGCCGACCATCGCCGCCGACCTCGGCGGGCTCGAACATATCTCATGGGTGGTGACGGCCTACATGCTGGCCGCCACGGTGGTGACGCCGCTTTATGGCAAGCTCGGCGATCTCTATGGCCGGAAGGTAGTCCTCCAGAGTGGCATCGTCATCTTCCTGATCGGCTCCGCCCTCTGCGGGCTGAGCCAGACGATGTGGCAGCTGACGCTCTTTCGCGGGGTGCAGGGGCTGGGCGGCGGCGGGCTGATGGTGTCGGCCATGGCGGCGATCGGCGACATCGTGAGCCCGCGCGAACGTGGCCGCTACCAGGGGCTGACCGGGGCGGTCTTTGCCGTCTCGACCGTGATCGGCCCGCTGCTTGGCGGGTTCATCGTCGAGCACTTCAGCTGGCACTGGATCTTCTACATCAACCTGCCGCTCGGCCTTCTGGCGCTCGTGGTGCTGCAGATCGTGTTCACGGCCCGGGCGGACACGGCGGCGCCGGCCATCGATTATGCCGGGGCAGCGCTGCTGGCGATCGGACTGACCGCGCTGGTGTTGCTGACCAGCCTCGGCGGGCACACGGTGGCCTGGGGCTCGCCCCTCGGGCTGGGGCTGGCGCTGACCTCGGTGATGGCACTCTCCGGCTTCGTGCTGGCCGAGCACCGGGCCGAGGCACCGATCCTGCCGCTGACGCTCTTCCGCAACCAGACCTTTGTGATCGCGGCGGCGGTCGGGTTCATCATCGGCATCTCGATGTTCGGATCGATCACCTACATGCCGCTCTACCTGCAGGTGGTGAAGGGCATGTCGCCGGCGGGCGCGGGCATGGCGATGACGCCGATGATGGCCGGGGTTCTGGTGACCTCGATCGGCAGCGGGCAGATCATCTCGGCCACCGGGCGCTACAAGGTCTTTCCCGTCCTCGGCAGCGCGATCACCGCCTTCGGCCTGTTCCTGCTGTCGACGCTGGATGTCGACACGCCGGTTTGGACCGCCTCGGCCTACACGATGGTTCTGGGTCTCGGCATCGGAATGGTAACGCAGGTGCTGATCCTCGCGGTGCAGAACGCGGTGGACTACCGCGACCTCGGCGCCGCGACCTCGGGCGCCTCGCTCTTCCGGTCGATGGGCGGGGCGCTTGGCGTGTCGATCTTCGGCGCGATCTTCGCGGCGGGCCTTGCCACGCAGCTGGCCGACCATGCGCCGCCCGGCGTCGTCATCCCGGAAGAGGTCAACCCTGCCATGGTCGCCGCCATGACGCCAGAGCAGCAGGCGCTCTACGTGCAGGCCTATGCCGACGCGCTTCAGCCGGTCTACCTTGCCGCCGCCGTGATCGCGGTGCTGGCCTTGGTGCTGAGCCTTCTGCTGAAGGAGGTGCCTTTGAGCGAGGAGACCCGCGGCGAAGAGCTGGGCGAAGGCCTGGCCCTGCCGCGGCAGGCGACCTCGCTCGCCGAACTCAGGGCCATCGCCACCCGGGTCAGCCGGCGCGAGAACCGGTGGCAGACGATCCAGCGGATCGCCGACCGGCTCGACCTCGACCTCGCGCCGGACGAGATCTGGCTGCTGATCCAGCTGGCGCGCCGGGACGGACCCGTGCATCTCGACACCCTCGGGCAGGACGCGGCAGAGACCCCGGCCGAGCTGCGGGCCGTGGCCGACCGCCTGTCCGCCCGTGGCCTTGTCACCATGCCGCCCGGGGCTCCGCCCGCCGCGACGGGGGCCGGGCGCCTCGCCGTGCGGGACATGACCGAACGCTACCGCCAGCGGCTGGCCGAGGTCCTCGACCGCTGGTCCCCCGAGGAGCATGAGGAAGCGCGCGAGATGCTGCGGCGGTTCTCGCAGGCGCTGATCTCGGAACTGCCGCCCGCGCCGCTGGCCGCCTGACCTCAGGCCGCCAACCTGAGGCGGCGGTGCCGCGCCAGGGCGAGGGCGCAGCCGGCAAAGGCCAGCATCGCGAAAAGCGCGAAGGTGCCGGTGAAGCTGCCCGTCACGAGGTAGAGCGTCGAAAAGAGGGCGGGCCCGACCATCACGCCGACGAAGGTGTAGGTCAGCACCTCGCCGGTGAGCGTCCCGCCCGGGGGGCTCGCCAGCGCGGTTTCGGCCAGCATGACCCCGTTCCAGCCCGATCCGGTCAGGCCCGCCAGCATCACCACCGCGACCCCCGCCGCCGGGTACCCGTCGAAGAGCCCGAAGCCGAGCGCGCAGAGCCCGGTCAGCGCCCCGATGATCCCGAGGACGAGGATCCCCGATCCCAGGCGGTCCGCGACCAGCCCCCAGAACACCCGCCCGACCGCGCCGCTGGCCTGCATCAGCGCCGCGACCGAGGCGGCGGCGAGCAGCGGCCAGCCGAACTGTTCGATCAGCATCGCCACCACGAAGGTCGAGATCGAGAGCTGCACCGCCGAGTAGAGGAACCCCAGCACCGCCAGCGCGCGCAGGTCCGGGTCCTGCCAGACCAGCCGCTGCCCGCGCCAGATGCCGCGCCCGACCGGGGTGTCGGGCACGCGGTCGGTGTCCCAGCCGCGGGCCAGGACCTGGTAGGCGGCGGCCAGTCCGAGCGGCATCAAGGCAAAGACCAGCAGCGCCGCTTGCCAGCCGAGCGCCTGCGCCAGCGGCGGGATCGCCAGCGCCCCGAGCATCCCCCGAGCGGCACGCCCGCCTGCTTGACCGAAAAGATCAGGTTGCGCCGACGCGGCGGTGCCAGCCGCGACAGGATGTGCGAGGACGATGGATTGTTAAGCGCGTAGCCGATGCCGATCAGCACCGAGGCGACGGCGATCCCGACGAGCGATCCGGTCGCCATCCCGAGGAACCCCGCCCCGGCGAGGAGCAGCGCCAGTTGCCCGACCCGTCCCGCGCCCCAGCGTTTCACCAGCCCCGAGGCCAGCATCGAGAAGAACACCCCAGAGGCATAGATCAGGCTGACCTGGTAGCCGACGAGGTGCGGCGCCACGCCAAGTGCCGCGGCCACGATCGTCGGGATCGTGGTCAACGCCAGCACCGACGAGGTCGCCGAGATCTGCGACAGCGTGGTGAGCGTCAGGGCCGAAGCCAGCCGGGGGGCGTGGCGCGGCACGGGGCGTGCCGTTTCGGTGTCGATCGAGGCGTCTTTCATAAATACGGACTTATTCAGTTCAAATGCGGGTGCGCCGATCAGACCCCTCGGATCGCGCCGTGATACCCCAGACTTTTACCGCCCGGGGATCGCTGTCAATTCGCTCCCCGGTTAGTTTTTCTCAGCCTCATATGTACGAACTTAACATTGACCGGATGCGCCTGCGCGACCTCTCATCGGGCCATGCTGATCGGTCCTTTCCGGGCGTCGCATTGGCAGCAACGAACGACAGAAACCACAGGGATGACCGATGACCAACAACCGCACCCAGACGAGCGGCTTGCGCGGCGTGACCGCCGCGGCGGGCCTCGTGCTGGCCGCCGCGGCGCTGCCAGCGCATGCCGAGGCCGATCTTGCCGCCGCGCAGGCGATCGTGGACGAACATTCGCAACTGCCGACCTTCGAGGCGCCGGGCCAGCCGTTTGACGCTGCCGCCTGCATGGCGGGCAAGAAGATCCTGTCGATCCCGGCCTCCTCCTCCATCCCCTTCGCCGCGGGCATCGAAGAAGGCATGGTCGCCGCCGCCGAGGAAGTCGGCTTCGAGGTGCGGCACTGGCAAAACCAGGGCCAGCCGACCCAGTGGGTGCAGGGCGTCGAATACGCCATCGCCAACGGCTACGACGCGGTCGACTTCATGGCGGGCATCGACCCCGACGCGCTGGCGCCCCAGGTCGACATGCTGAAGAAAGCCGGGCTCAAGGTCTTTGCCTCGCACCACCGCGACGTGACGACCGAGGCCGAGGATGTCGACATGGACGTCTCGCTGCCGCTCAGCTTTTCCCGCGTGGGCGAGATCATCGCGGCCTGGATCGTGACCCAGACCGAGGGGAACGCCAACGTGCTGGTGATCGGCACCGACGACGTGCCGCCCTCGCAGCCCTACTGGAAGAGCTTCGAGGCCAAGCTGGCCGAGCTCTGCCCGGACTGCAAGGCGACCTACTACAACGTGCCGCTGGCGGAATGGGCGACCAAGATCCAGACGACCACACAGTCCGCGCTGCTGCAGGACCCGTCGATCAACTACATCTTCCCGATCTACAACTCGATGTCCCAGTTCGTGCTGCCCGCCCTGACGATCACCGGCAAGACCGGGATGCCGATCGCGTCGTTCAACGGCACGCCCTTCATCCTCGACATGGTGCAGCAGGGCTCGGTGCAGATGGACATCGGCGAGAGCCTGGGCTGGATCGCGCGGTCGTCCCTCGACGCCTACATGCGCGACATGTGCGACGTCGGCGACGTGCCGGACGAGCTCTACGTGCCGTTCTACATCTTCGACGCCTCGAACGCGGCCACGGCGGGCAGCCCGGCCGAGCTCGACAAGGGCTATGGCGATGCGCATGTCGGCGGCTTCCGCACCCTCTGGGGTCTGGAGTGATGGCGCAGCCAGACCCGCTCGCCTCGCTCTCGGACGGTCTTCCCCGGCGCGTGCCGGGGAGGCCCCCGCGCTGCAGGCGCGGCACGTCTCCAAGGTCTTCGGCACGACCAAGGTGCTCGACGACGTGGAACTGGCCGTGATGCCGGGCGAGGTGCACGGCCTTCTCGGGGCCAACGGGTCTGGCAAGTCGACGCTGATCAAGATCCTGGCCGGGCTGCACGCGCCCGAGCCGGGGGCCGAACTGCTCCTCTACGGCCGGGGCGCGACCCTGCCGATGCCCGCGGGCGGGGCGCGTCGGCTGGGGATCTCCTTCGTGCACCAGCACCTCGCGCTCATGCCGACGCTGACGGTGCTCGAGAACATGCTGCTGAACGACCTCGCCGTCGGGCAGACCTGGAACATCCGCTGGTCGAAGGCGCGGCGCCAGGTCGCCGAGACCTTCGAGCGGTTCGGCCTGGCCATCGATCCCGCCGCCCGGGTCGCGGACCTGAGCCAGGCGGACCGGGCCCTCGTCGCGATCACCCGCGCCTTCGAGGAGGTGCGGCGGCATTCAGGGGGCGGGCGCGGCATCCTGATCCTCGACGAACCCACGCCGTTCCTGCCCAAGTCGGGTGTCGACCAGCTCTTTTCGCTGGTCCGTTCGGTGGTGGCCGACGGCGCATCCGTGATCTTCGTGGCGCATGACATCGACGAGATCCGCGAGATCACCGACCGCGCCACCATCCTGCGCGACGGGCGGCTGGCGGGCACCGTGGTCTCGGCCGAAGCCGACCACGAGCGCTTCATCGAGCTGATCGTGGGCGAGAAGGTGACGCTTTTCCAGGGCAACCGCCGGGTCCCTGTGGACCGGCCGGTGAGCGTGTCGGTCAGGGGGCTTGCCGCCGGGGACGTCAGCGGCGTGAACCTCGACCTGCGGCAGGGAGAGATCGTCGGGCTGACTGGGTTGATCGGGTCCGGCTTCGACCGTGTGCCCGAAGCGATCTACGGCGCGATGAAGGGCGAGGCGGGGGCGGTCGCGCTTGATGGCAAGACGCTCCCGGTTGCCGGGATGACCCCCGACCGCGCACTCGATCACGGCATCGCCTTCCTGCCCGCCGACCGGTTGGGCAAGGCCGGGGTCGGATCGCTGTCCATCGCCGAGAACATGGCGCTGCCGGTGCTGTCCGAGTTCCGCGGCTGGTTCGGCATCGACTGGACGCGCATCGACGCCCATGTGCTGGCCCTAGGCCAGAAGTACGACATCCGCCCGAACCGCCCGCACCAGGCGCTGAGCAGCCTGTCGGGCGGCAACGCGCAGAAGGTTCTGATGGCCAAGTGGCTGCAAACCGGCCCGCGGCTCCTGATGCTGGACGAGCCGACGCAGGGCGTCGACGTCGGCGCCCGGCAGAAGCTGTTCCAGGCCATCGACGAGAGCGCGTCCAAGGGCACGACCGTCCTTGTCGCCTCGACCGATGCAGAGCAGCTGGCGCAGATCTGCCACCGAGTGATCGTCTTTTCCAAGGGGCGGATCGCGGTCGAACTGACCGGAGAGGCGATCACCAAGGACCGGATCTCCGAGGAAACACTCAAGGCGCACGGGGCCACTCGCCCGGCCGCCGACCATGACGGCAAGCAGGAGGAAGTTGCATGACCGCCGAGAACACCGAGATGGCCATCGCTTCGCCCCGGACGCGGCAGATCAACTGGGCCGGCATCGCCGAAAGCTACGCGCTGGTCGCGGCGCTGGTCGTGTTGTTCACGATCTTCGCGGTGCTGCTGCCGAACACCTTCTTCACCTGGGCCAACGTCTCGACGATGCTGGGCTCGCAGGCGGTGCTGGTCTTCCTCACGCTGGCACTGATCATCCCGCTCACCTCGGGCGATTTCGACCTGTCGATCGCGGCGGTGCTGACCATCGCGGCCATGACCATCGCGGTGCTGAACGCGCGGATGGGGGTGGCGCTGCCGGTCGCCATCCTCTGCGCGCTGGCGGTCGGGATGATCGCGGGCGCGGTCAACGCGTTCTTCATCCTCTACTTCCGGATCCCCAGCCTGATCGTGACGCTCGGCACCGGGACCTTCCTGAACGGCCTCACGCTCTGGATGTCGAACTCGGCCACCATCGCGGGCATCGATTTTGCGCTGGTGATGGCGGTCGTCGGTACCCGCGTCCTCGGCATCCCGCTGGCGTTCTACTACGCGATCGCGATGGCGGCGGTGATCTGGTACGTCTTCGGCTACACCTCGGCCGGGCGCAGGCTGCTCTTCGTCGGCCGCGGACGCGAGGTGGCGCGGCTGTCCGGCATCCAGGTCGACCGGGTGCGGTTCATGGCGCTGATGACCTCGGCCACGATGGCGGCGCTGGCGGGCGTGATCTATGCCGGCACCATCGGCGCGGCGGACCCCAACTCGGGCAATACCTTCCTGCTGCCGGCCTTCGCGGCCGCCTTCCTCGGCGCGACCGCGATCACCCCGGGGCGGTTCAACCCGATAGGCTCGGTCGTCGCGGTCTACTTCATCGTGATCGGCATCTCGGGCCTGACGATGCTGGGGATCCAGAGCTTCGTGCAGAACCTGTTCTACGGCGGTGCCCTCGTGCTGGCGGTGGCGCTGTCACAGCTGGCGCGCAAGCGCGAAGAGCAGACCGTCGGATAAATTCGCAGGAAAGAAGGCAAGGACATGAAGGACATGCAGGGCAGCGCCGTGACGGCGACCGGCGAGGATGTGGGCATCGGGGAATTCTGGCGCACGCTGGGAGAACGGCCCATCGGTGCGACGCTGGTGACCACGAAGGGCAAGGCGGGGTCGCAGGGGTTCCTCGGCTTGTCGGCCGCGCACGTGACAGCCAATCCGCCAACCATGCTGGTGTCGATCGACAAGAAGACCTCGGCCCTCGAAGGCGTGCTCGAGAGCGGGCATTTCGCGGTGAACTTCCTGCCGGTCGGATGCGCGGACCTCGCGGGCATGTTCGGCGGCAAGGGCGAGAAGGTGTTCGAAGAGGGCGACTGGGGCACGCTGGCGACGGATGCGCCGGTCTACCTCGACGCGCTAGGCGTCTTCGACTGCGCGGTCGAGAAGGTGATCGAACACGGCGACATCTCGATCGTCATCGGGGCCGTCAAGGGCGTCAGGGCGGCCGGGCAGGGTGAGCCGCTGACCTTCTTCCGCGGCAAGTTCCTGAGCGAGTGATCCCGCGACAGGTCGGTTGGCTCAGGCCAGGGCGGGCGCGAGTGTCGCGCCCGTCTTGATGAGCGCCCGGTCCCCCGCACGTGTTCCGATCAGCGAAAGCCCGAGCGGCAGGTCGCACCCGCCGAGGGGCAGGTTCAGCACCGGCACCTGCATCGCGGTCCAGAGCGCGTTGAAGACGGGATCGCCCGGCCCGCGGCCAATCGGCGCGAACCCCGGGGCAGAGGGCGCGATCAGTGCGTCGAAGCCCTGCATCCTGCGCTCCAACTCCACCCGTAACGCGGCAAGGCGGTCGTAGGCCTCGTAGCGGTCCCGCTGCGAAAAGCCGGCGCCCAGGTTCACCCGGTCATGGAAATCCGCATGCAGCAGCGCGCCACGGGTCCGCGCGAGGTTCAGGAATGCCACCGCCCCTTCGGTGTGCATGACGCAGCGGTGCAACGTATCGACCGCCTCGAATCCTTCGGGCAGGTCGAAGGGCGCCACGTCCGCCACCGGGGCGAGACGCGCGGCCAGACCTTCGAACAGCGCCTCGGTCTCGGGCTCGGCGCGGGCGAAATGCGGCGTCCGGGTCAGGCCGAGGCGCGGCCGGGCGGCGGGATCGGCGGCGGGCGGCAACGCGTAGACATCGGCCAGCAGCGCGATGTCGGCGACGGACCGGGCAAAGAGGCCGACGGTGTCGAAACTGGTCGAATAGCGCTTCACCCCCTCGGTCGAGATCAGGCCCCAACTCGGCTTCAGCGCGACCGCCCCGCAGAACGAGGCCGGCCGGATCGTCGACCCGCCGGTCTGGGTGCCGATGGCAAGCGGCACGTGCCGGTCGCCGACCGCCGCCGCCGAACCCGCCGAGGACCCGCCCGAGGTCCGCGCCGGATCGGCCGGGTTGCCGGTGGCCGCGTTGCGCCCCGCGGCGGCGAACTCGGTGGTGTCGGTCTTGCCAAGGATGATGGCCCCGGCCGCCCGCAGGATCTGGACACAGGGCGCATCCTCGGCCGGGCGATGGCCGCCGTAGAGCGGCGAGTTGTGCGTCGTCGGCATGTCGCCGGTGTCGATCATGTCCTTCACCGCGACGGGCACGCCGGCCAGCGGGCGGGGATCGTCGGGCGTGATGGTGGCGGCCTCCGCCTCGGCCCGCGGGTTGACCGTGACCCAGGCGCGCAGCGTCCCGTCGCGCGCGGCGATGCGGGACAGGCAGGCGCGGGTCAGGTCGAGCGCCGTGATCGCGCCCGTGCGGATCATCTGCCGCGCCTCGGTGGCGGTCAGGTCGTGCAGGGCCTTGGCTGTCGTCATGCCGTCCATCGCGGGGTCCTCAAGCGAAAGCGGCCCGCCGTGATGGCGGGCCGGGTCATCGTGGCGGGAAGGAAGAGGTTACTCCGCCGCGATCTGCACGTTGGCGCGCGACTTCATCAGCGGCTGGATCCGCGTGCCGAAGTCGTCCATGCCGACAAGGAAGTCGTCGAAGGTCATCATGATGCCCTTCACGCCCGGCACCGCCGCCGCCTCGTCCAGCATCCGCGCGCAACTCTCGTAGGACCCGACGATCGTGCCCATGTTGAAGTTCACCGCGCCCTCGGGAAGGTTGATCGCCTTGGCGGTCGAGCCGTCCGATGCGTTTTCGTCCTGCGCGCCCTGCACGCCCATGTACTTGAGCGCCTCCATGTCGGCGCCGAGGCGGAAGCTTTCCCATTTCTCCTGCGCGGCGGCGTCGGTTTCGGCCGAGATCACCATGAAGAGGACGTAGGCGCCGACATCCCGCCCGGTCTTGGCGGCGGCATCGGCCAGCGTCTTGGCGACGGGTGCAAAGACGGTGGGTGTGTTCACGCCCATGCCCATGACAAACGAGTAGTCCGCGTATTCGGCCGAGAAGGCCATGCCGCGATCCGACTGGCCGGCGGCGACGATCTCGATCTTGTTCTCGGGCATCGGCTTCATCATGCAGTCTTCCATGGTGAAGTGTTCGCCCTTGAAGTCGGAGGCGCCGGTCTCGAACAGCTCCTTCATCACCTGGCAATATTCGCTGGCGTAATCGTACCGATACCCGAAGTACTCGTTACCCGGCCAGAGGCCCATCTGGGTGTATTCATTCGGCGCCCAGCCGGTCACGATGTTGATCCCGAAACGCCCGGGCGCGACGGAATCGATGGTGGTTGCCATCCGCGCCACGACCGCCGGCGGCAGCGTCAGGATCGCGGTGGAGGCAAAGAGCTTGATCTTGCTGGTGACGGCCGCCAGCGCCGACATCAGGGTGAAGCTTTCAAGGTTGTAGTCCCAGAACTCGGTTTCGCCGCCAAAGCCGCGGTGCTTGACCATGGAGAGCGCGAAATCCAGCCCGTAGCCTTCGGCCTTCTGCACCACCTGCTTGTTGAGCTCGAAGCTGGGCTTGTACTGCGGCGAGGCTTTCGAGATCAGCCAGCCGTTGTTCCCGATCGGGATGAACACACCCATATCCATGTCACGTCTCCTTGTTGGAATCCCCGGTTCTTTGTCCGGACATTCACAGGAGCGGCGCGGCGGCGCTAACCAATATTCCGCACCATGGCGCTCAAAAATTCTCAGCGGCGGGGAAATGGGGCCATGCCGGGCGGGCGCTGCCCATGAAACGGGCAGGGTGCGAAGCGCTCAGGTCGAGGACAGCGTGGTCTGGTAGACGAAGCTGTCGCCGGGGTAGTACTGCACCGCGTATTCCAGCAGCCGGCTGCCCGATCCCATGTAGCGCCGGGTCAGTTTCATCCCGAGCGCGCCGGGCGCGCGGCCAAGGTGCGGCGCGACGTCATCCGGCAGCTCGATCGCGCGCATCTCCTGCAGGATTTCCTTCACCCGCTCGCCGGTCTTGTTCTCGATCAGGTTGAACAATGCGACGCGGAGGATGTCGATGTCGTCCACCACCTCCTTGAGCCGCGGGTCGAGGTAAACTTCGTTGTAACAGAATGGCTTATCGTCCCCGGCATAGAAGCGCGGCCCGGCGAGGTAGTGGAACTTACGCCCCGGGCGCACCCCCAGTTCGTTGGCCAGCGCACCCCGCGCGGTGACGAACTTGCGGGTCTGGAAATGCAGCTCGGTGGCGCGGGCAAAGTCGAAGAGCCCACCCCTCGAGTTGGCGTTGAACCGCGCGCGCCAGTCGTCTTCCAGCGCCTCGACCCGGGTGCCGACTCCCTTCCGGGCGGACAGGACGCCCCGGTCCCGCAGCTGCCCGATGGCCTGCCGGACAGTGTGCCGGGACACCCTGAGCGCAGCCGCCAGGTCGGCCTCGGGCGGCAGCAATGTGCCGATCGGGTAGGTGCCGCCGTCGATCATCCGCTGAAGGTGCTGCGCCACCTGGAGGTAGCGCGGCGTGCCCGGTTCGAAGGTCAGCGTGGGTTCGGCGCCTTGACCCGCCATGCCGGTTCTCGCTTAGTAAGTTCGTACTTAGTCAGGATACTGGCACAGGGACATGCGGCTGTCATCACCCCCGTGCCGACGACCCGAGCCTCTTGCAGGAGCCCCATGAGCGACATCTTCCAGACCCTCGCCGGACGCGCGCTGTCCACGTCCGAAACCGCCATCCTGCCCGACCAGGCCGCGCGCCTGGCCCGCGGCGTGCTGACCCATCCGCTGCTGCGCGCCCCGGCCGAGGCCGCGCCGATCCCGCCGCTGGTGGCGATCGACCCGAACGAGGACATGGCATGAGCGGCACGACCATCGAGGCGCTCGCCGCCAGCGGATCGTCCGAGGCGCGCACCCGCGACCTGCTGGCCCGGGCTGCCGCGGAACCCACCATCTTTGCCGCGGTCGAGGCCGAGACCGCGCTGGCGCAGGCCCGGCTCTGCGACGCGGCCGGGGCCACGCGGGGGCCGCTGCACGGCGTGCCGCTGGCGCACAAGGACATGTTCGACCGGGCGGGCCACGTCACCGGCTTCGGCGCGGCCCCGGGGACAGGGTCGCTGGCCACGCGCACGGCAACGGTGCTCGACCGGCTCGACGCGGCCGGGCAGGTGGACCTCGGGCGGCTGCGCATGTCCGAATTCGCCATGGGCCCGACCGGCCACAACCACCACTGGGGCATCCCGCGGAACCCCTGCCGGCCGGGCGCGATCTCGGGCGGGTCCTCCTCGGGCTCGGGGGCGGCGGTTGCGGCGGGTATCGTGCGCGCCGCGCTCGGGTCCGATACCGGCGGGTCGATCCGCCTGCCCGCCGCCTGCAACGGCGTCGTCGGGTTCAAGCCGACGCAGGGCCGGGTGCCGCTGACGGGCGCGATGCCGCTGAGCTACACGCAGGACTGCATCGGCCCGCTTGCCGCCACGGTGGCCGAGGCGCGGCTGGTGCTTTCGGTGATCGCCGGGCCGGACGGGATCGACGCGGCGTGCGTGGACGCGCCCGCCTTGCGGCCGGGTGGGTCCGATCTGCCCGACGGTCTGCGCATCGGGTTCGTCACGGGCGGCTACCTCGACGGGATCGCGCCGGGCATGGCGCGTGCTCTCGACGACCTGCGCGCGGCGATGGCAGGGGCGGGGCTGGCGACCCTTGAGGTCGAGGCCGATCTCTTCGACACCCTGCACGAACCGGCCAACTGCATCGCCATGAGCGAGGCGGCGGCGGTCCATGCCGACCGCCTCGCGCTCAGGCCCGACAGCTACGGCGACCAGTTGCGCACCCGGCTGGCGCAGGCGCTGGCGATGACCGGCGCGGCCTATGTCCGGTCGCGCCAAATCCGCAGTCTCGCCCGCAAGACGGTGCGCGAGGGGATGTTCGGGCAGGTGGACCTGCTGATCATGCCGACCCTGCCGGACGTGCCGCCGATGGCGGATGCGGTGAACCTCGGCGGCGATCCCAAGGTGGCGGCGCTGATCTCCTCGCTCGTCCGCTACACCCGGCCGGTGAACCTGCTGGGGCTGCCGTCGCTCTCGCTCCCCGTCCTGCGGGGGCCGGAGGGGCCGCTGTCGGTGCAGGTGGTGGGGCTGGACTGGTCCGAAGACATAATCGCTGATCTCGGCGAATGGATCGAGGCGCGTTGCGGTTGAGGCGTCGGAATGTCCGGACCTAATCCGGGCGTTGCCGCCCCCGGATGGTCCGGCGCTTCGGCCGGTCGATTGCTGTCCAATCAGCTGATCAGAGCGGTCCTGCTCCGAATTCCCGATTCGGAAGCGCGACAACTCGCACGGCGCTCCGCTGCCCGCACCCTGTAAAAGTCCATACAAATTCCGCGTGCGTTTTGGCCGCCTGCCGAACCTGCCGCCCAATATTTCCGCGCCCGTTGTGGCGGGCCGCCCGGCGCACCGCCTGCCCCTGCGCGCGGATTGACCCGCGCTCCGCCGGGTGGCCCGCTGGGACCGGGAGGAAGGTGTCACGAGAGGATCAGGGCCATGCGCAAACGCGTCCCACTCAATGCTATTCGTGCCTTCGAAGCGGTCGCGCGCCACACCTCGGTGGCCAAGGCGGCCAACGAGCTCTGCGTCACGCCGACGGCGGTCAGCCACCAGATCCGCCTGCTCGAGGATTTCCTGCAGGTCGAACTGTTCGAGCGCCGCAAGAGCCGCATCTATCCCACGCCCGAGGCGCTGGCCAACCTAGCCCGCATCGGCCAGGCGCTCGACCTGATCGACGAGGCCGTGCTGTCGCTGACCGAACTGGGCGACGAGGAGTATCGCAAGCTCTCGGTCTCGGCCCCGGCATCGCTTGCTTCGCTCTGGTTGGTGCCGCGGCTTGGCCATTTCCTCGCCGGTGCGCCGACCATCGACCTGTCGCTGCGCACCTACCTGAATCGCGCCGATGCAGAAACGCACGACACCGACCTCAAGATCTGCCCCTGGCAGGGCGGCGGCGCGGGTTTCCATGCCGAACCGCTGGTTGACGAGGGGTCGCAGCCGGTCTGCTCGCCCGAACTCGCGGCCCGCTTCGGCGACGACAAGGACGCCGTCCTGCGCGAGGCGCCGCTGATCCATGTCGACCGCGCGCCGCAGGGGTACGAAGGCGACTATCCCGACTGGAACCGCTACTTTGGTGAATACGGGTTGCGCCGGGATTGCGCCCACGGGGTGCGATTCAACCAGTCCGGCCAGGCGGTCGAGGCGGCGATGGCCGGGGCGGGCCTGCTGCTGGGCCGGTCGCTGCTGGTGGCCAAGGCGATGGACGAGGGGCGGCTGGTGCCGGTCGCGGAAAGCTACCCGGTGCGCACGCCCTACTACCTGCTCAGCCCCTATGCGCCGAAGAGCCGGCAGGCGATCGACACCTTCAAGGACTGGCTGGTCGCGGCCGCGCGCACCGAGACGCCGCTGCAGGCGGCTTGAGAATTTCTCACCCCCTGCCGCAGAATAATGCGGTCGCGCGGCCGGGGGCGGGCGTGGTTCACTCGGCTCGTTGATAGGAGAGCCCGATGCAGGACCGCCTGACCGCCACCGCGATTTCCGAAGACGTTCGTGCCCGCCGCTGCAGCGCCCGCGACGTGGCGAAGGTGACCGCCCGCATCATCGCCGCGCGCGAACCTGAGGTGCAGGCCTTTGCCTATTTCGATCCGGACCTGCTGCTGGCGCAGGCCGACGCCGTGGACGAGGCCGAGAAGGGGCCGCTGGCCGGGGTGACGGTGGCCGTCAAGGACGTGATCGCGACGGCCGACATGCCGACCGGATACAACAACACCCGATATTCCGACCTGCAGAGCGGGATCGACGCCGCCTGCGTCGACACCCTGCGGCAGGCCGGTGCGGTGATGGTGGGCAAGTCGGTGACCACGGAATTCGCCGCCACCCAGCGGGGTGGCAAGACGCGCAATCCCCACGACCTGACCCGCACGCCGGGGGGCTCCTCCTCGGGGTCGGCGGCGGCGGTCGCGGCGGGGATGTGCGCCATCGGGCTGGGCACCCAGACCGGCGGGTCGACCATCCGGCCCGCGTCCTACAACGGCATCTGGGGTTGGAAGCCGACGTGGGGCGTGATTTCCCGCGAGGGATTGAAACTCTATTCGCTGACCTGCGACACGTTGGGGCTCTATGCCCGTGACGTCGCGGATTTCGACCTGCTGGCAGAGGTCTACGACCTCGACCGCGTGCCGGAGCCGGACAGGCTCGAGGGGCTGCGCATCGGAGTGGTCCATCCGCCCGCCTGGGACCGCGTCGAACCACCCATGCGCGCGGCGCTCGAGGCTGGCGCGGCGGCGCTGGCCGCGGCGGGCGCCGAGGTCGCGGCACTGGAATTGCCCGACGATCTGGCCCATATCGATGACAGCCACGCCACGATCCTTGCACGGGAGGGGCGCGCGGCCTTCCTGAACGAGGCGCGGGCACAGCCCGGCCGGTTGCACGACGAGTTCCGCGCCATGGTCGAAAACCGTGGCGGGATCACCGCCGCCCAGGCCCGCGCCGCGTATCGCCACGCCGACCTCTGCCGGGCGCAGATCGACGATGTGCTGGCAGGCTGTGACGCGATCCTGGCGCCCTCGGCCATGGGCGAGGCGCCGGTCGGGCTCGAGACCACCGGCGACGCGGCGATGAATTCGCTCTGGACCCTTCTGGGCCTGCCGGTCGTTTCCGTTCCGGGCCATGTCGGGCCGAACGGGATGCCGCTGGGGCTCTCGGTGATCTGCGCGCGCTACGACGACCGGCGCGCGATCCGGATCGGGGCGCTGGCGGGCGAGGCTTTTGCGCGGGTGAGGAAATCTCAGGCCGCGGGTGGTGTTAACTCAGGTGCGCCCGCCTTCCCCTCGGAGTAGGATGGGCGGCAAGGAAATGCAGGCAGGACGGCCATGACGGCGATTGAAGATACTGAATTCGACCATGTCTCGGCCGAGACGTTCCGCGAAGGCATGGCCTGCCTCGCGGGGGCCGTGAACATCGTGACCACCGACGGGCCCGGCGGGCGCGCGGGGCTGACCGCCTCGGCCGTCTGTTCGGTCACGGCCGAACCGCCGACCCTGCTGGTCTGCGTCAACCGGTCCAGCTCTGCCGCCCCCGCCTTCATGGCGAACGATGCGGTCTGCGTGAACACGGTCGGCCCCGCGCACCAGGACCTTGCCATGCTCTTCGGCGGCAAGACCCCGATGGACGACCGGTTCGAGGCCGCCAACTGGAAGATCGGGCGAACCGGCGCACCGCTGCTCGACGGGGCGGTGGTGTCCTTCGACTGCCGCGTGACCAGCCGCAACGTCGTCGGCAGTCACGAGGTGATGTTCTGCGAAATCGTGGACATCACCCGCAAGCCCGGCACGCCCGCGCTGGCCTACTATGCGCGCAAGTTCCACGAGCTGGCGAACTGATGATGGCCGCACAGTGCGATCCCGCCAACGGGCGTGCCTCGGGGCAGGCGCTGTCCGACCTGGCCGCCGACCGGGCCGTGATCGTCACCGGGGCCGAGGGCGGGGCTTTCGTTCTGATCGCGGCCCGCGGCGTCACGCCCGAGGTGGTGACCCGCATGGCGGGCGACGCGCGCGGACTCGTGGGCCTCGTGATGTCCCGCCACCGCGCCCGCCAGCTGGGTCTGACCCTGCAGCCGCGGCGGGGCGACAGCACCGCCCCTCTATACACCCAGTCGATCGAAGCGGCCGAGGGCACCAGCACGGGGATCTCCGCCGCCGACCGGGCCCGGACGATCCGTGTCGCGGCCTTTGGCACGGCCGAGGATATCGTGACACCGGGACACATCTTTCCGCAGCTGGCAGGCGACCGTGAGCGCGGGCAGGCGGCGATCGCGCTGCGCCTGCTGGCGGCGGCAGGGGCTGACCCGGTGGGGGCGATCTGCACGATCCTCGACGACCGGGGCGAGGTGGCCGATACTACCGGCGCACGGCGACTGGCGCTGCGCCTGGGCCTGTCGGTGATCGACGCGACCGAGGTCAACGTGATCCGCGGGGCGCAGCACTTCACCTGAGCCGAAGCGCCCTGTCACTGTCCCGATGGCCCGGCCCCGTGCCGGGCCTTAGCTTTTCTGCGAAGTCGAAAATCTAACGCGACCGACCTCATCGGCGCTTGCCTTGTTCATTTATATCGAAGATACGTGAAATATGGATATGATGCGAGTCGACCAACTGGCCGCCCTGGCCCACCCGCAGCGCCTCGCGCTGTTCCGCCTGCTGGTCCGGCGGTTTCCCGACGCCGTTCCGGCGGGCGAACTGGCCGGGGCCATCGACGTCCGGCAGAACACGCTGTCCTCGTACCTGTCATCGCTCCGCCATGCGGGGTTGATAACCCAGGACCGGGAGGGGAGGTCGCTGCTCTACCGCGTCGACATGGACGAGGCCGGAGGCCTCATGTCCTACCTCGTCGACGATTGCTGCCGCGGTCGCCCCGACCTCTGCAGTCCGCTTCCGGCCCAAGCCCGCAAAGGAGATACGGCCATGTCCGACCGGAAATACAACGCGCTCTTCATCTGCACCGGGAATTCCGCCCGGTCGATCTTTGGCGAAACCCTGCTGCGCGACGTCGCCGGGGATCGGTTCACCGCCTATTCCGCCGGCACGCGCCCCCAGTCCGAGCTGAACCCCTTTGCGGTCGAGATGCTGCGCAGCAAAGGCCATGACATCGCGCCGCTGCGGTCCAAGAACGTGTCCGAGTTCCAAGGCCCGGACGCGCCGGTGATGGACTTCGTCTTCACCGTCTGCGACCGCGCCGCGAACGAGGACTGCCCGGCCTGGCCCGGCCAGCCGATCAGCGCCCACTGGGGCCTGCCCGACCCGGTCAAGGCCGAGGGCACCGAGGCCGAGAAGCGCCTGGCCTTCCAGCAGGCCTATGCCGCGCTGAAGAACCGGATCGCCGCGTTCACCGCGCTGCCGATCGAAACCCTCGACCGGACCTCTCTGCAGGCCCGGCTCGACGACCTCGCCCGCGACCTGGAGGATCAATGACCACCTATGCCCTGAACGGCCTCGGCCGGATCGGAAAGCTTGCCCTCAGGCCCCTGCTGGAAAGCGAGGCCGAGATCGCCTGGATCAACGACGCCACCGGCGACGCCGCGATGCATGCGCACCTGCTGGAATTCGACACGGTGCACGGCCGCTGGCCCGCCGCTTTTGCCCATGACGCGGGCGGGGTGACGGTGGACGGCACCTACCTGCCCTTCATCGGCACCGCCGACCTCGGGGCGCTGCCGCTCGACGGGGTGGACGTGGTCATCGACTGCACCGGCAAGTTCAAGACCGAGGCCAAGCTTGCCCCCTACTTGGCGGCGGGCGTGAAGAAGGTCGTGGTCAGCGCGCCGGTCAAGGACGGGCCGACGGCCAACATCGTCTACGGCGTGAACACCGACACCTACGATGCGGACAGCCACCGCATCGTCACGGCGGCAAGCTGCACGACCAACTGCCTCGCCCCGGTGGTCAAGGTCATCCACGAGGGGCTGGGCATCCGCCACGGCTCGATCACCACGATCCACGACGTGACCAACACCCAGACCATCGTGGACCGGCCCGCCAAGGACCTGCGCCGCGCGCGGTCGGCGCTGAATTCGCTGATCCCGACCACGACCGGGTCGGCCACCGCGATCACCCAGATCTTCCCCGAGCTGAAAGGCAAGCTGAACGGCCATGCCGTGCGGGTGCCGCTGCTCAACGCCTCGATCACCGACTGCGTCTTCGAGGTTGAGCGCGCGACGACCGTGGAAGAGGTGAACACGATGCTGCGCGAAGCGTCGGAAGGGCCGCTGAAGGACATCCTCGGCTACGAGGAACGGCCGCTGGTCTCGGCCGACTACACCAACGACACCCGCTCCTCGATCATCGACGCGCCTTCGACGATGGTGATCAACGGAACGCAGGTGAAGATCTACGCCTGGTACGACAACGAGATGGGCTATGCGCATCGCCTTGTCGACGTCGCGCGGATGGTCGGGGCCTCGTTGTGACCTCTGCCCGCGCGCGCCCCGAGGGCCTGAGCGCCTACATCGCCGTCACGGCGGCCTACTGGGCCTTCATGCTGACCGACGGCGCGCTCAGGATGCTGGTGCTGCTGCAGTTCCACATGCTGGGCTTCTCGCCGGTGCAGTTGGCCTATCTCTTCGTGCTCTACGAGGTGGCGGGGATCGTGACGAACCTCTCGGCCGGGTGGATCGCGGCGCGGTTCGGGCTGACCTCGACGCTTTACGCGGGGCTCGCGATCCAGGTCGGCGCGCTGCTGGCGCTGGCGATGCTCGACCCCGCGTGGACGCTCTGGGCCTCGGTCGTCTACGTCATGGCGGTTCAGGGCGCGTCGGGCGTGGCCAAGGATTTGGCCAAGATGAGCGCCAAGAGCGCGGTGAAGGTGCTGGCGCCCACGGGGCAGGGCGGGCTTTTCCGCTGGGTCGCGGTGCTGACCGGATCGAAGAACGCGGTGAAGGGGCTGGGATTCCTGCTGGGCGCGGTCCTGCTGGGGACGCTGGGCTTCGTGCCGGCGGTGCTCTGGATGGCGGCGGTGCTGGCGGTGATCCTGATCGCCGTGGTCTGGAAGATGCCCGCGGGCCTGCCGCGCGGGAAGAAGGACGCCAAGTTCGCCGAGGTCTTTTCCAAGGACCGCAACATCAACTGGCTCTCGGCGGCGCGGATGTTCCTGTTCGGCGCGCGCGACGTGTGGTTCGTGGTCGGCATCCCGATCTACTTCTACGCGGTCCTGTCCGACGGGACCGAGGCAGGCAACCGTGCGGCCTTTTTCATGATCGGCACCTTCATGGCCTGCTGGACGATCCTCTACGGCGCGGTGCAGGCCTATGCGCCCCGCCTGCTGAACGCCGCCGCCCGGCCAAAGGCAGAGCTGGTCGGCGAGGCGCGTCGCTGGGTCGGCATGCTCTTTGCCGTGCCCGCGATCCTCGCTGTCACCGTCTGGGTGGCCGGCGATCCGGCGCCCTGGCTGACGGTGACGCTGGTGGCGGGCCTTCTGGTCTTCGGCGCGATCTTCGCCGTGAACTCCTCGCTGCATTCCTACCTGATCCTGGCCTTCACCCGGTCGGACCGGGTGACGATGGACGTGGGCTTCTATTACATGGCAAACGCGGCGGGGCGGCTCATGGGCACGCTGCTGTCGGGGCTGACCTACCAGCTGGGCGGGTTGCCCGCCTGCCTTGGAACCGCCGCGCTGCTGGTCGGGCTGAGCTGGCTCTGCGCCGGACGGCTCGACGCCCACAACACGAGTGAAGCCACCGCATGAACACCTTCGAACGTTACCTGAGCCTCTGGGTCGCGCTGGCCATGGGGGCGGGGATCGCCATCGGCGTCATGGCCCCGGGGCTCGTCGGGGCAGTGGCGGAGGCCGAGGTCGCCTCGATCAACCTCGTCGTCGCGGTGCTGATCTGGGCGATGGTCTACCCGATGATGGTCGGCGTCGATTTCGGCGCGGTGGCGGGCGTGGCGCGGCAGCCCAAGGGGCTGATCGTCACGCTGGCGGTGAACTGGCTGATCAAGCCCTTCACGATGGCGCTGCTGGCGGTGCTGTTCTTCGACCATGTCTTTGCCCCCTGGATCGCGCCCGAGGATGCGGCGCAATACACCGCCGGGCTGATCCTGCTGGGCGCCGCGCCGTGCACCGCAATGGTCTTTGTCTGGTCGCAGCTGACCAAGGGCGATCCCACCTACACGCTGGTGCAGGTGTCGGTGAACGACCTGATCATGGTCGTGGCCTTCGCGCCGATCGTCGCCTTCCTGCTGGGCGTGACCGAGATCGCGGTGCCGTGGCAGACGCTGGTGCTGGCCACCGTGCTTTACGTCGTCCTGCCGCTGATCGCCGGGCTGCTGACGCGCCGTAGGCTGGGATCGGACGCCGCGGTGGCGGCCTTCTCGGCCCGGGCCAAGCCTTGGTCGGTGATCGGCCTGATCGCGACGGTGCTGATCCTCTTTGGCCTGCAGGGCGAGGTGATCCTGCAAAGCCCGCTGGTGATCGTGATGATCGCGGTGCCGATCCTGATCCAGAGCTACGGCATGTTCGCGCTGGCCTACGGGGCGGCCTATGCGCTGCGGGTGCCGCACCGCATCGCCGCGCCCTGCGCGCTGATCGGGACGTCGAATTTCTTCGAACTGGCGGTGGCGGTCGCGATCAGCCTCTTCGGCCTGCACTCGGGCGCGGCGCTGGCGACGGTGGTCGGCGTGCTGGTCGAGGTGCCGGTGATGCTGTCGCTGGTGGCCTTCGCCAACCGGACGCGGGCAAAGTTCAGCGAAGACGGGCAGGTGGTCAGGGCCTGACCCTCATCCCCGCGCCCGGCGTCGGGCGGCGCTCATCGTCTGGCCGAAATGCGCCTTGTAGGCCCGCGACAACGTGGCGGACGAGGCAAAGCCGGTGCGGGTCGCGATCGCCTTGGCTTTCATGTCGGTGGCGGTCGCGAGGCTCTGCGCATGCGACAGGCGGACCGAGCGGTAGTAGGCCCCGGCCGAAACCCCCAGTTCGCGCTCGAACATCCGGTCCAGCGTCCTGAGCGAGACCCCCGCCTGGTCCGCGATCTCGGACAGGGGCAGCGGTTCTTCGATGGTCTTGAGCATTGTCCGCACCGCCCGCCCCAGTTGCGGCGACAGGGCCCCGCTGTCCGCCCGCCGCCGTTCCGCATCGTCGTAGATGAAGAGGGTCGAGACATCGTAGGCCAGCGCGTCGCCGGCGGTGTCGCGGATCATGTCGAGGATCAACGCCATCGCCGAGGTCGCGCTGCCCGCGCTCAGCCGGTCGCCGTCGATGACGAAGTTCTCGGCCACCACATCGACGTCCAGGAACTCCTCGGCAAAGGCGTCGACCTCGTGCCAGTGGACCGTGGCGCGGCGACCCTGCAACAGCCCCGCGGCGGCGAGGATCCAGGCGCCCATGTCGAGGCCGACGACGAAACTGGCCTTCCGCGCGGCCTGGCGGACGGCGGTGCGGACCGCGCGTCGGGCGGCTTCCTCGCGCGCGCCGTAGCCCGCGACCAGCACCAGCGCGTCGCCCGGCGGAACCTCGGCCAGCGCCGCCTCGGCCTGGATCCAGAGTTCGGACGAGGATTTCACCGGCGCGCCGTCGATGGTCGCGATCCGCCAGTCAAAGAGCGGCCGGCCCGACATGTCGCAGGCCGCGCGAAACGGTTCGACCGCGTTGGCGAGCACCATGTTCGAGAAACCGGGGAACAGGACAAACGTGAGGGTAAGCGGTGGTTCTGACGTCATGTGTCAACAATATGACGGGATGGGCAAATGTGAAGGTCGTTTCCGCGTCTAGATTCGCCGCATCAAGACATTCTGCAACGGAGGCCTCCTGTGAACTGGGACGCATTCATCACCTGCGCCGTGACCGGCTCGGGCCAGAGCCATGTCAAGAGCGACAAGGTTCCCGTCACCCCCCAGCAGATCGCCGACGCCTGCGTCGAGGCCGCCAAGGCCGGCGCTGCCGTCGCCCATGTCCACGTCCGCGATCCGAACACCGGCGCCCCCTCGCGTGACCCGGCGCTCTACCGCGAAGTGGTCGCCCGCGTGCGCGACAGCGGCACCGACGTGATCCTGAACCTGACCGCCGGGATGGGCGGCGACATCGTGCTGGGCTCGCCCGAGGCGCCGCTGCCGCTGAACGAGGCCGGCACCGACCTGGTCGGCGCGACCGAGCGGCTCGTCCATGTCGAGGAACTGCTGCCCGAGATCTGCACCCTCGACTGCGGCACCATGAACTTTGCCGAGGCCGATTACGTGATGACCAACACGCCCGGCACCCTGCGGGCGATGGCCAAGCGCATCCAGGACGCCGGCGTGAAGCCCGAGATCGAGATCTTCGACCTCGGCCACCTGTGGCTGGCCAAGACGCTGGTGGACGAGGGGCTGATCGACGACCCGGTGCTGGTACAGCTCTGCATGGGCATTCCCTTCGGTGCGCCGAACGATCTGAACTCGCTGAACGCGATGCTGAACAACATGCCCGATGGCTGGGTCTACTCGATGTTCTCAATCGGCCGGATGCAACTGCCCTATGCCGCGCAGGCGGTGCTGGCGGGCGGCAACGTGCGCGTCGGGCTCGAGGACAACATCTGGCTCGACCGGGGCGTGAAGGCGTCGAACGGCGACCTCGTCGACCGTTCGGTGACGATGCTGTCGGCGATGAACGTGTCGGTCATGACGCCGGCGCAGGTGCGCGAAAAGCTCGGCCTCAAGAAACGCTGGTGACGGCCACCCCATTCAAGAACGGGCCGCTCACGCCCGCAGACCAAACGGGAGACTACCGATGACCATTTCAAACCTCGACCGCCGCGGGTTCCTGAAGGGGACCACGGCCGCGGCCCTCGCTCTCGGCCTCGCGCCGCGCGCGATGGCGCAGGAGACCCCGAAGCGCGGCGGGTCCGTCCGCATCGGCCACTCCGGCGGCGCGACCTCGGACACGATCGATCCGGCGACCTACACTGGCGGTCCGGTGGTGACGGCCATGCTCGGCGGGGTCTGCAACAACCTGGTCGAGATCGACGAGACCGGCGCGGCGAAACCGGAACTGGCCGAAGAGATCACCCCCTCGGCCGACGCCAGGACCTGGACCTTCAAGCTGCGCAAGGCGAACTTCGGCGACGGACGCGCGGCCACCGCCAAGGACGTGATCGCCAGCTTCCGCCACCACATGGGCGAGGACACGAAATCCGGCGCCAAGGAACTGCTGAAGGACGTGACCGACATCCGCGCCGACGGCGACAGCGTCGTGGTCTTCGAACTGGCGTCGGGCAATGCCGACTTCCCCTTCGTCGCGGCGGATTATCACCTGCTGATCATGCCGGCGAACGAGGACGGGACGCTCAATTGGCAGTCGGGCCTCGGCACCGGGGGCTACACCCTCGAGGAACACGAACCGGGCGTGCGGATGCGCCTTAAGCGGCGGGACGACTACTGGAAGTCCGACCGCGCCTGGTTCGACGAGGTGACGCTGCTGACCATCAATGACCCCACGGCGCGGCAGAACGCGCTGGTGACGGGCGAGGTCGACATCATCAACGGCGTGCCGACCAAGACCGTGCACCTGCTGCAGCGTCGTCCCGGGATCGAGCTGGTCGAGGTCACCGGCTCTGCCCACTTCCCCTTCCCGATGCATTGCGACGCCGACCCCTTCACCGACGTGAACGTCCGCCTTGCGCTCAAGCACGCCATCAACCGCGAGGAGATGGTCGAGAAGGTCCTGCGCGGCCACGGCACCGTCGGCAACGACCACCCGATCGGCCCCGCCTACCGGTTCTACAACGCCGAGCTGGAGCAGCGCGCCTATGACCCGGACAAGGCCAGGTTCCACCTGAAGGAAGCGGGCCTCGAGAGCCTCGACGTGACGCTCCAGACCTCGAGCGCGGCATTCTCGGGCGCGGTCGACGCGGCGGTCCTGTTCCAGGAATCCGCGGCCAAGGCGGGCATCAAGGTGAACGTCAAGAACGAGCCGGCGGATGGCTACTGGTCGAACGTCTGGCTGAAGTCGCCCTTCTGCATGGGCTACTGGAACGGCCGCCCGACCGAGGACTGGATGTTCTCGATGGTCTACGCGGCAGATTCCAGCTGGAACGAGAGCCACTGGCAGAACGACCGCTTCAACAGCCTGCTGACTGAGGCGCGGGTCGAGCTCGACCAGGCCAAGCGGGCCGAGATGTACGGCGAGATGCAGCAGCTCTGCCGCGACGATGGCGGTTCGATTATCCCGATGTTCTCGAACTTCATCGACGGCAAGTCCGAGAAGATCCGCCACGGCGCGCTGGCCAACAACCGCTTCCTCGACGGCTGGAAGGCCATTGAGCGCTGGTGGATGGCCTGACCGTCCCTTCGGCCCTGCCGCCAGGCGCGGCGGGGCCACCCTGATCCCCCCACACGCACCACAAGAGGCACGCAATGTCCCAGATCATCCGGAAAGCCGCCTGCGTCGGCGGCGGTGTCATCGGCGGCGGCTGGATCGCCCGCTTCCTGCTGAACGGCATCGACGTGGCGGTGTTCGACCCGCACCCCGAGGCAAAGCGCATCGTCGGCGAGGTGCTGGACAACGCCCGCCGCGCCTATGGCAAGATGATCCAGGCCCCGCTCGGCGATGAGGGCGTGCTGACCTTCCACGACGACCTGGCGACAGCCGTGGCGGATGCGGACTACATCCAGGAAAGCGTGCCCGAGCAACTGGCGCTCAAGCACAGGGTGCTGGCCCAGATCGAGGCCGCCGCACGGCCCGACGCGCTGATCGGCTCTTCCACCTCGGGCTTCAAGCCGTCCGAACTGCAGGAAGGCGCCACGCACCCCGGCCGCATCTTCGTCGCGCACCCGTTCAATCCCGTCTACCTCGTCCCGCTGGTCGAGGTCGTCGGATCGCCCGCGAACGCCCCCGCGACCCTCGACCGGGCCGAGGCGATCCAGCGCGAGACCGGGATGATGCCGCTCCGCGTGCGAAAGGAGATCGACGCCCACATCGGCGACCGGCTGCTGGAAGCGGTCTGGCGCGAAAGCCTCTGGCTGGTGAACGACGACGTCGCCACCACGCAGGAGATCGACGACGTGATCCGCTTCTCCTTCGGGCTTCGCTGGGCGCAGATGGGCCTGTTCGAGACCTACCGCATCGCCGGCGGCGAGGCGGGCATGAAGCATTTCATCGAGCAGTTCGGCCCGGCGCTGGCCTGGCCCTGGACCAAGCTGATGGACGTGCCCGAGATGACGGATGAGCTTGCCACCAAGATCGGCGACCAGTCGGACGCGCAGTCCGGCATGCATACGATCCGCGAGCTTGAGCGCATCCGCGACGACAACCTGATCGGCATCTACCAGGCGCTGAAGGCCAACGACTGGGGCGCGGGACGGACCCTGCGCGAGATGGAGGATCGTTTCTTTGAACGCGCCAAGGACGGCGCGGCCGAGGCGACGCCCGACTATGCCGCGCCGCTTGAACTGCACCAGTGCCGCGTGCCGGGCGACTGGCTGGACTACAACGGCCACATGACCGAATTCCGATATCTCCAGGTCTTCGGTGACGCGACGGATGCCTTCCTCGGCCATATCGGTATGGACGCGGCGTATCGCGCGCCGGGGCGCTCGGTCTACACGGTCGAAAGCCACATCCGGCACCTGAGCGAGACGAAGGCGGGCACGAAACTCTCGGTCCGCACTACTGTCCTCGGCCACGACGCCAAGCGCATCCGCCTGCACCACGAAATGGTGGATGATGAGGGTAACGTGCAGGCGACGGGCGAACACATGCTGGTTCACGTGGACACGTCCGCCGGGAAGGCGTCACCGATGCAGGCCCCGCTGACGGACCGGCTGTCTGCCCTGTCCCCCGGCCAGCGCGGGCTGGTGGCGCCGGACCATGCCGGGCGCCCGATCCGCGACATCGGCTGGCCGGTGGCGGAGGTCGAATGACGCTCCATCCGCTTGCCGCCATGATCCTGAAGCGTCTCGGCCTCGGCCTGCTGACGCTCTTCGTGATCTCGCTCTTCATCTTCTGGGCGATCGAGCTGCTGCCCGGCGACCTCGCCGAAGAGGTGCTGGGCCAGTCCGCCACCCCCGAGACGGTCGCGGCGTTCCGCCGTGAACTGGGCCTCGACCAGCCGCCGGTGCAGCGCTACCTCGCCTGGCTCGGCGGGGTGCTGCAGGGCGATTTCGGAACCTCGCTGGCCAGCGGCCGCCCGATTGCCGACCTGCTGGCGGGGCGCTTTGCCAACACGCTTTTCCTTGCCGCCTATGCCGCCGCCATCGCGGTGCCCTTGGCGATCGGGCTGGGCCTTCTGGCCGCGCTCTACCGGGGCAGCTGGTTCGACCGGACGGTGAACGTCATGACGCTCTCGTCGATCTCGTTCCCGGAATACTTCGTCGCCTACATCCTGTTGCTCTTCTTCTCGGTCAAATGGGGGCTCTTCCCGTCCATTGCCGATTTCGGGGCCGACGCCGACCTCGGCACGATGCTCTACCGCACCTTCCTGCCGGCCCTGACGCTGGTGCTGGTCGTCACCGCTCACATGATGCGGATGACGCGGGCGGCGATCATCAACCTGCTGGCCCAGCCCTACATCGAGATGGCCCGCCTCAAGGGCGCCAGGCCCTCGCGCGTGATCCTGCAGCACGCCCTGCCGAACGCGCTGGCCCCGATCATCAACGTGGTGGCGCTGAACCTCGCCTACCTCGTGACCGGGGTGGTGATCGTCGAGGTGGTGTTCGTCTATCCCGGCCTCGGCCAGCTGATGGTCGACTCGGTGGCGAAACGCGACATCCCGGTGGTGCAGGCCTGCTGCATGATCTTTGCCGGCATCTACATCCTGCTGAACCTCGGCGCGGACGTGCTGGCGATCGCCACCAATCCCCGCCTGATGCACCGGAAGTGACGCCATGACGACACTCGCTTCGCTTCGCAAGATCCCCGTCACCGCGCTCTTCGGGATGGCGATGATCGCCATCTTCGCCTTCACCGCCATCTTCGCCGGCTGGCTCGCCCCCTATGGCGAGACCGAGATCGTCGGCATGGAGTTCGAGCCCTGGGGCGGGGAATTCTTGCTGGGCACCGACAACCTCGGACGCGACATGCTCTCGCGGCTGATCTACGGCGCGCGCAACTCCATCGGCATCGCGCTCTTGACCACGATTATCGCCTTCGTGCTGGGCACCGCGCTCGGCCTGCTGGCGGCGGTGCTGGGGGGCTGGACCGACCAGGCCCTGTCGCGGCTGATCGACATGATGATCGCGATCCCCTCGCTGGTCTTCGCCCTGCTGCTGCTGTCGATCTTCGGCACCTCGATCGGGATGCTGATCCTGATCATCGCCGTGCTCGAGATGACGCGCGTCTTCCGCCTGTCCCGCGCGGTGGCAATGGACGTGGTGGTGATGGACTATGTCGAGGCCGCCCGCCTGCGGGGCGAGGGCCTCGTCTGGCTGGTCCGGCGCGAGATCCTGCCGAACGTCACCGCGCCGCTGGTGGCCGAGTTCGGGCTGCGCTTCTGCTTCACCTTCCTTGCCGTGTCGGCGCTGTCGTTCCTCGGGCTGGGCATCCAGCCGCCGACCGCCGACTGGGGGTCGATGGTGCGCGACAACGCGGCGCTGATCACCTTTGGCGACATCACGCCACTCCTGCCCGCCGGCTGCATCGCGCTGCTGACGGTGAGCATCAACTTCGTCGTGGACTGGATGCTGCACCGCGCCTCCGGCCTCAAGGATTGAGAGGTCCCGCATGCGAGACACCCTCCTGAAAATTCGTGACCTTCGGATCGAAGGCCAGCAGGGCGACGACTGGCAGCCCATCATCAAGGGCGTGGACCTCGACCTGCGCAAGGGCGAGGTGCTGGGCCTGATCGGGGAATCCGGCGCCGGGAAATCGACGCTGGGCCTGGCCGCCATGGGTTACTCCCGCGGCGGCACCCGGATCTCGGGCGGCTCGGTCACGTTCGACGGCATGGACCTGCTGGCACTTGGCGAAAGACAGCGCCGCGCCCTGCGGGGCAAGCGGATCGCCTATGTCGCGCAGTCGGCGGCGGCGAACTTCAACCCTGCGCACCGGCTGATCGACCAGTATTCCGAGGCGCCGACCAGGATCCACCACATGATGGGCCGCACCCAGGCCGAGCAGGAGGCGCGCGAACTCTACGCCGCGCTGCGCCTGCCGAACCCGGACGAGATCGGGTTCCGCTACCCGCACCAGGTCTCGGGCGGGCAACTGCAGCGGGCGATGACGGCGATGGCGATGTCTTGCAAGCCGGACCTCATCATCTTCGACGAACCGACAACCGCGCTCGACGTGACCACCCAGATCGAGGTCCTCTCGGCGATCCGTGGCGCGGTCGAGGAGGTGGGGACGGCGGCGATCTACATCACCCACGACCTGGCCGTGGTCGCGCAGATGGCCGATCGCATCAAGATCCTGCTGCGCGGCGAAGAGGTCGAGGAACAGGACACCCGCGCCATGCTGGCCGCCCCGAAGGAGGACTATTCCAAGTCCCTCTGGGCGGTCCGCAGCTTTACCTCGGACGAGAAGCCCCTGGCACCCGCGACCGAGACACCGGTGATGCGTGTCTCGGGCGTGACGGCAGAGTACGAACGTGGCGTGCCGGTGCTGGACGGGGTGAGCTTCGACATCCACGCGGGCCACACGGTTGCGGTCGTCGGCGAAAGCGGGTCGGGCAAGTCGACCACCGCGCGGGTCATCACGGGCCTGCTGCCCGCGGTGAAGGGCAGCATCGAGCTTGACGGCCAGCGCCTGCCTGATCGGCTGGCGTCGCGGAGCAAGGACCAACTGCGGCAGGTCCAGATGATCTACCAGTCCGCCGACACCGCGCTGAACCCCCGCCAAACCATCCGCGAGATCATCGGGCGGCCGATCCGCTTCTACCTCGGCCTGCGCGGCCGGGCGCAGGAGGATAAGATCCGCGAGCTGCTGACGGCGATCGAGCTCGACCCCGACAGCTTCATCGACCGGGTGCCGTCCGAACTATCGGGCGGGCAGAAACAGCGCATCGGCATCGCCCGCGCGCTCGCGGCCGAGCCGCGGTTCATCATCTGCGACGAGGTGACATCGGCGCTCGACCAGCTGGTGGCCGAGGGGATCCTGCGCCTGCTCAAGCGGCTGCAGGACGAACGCGGGCTGGCCTACATGTTCATCACCCACGACCTGGCCACCGTGAAGGCCATCGCCGACCACGTGGTGGTGATGCAGAAGGGCCAGGTGGTCGAGCAGGGGCCGAAATCGCAGATGTTCGCCCCGCCGCACCACCCTTACACGCAGCTCCTGCTCAGCTCGGTCCCCGAAATGGACCCCGACTGGCTGGACCGCACGATCGAAGACAGGAAGAGAGGCTGAGCGATGCAGATCACCGACCCCGAAGTGCTGAAGTTCATCGCCGACACGCAGGCGGTCTACCCGGACGAGGCGAACCAGGCCTCGGCCGAGGAGAACCGGCGGCTCTATGACGCCATGTGCGAGGTGTTCCGCGAACCGCGCCCCGCGGGGCTGCCGGTGCGCGACGAGGTGGTCGCCGGGGTGCCGGTGCGGCGCTACACGCCGGTCGGGTCCGAAGGGCGTCCCGTGCTGCTCTATTCCCACGGCGGCGGGTTCGTCGTCGGCGGGCTCGACAGCCACGACGACGTCTGCGCCGAACTGGCCGTGGCGACAGGGTGCGAGGTGGTGTCGCCCGACTACCGGCTTGCGCCGGAACACGGCTTTCCCGCCCAGCTCGACGACGTTGCGGCGGTCTGGACGGCCGAGACCGCCAGCCGCCCCGGCATCGCCGTCGGCGACAGCGCGGGCGGCAACCTGTCGGCCGGGCTCTGCTTCCGCATGCGGCGGACGGGCGGCGTGATGCCGCTCGCGCAGGTGCTGATCTATCCGGGGCTCGGCGGGCCGACCGACGCGCCGTCCTACACCGAGAACGCCGAGGCGCCGATGCTGCGCGGCAAGGACCTGCAGGCCTATGCCCGGATGATG
Organism: Pseudooceanicola sp. LIPI14-2-Ac024; assembly: GCF_042188925.1. Taxonomy (GTDB): domain Bacteria; phylum Pseudomonadota; class Alphaproteobacteria; order Rhodobacterales; family Rhodobacteraceae; genus Pseudooceanicola. The sequence goes on from NZ_CP170102.1 coordinate 3,483,241, forward strand.
AGCCCCGAGGCGCGCGAGCTGCGCCGCACCAACCCCGAGGCTGCGCCGCTGGTGGCAGAGAGCTTTGCCGGCCTGCCGCCCGCCTTCATCGTCACCGCCGACGTGGACCCGCTGCGCGACGACGGCCCGGCCTACCAGGCGGCGCTGCAGGCCGAGGGCATCCGGGCCGATCTGCGCAACGAGCCGCAGCTGCCGCACGGCTACCTGCGGGCGCGGCACCGGTCCGACAAGGCGCGCCAGAGCTTTGCGGCGATCTGCGGCTGGATCAACGACGTCCTGGGCTGATTGCCCGGACCACCAAAGCAAAAGGGCCGGCGGAGCGATCCGCCGGCCCTTTGTCTTCTCTGGCTTGGCCCTGCCTCAGTTGAAGTCCATCGGCAGGTTGAACGTGTAACTCGGGTTGCTCAGCCCGGCAGGGGCCGCGGGCATCCGCCCGGCCTGCCGCACCGCGGCCATCGCCGCCTGGTCCAGCCGCGGGTTGCCCGAGGACCGTGCGACCTGCGCGCCGGTGATCTGCCCCGAGGACGACACGGTCAGTTGCAGCGTCACGCGCCCGCCGCGCCCGCCGGGGTGCCGCTTGCGCCGTTCGATGCGCGCCCGGATCTGAGCCCCCCAGGACGACATCGCGCTTTGCACCTGCGACTGGGACAGCGTCTTTGCCCCCGACGACTGGGCAATCCCGGCCTGCGCCGAGCCGCCGCTGCCGGCGGACCGGGTGGCCTGCCGGGGCGCGCTGCTCTCGGTGGATTGCGTCGGCCGTTCCGGCGCGGGCTTCGGCTGTTCCGGCCGCACGGGCGGGCGCGGGCTCGAGGTCGGGGCGGCCGTTTCGGGCGGCGGCGGGACCTCGGTGTCGATCTGCGGCAGGGCGGCCTGTTCGACCGGCTGCGGGGCCTCGGGCACCGGCGCGTCTGGACGCTCGGGCGGGGTGTCCTGCGTGATCTCGGGCGTCTCGGTCGCCGTCTCCTCCTCGGGCGGCAGCGGCCGGTCGACTGTAAAGGTGGTGTCGGGCGCCGGCGGCAGCGGTGTCTCGCGGTCGAAGCTCGGCACCTGCGGCATGTCGGCCCGCGCCTCGGGCAGGGCGGCCAGCTCGGTCCGGGGGGTGACGCGTCCTCGGTCAGCGGTTCGGGCGGTGCCTCGACCGGCTGCTCCTGCGGCGGCTCGGGGCGCTCGACCTCCTCGGGTGTCTCGGGCGGGCGGTCCCATTTCTCGACCAGGGCCGCGACCTGTTCGGACGCGGCCGCCACGGTGACCGAGGCGTCGCCACCCTGGCCGCCGGTGTCCGACCCGCCATCCGCCGACGGCAGCCGCACGGCCAGCGCCAGGTGCAGCCCCGCGGCCAGCGCCATGAAGGCGGCGAATTCCACGCCGCGCCTCATTCCGGGGCCACCACCAGGGCGACGTTGGTCAGCCCGCGGGCCGCGAGGTTTTTCAGTACCCGCGCCACGGCCCGCGCCTCGGCCTGGGCATCGGCGCGCAGCATCGGCGGTTCGGTCGCCCCGGTCCCCTCGGCCGCATAGGCGTCGAGCGCGGCGTCCCCGGTCAGGTCGCGGAAGGCGATGCCGCCATCTGGCCCCATGAAGAGCGTGAGCTGCACCGGCGGCCCCTCGTCGCCCGTGGCGTTCGGCGGCGTCACCTCGATCGGTTCGGGCGGCGTCAGCTGCGAGGTCATCAGGAAGAAGACCAGCAGCAGGAACACCACGTTGATCATCGGCACGATGCTTTCGCCGCGCGGGCGCTTCTGCGGGGTTGCGAAATCCATCATTCGACCAGCACCAGCCCGGTGTAGCCAGCCGCGCGTAGGCCGGTGGCGACGGTGACGACGCGCTGCAGGTTGGTGCCCTCGGCGCCGCGCAGGACGATGGTGTCCGACGGCGCGGCGACCAGGCCCTGCAGGGCGCCGGGAAGGGCATCCTCACCGATCGCGGTGCCGTTCAGGCGCAGGCCCTCGGGCATGACCTCGACCAGGCGCGGCGGGCCCTGGTAGCCGGATCCGCCCCCGGCCAGCGGCAGCGGCATCACGGTGTCCAGCCCGAAACGCGAGGCGAGCATGAAGAAGACCAGCAACAGGAACACCACGTCGATCATCGGCGTGAGGCTCGGCCTGCGGCGCGGCCGGCGGGGAGGCGCGAGGTTCATCGGATCACTCGGCGGCGAGGTCGATCTCGTGCAGGGTGGCGGCGGCGACATGGGGGCGGTCGGCCACGAAGATGCGGGCGGCCAGGTCTTCCATGTCGACGCGGACATTCTCGATCACCGACTCGAACCAGGTCAGCGCGGCCGAGGCCGGGATCGCCACGGCCATGCCGGCGGCGGTGGTCAGAAGCGCCTCCCAGATGCCTCCGGCGAGCAAAGCGGGGTCGGCGCGGTTGCCAGCCTCCTGCAACGCCTGGAAGGCGGCGATCATGCCGAGGACGGTGCCCAGCAGACCCAGCAGGGGGGCAATGGTGGCGATCAGTTCCAGCGCGCGCAGCCCGCCGGACTGGTCGGCCAGCAGGCGCTTGGCGACGCGGGTGGTTTCCTCGCGCGCCTGGTCGTCGTCCAGCCGCATCCGCGCGGTCAGGGCGGTGCGGGTCATGCGCGAGCGCAGGCCGTGCCGTTTCTCGAGCCGCTTCAGTGCGGCATCGGCGCGGCCCTGTTCCCAGAGCGCCACCGCCTCTGAGGACGGGCGGCGCGACCAGGCGCCGGCCATCGACAGGCTCCAGGTCTTCCACAGGATCAGGGCGAGCGTGACGACCGACAGCGCGGTGATCGCCCAGATCGCGGGGCCGCCGTTTTCGAGGAAGGTCATCGCGCGTTCCAGCGCGCCCTCGGGTTCGGCGGGCGCTTCCGGCACGACGGGGGCTTCGCCCGGTGCGGCCATGTCGGTCGCGGTGCTCTCGTCGGCTGCGGGCGCGGTGGCGTCGTCCTGCGCGACCGGGGCAGTTTCGGTGGCGGCCTCACCCGGCGCGGCGGGGGCGCTGTCCTGCGCCGGGCTCACCTCAGGCGCGGCGCTGTCGGTGCCATCGACCTCGGGGGCGGCGGGCGCCTGCGGCGCAACCGGCGCCTCGAAGCTGGGCGCGGCGGGGGCCTGCGCCTCCTGCGCGGAGAGCGGCGCGGCCAGGAACGTGGCGCAGGTGGCTATCGCGGCGGCCTTGAGGCCATGGGAGAACATCTGCGTCACGGTGGTCATTCGTCGATCCTTTCGATGTGGCTGGCGCGAAGGGCCCGCGCCAGCCGTCGGTATTGCTGCTGCCTCAGAACCGCGTGTTCACGGTCAGGGCAAAGGTGCGGCCCGGCTCGTTCAGGGCCACCACGTTGGACAGGCCTGCGCCGTCCGAGCCGCGTTTCACGTAGGTCGCATCGAACACGTTGCGCACGTCGAGACGCAGTTCCACGCTGTCGTATTGCGGCGGGGTGTAAGAGGCGAAGAGGTTCACGACCTCGTAGCCGGGCAGGGCGCTTTCGCCGATGTCCTCGGTCCCGTCGTATTCGAGCGCGATCTCGGCGGTGCCGCCCAGGGTCAGGCCCTGCATCACCTCGTAGCCGCCCGAAAGCGCGATGATGTGGCCCATCGGACGGCCGAAGTAATAGGCCGTGGTCGAGATCGGCACATCGTCCATGCTCACGTCGGCATAGGTGTAGTTCAGCTGGACAAAGCCCTTGAACGCCTCGTAGCGGAGCGAGGTGTCGATGCCCTTGGACACGATGTCGTAGGTCTCGCGCGAGGCGCCGAGAACGTAGTTGGCGTCCTGGATCTCGGTGTAGAAAAGCGCCGCGTTGGCGGTCCACGGGCCGCTCTGGTAGCGCAGGCCGACCCGGGCGCTGTTCGCGCGCGCGGGTTCGGGCGTCCCGTAGACCCAGTCGCCGCCGAGGTTGATCAGCGACGCTTCGCTGAGCTCGTAGCCGCCCCAGCTGGAGGCCGCGCCGATGTTCAGCGACAGGGCTTCGGTCAGGCGGATGTCGGCGGCGGCGTTGCCGCTGACGCCCACGTCGTCCAGTTCGGTCCCGTCGGCCAGTTCGAACCACTGCGCGTCGACCCGCACGCCGTAGCTGAGCGAGACGCGGTCGTTCACGTCCTGCCGCATCTGGGCAAAGACGCCGACGTTCTGCAGCGTCTCGGTCGCGTCGCCGGTGTTCAGCGCGCCATGGCCCTCGGCGGTGTCATGGAAGAAATCGACCCCGGCCGAGAGCACGCCGCCCATCACCTGGAAGTCGTTCTTGAACGTGCCGCTGAGGCTGGTGTTGGTGCCGACGGCACCGCCCGCCTCGGTCAGGACCTCGTTGTAGGACAGTTGCGCCCAGGGGGCCCAGGTGCCGTCCGGGTTCTCGTCCGTCCAGGTCAGCGCGTATGAATCGCGCTCGGACTTCGCCTCGCGGTAGACCGAGGGGCGGCCGACGACGCCGGCAAAGTCGGGCCGGGCAAAATAGAGACCGCCGGGGCCCGCCTGCATGGCGCGGATGCCGGTGTCGGTGGTGTGATCTGCCGAGAATTCGAAGCGCTGGCCGCCCGCGGTGGTGAAGGCGATCTTGCCGGTCAGGGCCAGGGTGTCGGCCTCGGTCCCGGGCACGACATTGCCGTCGCCGTCGCTGTAGTCGTCGCCGCTGGTGCGCACGGCGCTCAGCAGGTATTCGAACCCGCCCTGCACGCCGTAGACCGTCGCGCCCGCGCGCAGGGTCTTGGCGTTGCTGCCGTAGCTGAGCGAGGTCCGCGCGCCGAAGCTCTGCCCGACCTCGAGCAGGTCGCGCGCGTCGGCGGTTTCATAGGCGATCGTCCCGGCCAGGGCGCCCGGTCCCGCATCGGCGGGCGAGAGGCCGGCGCTTACCTCGACCCGCTTCAGCAGGAAGGGATCGAACAGGATGTTGCCGGAATGGTGGAACGCGGCCTTGTTCTGGCGCGCGCCGTCGATGGTGACCGACAGCTGGCTTTCCTCGATCCCGTTGACGAAGACCTTCTGCGCGATGGCCGCGCCACCTGACACAGCGATCGAGGATTCGCCTTTGAACACGTCCGCCGTGGTCTGCGGATTGCGCACGGCCAGGTCTTCCTCGTTGATCTCGGTGGTGCCGAGCACCGACTGCGCCTCTTCGGATTCGACGCGGATGGCGTCGAGGTCGATGGCCTCCTGTGCCATCGCGGGTGCGGCGATGCAGAGCGCGGCGCCGGTCAGCAGAAATGCCTTGGTGGAAATGTTCATGTGCCCCAGGTCCGGTTGTCGAATGAGTCCCAAGCTGCTGGCTGAGCGACCGAGGGAACGAACGCGTGGGGCTGGCGCTTTCCGCCTCGCCTAGTGAAGTATACTAAAATAGTCAAGATCGATCCGGCCCGCTGCAGGCCGCGGTCAGACCATCACGACGGGACGGCCTTCGACGGTGGAAATCCGGGCATCCGTGCCGAAGGTGTCGCGCAGCAGCACCTCGGTCACGACCTCGGACGGGGCGCCCTGTGCGGCGATGCGGCCGTCCTTCATCACCACCAGGTGGTCGGCGAAGGCGGTGGCATAGTTGATGTCGTGCAGGACGATCACGATGGTCTTGCCATCCACGTCCGCCATCTGCCGCAGCAGGCGCATCAGGTCGCGGGCGGCGGCGATGTCGAGGTTGTTGAGCGGCTCGTCCAGCAGCAGGTAATCGGTGTCCTGCGCAAAGGCCATCGCGGTGAAGGCGCGCTGCCGCTGCCCGCCCGACACCTCGTCGAGGAACCGCTGCCGCAGGTCCCCGAGCGCGAAGCGGTCCAGCGCCTCTTCGATCTTGGCCCGATCCTCGGGGCGGGGATAGCCGCGGTGCCAAGGGTAGCGGCCGAAACCGACAAGTTCTTCGATCCTGAGCCGGGCAGAGACCTGCGCGGTCTGCGGCATCACCGCCAGTTTCTGAGCGAGGTCGCGATCGCTGACCTGCCCGACCTCGAGCCCGTCGACCGTGATCCGGCCCTGGCGCAGCGGCTGCAGCCGGGCGATCAGGGACATCAGCGTGGACTTGCCCGCGCCGTTTGGCCCGATCAGCGCGGTCAGCCCGCCCCGCGGCAGGCTGAGCGAGACGTCGTGCAGGATGTCGCTGGCGCCGATGCGGTGCGAGACGTTTTCGACAAGGATCATGCAGCGCGCCTCCGGATGAGAAGGGTGAGGAAGACCACGCCCCCGACCAGTTCGATCACGACGGTCAGCGGGGTGGCCAGGTTCAGCACCCGTTCCATCACCGTCTGGCCGCCGACCAGGACGATCGCGCCGGTCAGTGCGGCCGACGGCAGCAGGATCGCGTGCCGGTGGGTGGGTGTGATGACATGGGCAAAGGCCGAGACGATCAGCCCGAAGAAGCTGGCCGGGCCGAAGCCGCCCGCCGCCATCGGTCCGACCAGCGCGGTAGGGGCGGCGACGAGAAGGCAGATCAGCACCAGCGACTGGCGCTGCAGGCGTGTCGGGTTCTCGCCCAGGCCGGTCGCGGTGTCGGGGCCAAGCGCCAGCACGTCCAGCCGGTGCCGCATCCGCCAGGCCAGCGCCATGGCGGGCAGGACGACGATGGCGGCCAAGGCGAGCAGGCCGGCCTCGACCTGGGTGAAGCGGGCAAAGGACACCGCCTGCACCATCTGGAACTCGCTGGGGTCGATCACCCGCTGCAGGAACCCGGTCAGGGCCCGGATCAGCAGCCCGATGACGATCCCGGTCAGCACGAGGCGCACCATGTCGCCGCCCGCCAGCCGCATCAGCGCGGCAAAGAGCAGAAGGCTCAGCCCGATCATCGCCGAGATGTTCATCGCAAAGAGCAGCCAGGGCGGCAGGGCGGCATAGCCCGAGGCGCCCATCAGGTAGACCAGCGCGGTCAGGACAAAGACGTAAAGCGCGTCGAACCCCATCAGCGACGGGGTCAGGATGCGGTTCGCGGTGATCGTCTGGAACAGGATCGTCGCCACCGACAGCGCCATGCCGACGAGGATCAGCGCCGCGAGCTTGGTCGCCCGGAACGGCAGCAGGAACGACCACGGCGCCTTGGCGTCGATCAGCATGTAGCCCGCCGCCGAGAGCAGCAGCAGGCCCGCGAGGACCAGCAACCTGTTACGCACGGCGTCCCCCCTGCGACAGGAGGACGATGAAGATCACCGCGCCGACGAGGGCCACCATGGAGGAGGCGGGGATCTCGAATGGGGCCCGCAGGGTCCGGCCGAGGATGTCGGCGCCGAGGACGAGGATCGCGCCGACCAGCGCCGTCACCGGCAGGGCGCGGCGCAGGTTGTCGCCGGTGATCCGCGCGACGAGGTTCGGCACCACGAGCCCGACGAAGGGGATCGAGCCGAGGGTCACGACCACGATCGCCGTGGTGACCGAGATCGCGGCCAGTCCCGCGGCCGTCACCGCCCGCACGTTCAGGCCGAGGCCGCGTGCCGCATCCTCGCCAAGCGCCAGCAGGGTCAGCCGGTCGGCGATCAGCCAGGATGCCCCGGCGGCCAGCCCGGCCAGCCAGAGCAGTTCGTACCGCCCCTGCAGCACGCCCGAGAATTCGCCGGTCAGCCAGATGCCGAGGTACTGCATCATGTCGTCCTGGTAGGCGATGAAGGTCGCCACCGCGCCGATCACCCCGCCGTAGACCAGCGCCACCAGCGGCACGAGCAGCGGCTGGGTCGGCGGCAACGGGCGGATCAGGACGATCAAGCCGAGGCTGCCGGCCAGCGCGGCAAGCGCGGCGACCGACATCTTGATCCAGAGCGCGGCGGCGGGCGCGAGCATGGTGATCAGCAGGATGCCGAGCGCGGCGCTCTGTCCCGCCCCGGCGGTCATCGGTTCGACGAAGCGGTTGCGGGCGAGGATCTGCATAATCTGCCCGGTCATCGCCAGCGCCGCGCCGGCCAGCACGGCGGCCAGCGTCCGGGGCAGGCGGCTGACCAGCAGCAGGTCGCGCGCGGCGGGGTCGTGCAGCAGGTCGGCGGGCGACAGCGGCGCGTTGCCGACAAAGAGCGACAGGCAGAAGAGCGCGGCCAGCAGCGCCAGCCCAGCCAGGCGCATTACATCGCCCCGAGGGCCGCGGCGATCTCGTCCAGGGTGCGCATCAGGGCCTGCACCCCACCGGCGGCGATGTAGACCTCGCCGGGGGACAGGTAGACGATCCGCCCCTCGCGCCCCGCGGTGGTGCCCGCCACCAGCGAGTTGTCCAGCGTGGCCTGGGCCGCCGCGGTGCCGTCGTCGATCGCCGCGCCGCGGTCGATCACGATCAGCGTGTCGGGGTTGGCCTGGGCGATGTATTCGAACGACACCGCCTCGCCGTGGCGCGAGTCCGCGATGCCTTCGACCGCCTCGCCGAAGCCGAGGCGCGTGTGCAGCCAGCCGAACCGGCTGCCGGGACCGAAGACCGCGAGTTTCGGGCCGTTGGTCATAAGGATGAGCGCGTCTCCGCCCTTGTCGGCCACCAGCGCGCGGACCTGTTCGACCTTGGCGTCGAGCGCGGCCGAAAGCTCGTCTGCCGCGGCCTCGCGGCCGAGCATCCGGCCATAGGCGGCCAGGCGCGCCTCGCCGTCGCCGAAGGCGTCGGTGCCGACGGACATGTCCGCCACCGGGGCGATCCGCGACAGGGCCTGCGCCTGTGCCACCGCCCGCGATCCGACGACGATCAGGTCCGGGGCAAGCGCGGCAATGGCCTCGAAATCGGGTTCAAAGAACGATCCCACGTGCTCGGCGCCCTCGACCTGGTCGGGCAGGTAGTCGACGTAGACCGGCCAGGAAATCCCCGCGGGCACCTGCCCGAGCGCGACCAGCGTGTCGATCGCCGCCGGGTCCAGCGCCACGATCCGTTCCGGCGCGGCAGAAAGCTCCATCGGGCCCTGCGCGGTGTCGAAGGTGACCGGATCGGCCAGGGCGGCGGTCGACAGGACGAGGGCTGAGAAGAGGGCGGGCAGGGCGCGCGTCGCGAACATGGGGGCTCCTTGTTCAGGCAGGCCGCGCGCGGAAGGGGCCGGCGGCGGTCCTCCGGGCGACTATCCCGTTGCCATGGGGAGGTCAAGAAAATAGCTTACGAAAAGAATCGGGAACGGGGAGACCAGCCATGCTGACAGCCAAGACGCGTTTCGAGACGGAAAACGCCTCGAGATACCTCCAGCAACTGTGCAAGCATTTCGCCCACAAGGTCAGCGTGGAATTCGACGAGACCACCGGCCGGGCCGAGCTGCCGCCGGGCCCTGCGACGCTGACCGCCGATACCGGCGGGCTCGATATCGCGGTGACCGGGCCGGATGCCGACGGGCTCAAGCGCGCCAAGTACATCGTCGAGGATCACCTGTTGCGCTTCGCCTTCCGCGAAGAGCCCAAGGCGCTGGACTGGACGATATGAGCGCGGGACAGCAAGGCAAGGACACCGGGGCGGCAGCCAGCCCGGTGTCCGGACACGACGGGCTGCCGAGCTATGACGCGCGCGACCTGACAGCGGGCGGCCAGACGGCCGAGATCCTGTTGGGCGACCAGGTCTATACCCTGCGGATCACCAAGGCGGGCAAGCTGATCCTGACCAAGTGAGCGGCGGCCGTCAGGCCACCGTGATCTTCACCAGGTGATTGTCCCAGGCCCGCACCGCCCGCGACGCGGGCCGCAGGCTGTCGCCGCGCGCCTCGATCACGGTGCCCATGCCGTCGGTCGCCACGAAGCCCTCGATCCCCTCGGCCAGGCCGCAGATGTCAGAGCGCTCGAACCCGGCGGCAAAGCTGCCGTCGGGCCGGAACACGTGCAACCGCGAGCCGCGGGGCGAGGTGATGCCGATCAGCCCCTCGGGCGAGATCGCGACGCTGCCGGCATAGCCCTGCATCGCCATCTGTTCGCCCATGGCGGCGGTGCAGAGGATCGGCGCGGAGCCGCGCCGGTGCAGGCCGAGCAGGGGGGCGGCGTCGGGCAGGTCGCCCTGCCACTGCATGGCAAAGGCGACAAGACCGTCGCGCGCGGCGAGGTGGCGGATGGAGTTCTTGTGCAGGCCGGTGTCCAGTTCGACGACCTCCTCCACCCCGCCGTCGATCGTGGCATAGGCGAGGTTCGGGCGCATGGTGTCGAGGTTGAGCTTGTCGCGGCCCTGGTCGGGGTGGGTGCGGATGCCGCCGTTGGCGATCACCAGCACGTCGCCGTCGAGGCGAAGGATGTCGTGCGGGCCGGTGCCGCCCGATGCGATCTCGCCCACGCGTTCATAGTTCCGGCGGCGGTCCCAGATGCCGATCCGGCCCTCGCCGGTGGCGTAGTCGTTCTCCGGCGTGCAGAGCAGGTTACCCCCGTCGACAAAGGCGCCGTGGCCGTAGAAGTGCCGGCCTTCGGGCGCGTGCAGCGTCTTTTGCGTGACGCCGGTGGTGCAGTCGATGACAAGCGCGAAGGTGCCGGGGCGGCGGGCAAAGGCCACCGCTTCGGGCGCGGTCGGATGCGCCGCGGCGGCATGGCCCCGGCCGGGCAGGGGAATGCGGAACACGTCCTGCCCGCTGGCCGCCAGCCCGAAGAGCGCGTAGTCGCCCGACGGTTCCTTGGCGGCGGCGAGGTAGGCGGGGCTGCCCGCGTCGGCCCAGGTCAGCCGCGGCACCGAGGCGGCGGCGAGGAGCGAGGCGAGGAAGGCGCGGCGCGTGGTCATCTCAGTCTCCGTCGGCCGAGTTGAAGCCCTCGGTCACGCCGAGCTGGGCGCCGATCTCACCGGCGACGGTGGCGGCGATGGCGTCGATCCGCTGTTGCAGGATCTCGACCTTGAGGCGGCTGCCCGGCTCCGCGACGCCGGCGAACACCGGATCATCGAGGTCGGCGGCCACCTCCAGCGCGGTGGCAAAGGCGGCGTGGGTCTGGGGGATCGGCGCGTCGGCCAGCGCCTCGGACAGGTCCTCGAGCGCTTGCAGCGACAGGGTCACGTTGCGCAGCGACCGGCCGGAACGGCGCGCCTCGGCCCGTAGGGGGCGGGGCCGGTCGAAGCTGCCGAGCGGGCGCTTCAGCCGGGCGTCCGCGTCGAATTCCAGTGCTGCCTGCAGCGCGGTGTAGAGCTGCTGCTGCGCCTCCTGTTCCGAGAAGTAGCGCGGGTTGCCCGCCTCTCCGGCAGAGAGCATCAGCGGGGCCTGCGTCCCGCGCCAGGCGGCGTCGATCTCGTCGGCCATGCGGGAGAGGTCGGCGGCGGTGGCGGCGACAAGGCGGCAGGTGTAGCTGTCGGCGGCGTATCCTGCATACTTCTCGTCATAGAGCAGCTGTTCCAGGGCGAAGAACCCGCGCGCGGCGACCGAGACCTCGGCGAATTCGGCGGGGTCGTCCACCGCCGCATCCTCGTTCGCCACCAGCTGCGCGACGGCGGCGTTGCCGAGGCCGCGGGTGTCGGGCCAGAAGGCGATGGCGAGGCCGCGACCGTCATCCTCGACCGGTCCGAAGGCCAGGTGGGATATGCCCAGCCAGGCGTCGAAGGCGTCGTGGAAGGCGGGCTGCACGGCGGTGGTGGTGCAGTCCTGCCGCGCGGTGTCGGCCAGCGCCCGGGTGGCGTCGGCAAAGGCGGCGGTGCCGGGCAGGACGTGGTCGTTCACCACCTCGGGCACGCCCGCGTGCAGGGGCGTGGCAAGGCAGAGGCACAGGGCGAGGGCACGTTTCATAGGCTCTCCAGGTAGCGGATCAGGGCGGCGCGATCCTCGGGCGGCAGGTCGACGACGCGGTCGCGGGATGCCTGCGCCTCTCCGCCGTGCCAGAGCACCGCTTCGAGGAGGGAGCGCGCGCGGCCGTCGTGGAGGTAGTAACTGTGCCCGTTGACCTGCGGGGTCAAGCCGATCCCCCAGAGCGGGGCGGTGCGCCATTCCTGACCGTCCGCCGCCCCTTCGGGCCGGTTATCGGCCAGACCCTCGCCCATGTCGTGCAGAAGCAGGTCGGTGTAGGGCCAGATCAGCTGGAAGCTCTGTTCCGGCTGGTCGTCGAGCCGGTTGGTCACGAACTTGGGGGTGTGGCAGCCGGTGCAGCCGATGTCGTAGAACACCTGCTTGCCGCGCATCACCTGCGGGTCGTCGAGGTCGCGGCGGGCGGGCACGGCGAGGTTGCGGCTGTAGAAGGTCACGAGGTCGAGCGAGGGGCCGTCGATCTCGGTCCCGCGGTCGTCGCCGTCGCCGTGCGGACCGGCGCGGCAATCGGTCTGTGCCTCGGTGCAGTCGCCCCAGGGCGCGTCGAAGATGGGGGTGGAGATGCCGATGTCGCCGGCGAAGGCGGCGGCGCTCTGTTCCCGGACGGTCGGGGCCCCGGCCTTCCAGCCGAAGCGGCCCAGCATCGGGCGGTCGTATTCCAGCGACCAGACCACGTTGGCCCGGCCCGAGATGCCGTCGCCGTCGCTGTCGCCGGGATCGGCGGCGGCGAGGATGTCCGCCGCCGGGATCGCCTCGAGCAGGCCGAGGCCGATCATCTGCGGTGCGACGCGGGGCGAGAGCATGGCGCCATCGGCCAGCGGGCCGTACCCGAGGTCGTCGGCGCGCCAGGTCGGGCGGCGGAGCATGGCGGTCTCACCGCCGCTGAGCGGCACGGCGATCTCTTCCCAGTCGACGCCGAGCTTGTATTCCGCGGTCTGGCCGGGTGTGGCGAAATCCTGCAGTTGGCCGCCGTAGGTCGGATCGGGCCGGGTCTGCATCGTCTTGTCCCCGAGGGTCAGCAGGAACGCCTCGATTTCGCTCATCTCGCCGCCGTCGGGGGCGGGGACGGAGACGCGCAGGAACATCGAGACGGCGTCGTCGTCCGGCCCCTCGGGCGGGTGGCCGCGACCGTCCTTGAGGTGACAGCGCTGGCAGGAGCGGGCATTGTAGAGCGGGCCCAGCCCGTCGGAGGCGAGGGTCGAGGAGGGCGAGGAGACCCAGAGCTTCTTGAACAGGCCGTTGCCGACCTTGAACTCCAACTCGCGCTCGAACGAGATGTTGGCCGAGGCCTGCGAGAAGGCGTTGCTGTCGGGCAGGACGCGCACGGTGGCGGCCCCGCCGGGGTTGCCCTCGAACGCCTCGGGGGCGTCGAAGGTGTCGGTCGGCGCGGTGACACCGGCGATGCGCGCCGCCTCTGCCGCGGTGCGGGGCACCACGTCCACGTGCGGGTCGGCTGCGATCCGGTCCGCTTCGGTGGCCAGGGCCCCGAAACAGTTGAGGCCGGTCATCAGACCGGCCATCAACAGGGTTCTTTTCATGCCTTGTCCAGTCCGCTTACTCGGCTTCGTCCGCCGACTTTGCGTTGAGCAGGCCATAGCGTTCCTCGCCCAGCTTGGCATAGAGATCGAGCTGCGTTTCGAGGAAGTCGATATGGCCTTCCTCGTCGGCGATAAGTTCCTCGAAGAGGTTCTTGGACACGTAGTCGCCGACCTTGTCGCAGTGATCGCGGGCCTCGATGTAGAGGGTGCGTGCGTCGTGTTCGCCGGCCAGGTCCGCCTCGAGCGTTTCCTTGAGGTTCTCGCCAATCCGCAGCGGGTCGAGCTTTTGCAGGTTGGGGTGGCCTTCGAGGAAGATGATGCGCTGGATCAGGCGGTCGGCATGATGCATCTCTTCGATGCTCTCGGCGCGCGACTTGTCGCCGATCTTGCCAAAACCCCAGTCTTCCTGAAGGCGGTAGTGCAGCCAGTACTGGCTGACCGCGGTGAGCTCGCTCCGGAGGGCTGCGTTGAGGTATTCAATTACCTTTTCGTCGCCTTTCATCAGGCCTTATCCTTCTTCCTGTTCCTGAGGTTCCGCAGCTGACGCGGGACCGCGAAGCTGTCGTTGGCCTCCATGGTGTCCAGGAAGTGCGGAAGACAACCACCGCAATCCGGACGTTTGCCGAGCGCCCGGTACACCTTCCCGGGTGTCACGATCGTGTCCGGGTCAGAGGCACGCATCCAGTCGATGGCGGCGTGAATCTCGCGGTCGGAGATCGAGGCACAGTGACAAACAATCATGTCGTTACGTCCGGGACAAGCGAAAGCATCGGGCCGGCGGCCCGGTGCGGGGTGGTTTCAGGGGGCCGGATCACTGGAAGACAGCGTCCGGGTTGTCGAGGCTGTCGGAGCCTTCGACGGCGATCTGGTCGAGTTCGAGCGCGGTCACGGCGCGTTCGATCGAGCGGGTCTGGTTCACCAGCGCCTCGACGGCCGCCATGATCAGCGCCTCGCCGCCGGCATTGCCGCGGGCGAGCATCTGGTCGTAGGAATAGCCCGCCTCGGCCGCGGCCTTGAGCTGGCCGAGTTCGCCCATGGTGGCGTTGATGTCGGCGCGCAGCGCGGCGTCGACCTCGGGGTCGATCGAGGCCACCAGTTCCGACAGCGAGGGGCCCGAGGTCACGGTGCCGTCGGCGCCGACGTATTCGCCGAAGTAGACGTTCCGGATGCCGAGGCCGTCGTAGTAGTGGCTGTTGTGGGTGTTGTCCGAGAAGCAGTCATGCTCTTCCTCGGGATCGTTCAGCATGACGCCGAGCTTCATCCGCTCGCCCGCCTGCTCGCCGTAGGAGAGCGAGCCCATGCCGGTCAGCATCGCGGTCAGGCCCGCGACCTCGTCGCCGGTGACGGCGGCGCGGGCGTCGCCGCCCTCGGCCCACTGGCCGGCCATCCATTCGAGGTCCGACACCAGCAGTTCGGTCGCCGCGGTCAGGTAGGCCGCGCGGCGGTCGCAGTTGCCGCCGGTGCAGTCCGCGCCCTGCGCATAGTCGGTCCAGGGACGGTCGCCGGCGCCGTGTTCGGTGCCGTTCAGGTCCTGGCCCCAGAGCAGGAATTCGATCGCGTGGTAGCCGGAGGCGACGTTGGCCTCGACCTCGTCGGCCTCGTGCAGGGTTTCGGCGATCAGCTCGGGCGTGATCTCGGCCGCGTCGATCTCTTCGCCCGAGAGGGTGAAGGCCGGGGTCGCGATGACGTTCAGCGCGGCATATTCGTTTTCATCGGTGGCGCCGCCGTAGGTCGCGTCGACATAGTCGATCAGGCCCTCGTCCAGCGGCCAGGCGTTCACCTTGCCTTCCCAGTCGTCGACGATGGCATTGCCGAACCGGTAGACCTCGGTCTGCTGGTAGGGCACGCGGGCCTTGATCCAGGCGGTGCGGGCGGCGGCGAGGGTTGCGTCGGACGGATCGGCAACCAGGGCGGCAACCGCTTCCTGCAGGGCCTTGGCGGTGGCCAGGCTGTCGCCATAAGCGGCCTCGGCGATGTCGGCATAGGTGTCGAGCACGGCGGCGCGGTCCTGGGCCAGGGCCGGCACGGTGAGGGCGGTGGTCATGGCGAGGCTGGCGAGGAGCTTGCGGGTCATGGGTCGTCCTTATGGATCTTGAAGTCTGGTCACGGAATCGTCGGCCGCCGGCGCGGGTCGGGCAATTCCTGACGGAATGTGTCGGCCAAGTCAAATCCGATTGTTTTGATCGGAAACATTGTGATCGCCCGGCGGGGACCCGCCGGTCCGGTCGGCAGGGGCCCGCCGGCGCGGAAAACCGCCGTGAAACCGGGGCCGCCGTGCCGCGTTGGAGGCCCTCATGTCGCCCCCGACCGGGCGGCCCATGCAGACGAAATAGGGAAGACAACATGACCTTTCTGAGCAAACTTGCCGGTTCCACCGCCATCCTGATGGTCGCCGCCGCCCCCGTGCTGGCGCAGAGCGCGGCGCCCGAGGCCCCGACCGGAACCGAGGCACCGGCCGCGCCCGAGATGACGCAGCCGGCCGAGACCGCCTATACCGACGCCGAGCTCGAGACCTTTGTCGAGGCGGCGCTGGCGGTGACGCAGGTCCAGCAGGACTATGCCCAGCAGATGCAGACGACCGAGGACGAGTCGGCCAAGCAGGAGCTGGTTGCCACCGCCCAGCAGCAGATGAAAGAGGCGGTCGAGGGCGTCGAGGGCATGGACCTGGCCACCTACAACGAGATCGGCCGCGCGGCGCAGGAGGACGAGGACCTGAACCGCCGGATCACCGCGCTGGTGCAGGAGAAGATGCCGCGCCAGCCGCAGAATTCTGACGGCTGACCGCTGAACGGACCGTAAAGGCGCCGCCCCCGCGTGGGGCGGCGTTTTTCATGACCCCTTCTCGGGCTCGATCTGTCCGCGCCGCTCCAGCGCCCGGGCGATCAGCCAGACGCCAAGCGCCCAGGCCGCGCCGAGCGCCCAGCCGGCCAGCACGTCCGACGGCCAGTGCACCCCGAGATAGACCCGGCTGACCCCCACCAGCATCGTCACCACCATCGCGACCACGAGGTAGAACACCTTGATCCGGCGGGCCCTTTCCGCCCGGGCCAGCATCACCGCGAGGGTCAGGTAGGTCACCGCCGCCATCATCGAATGGCCCGAGGGGAAGGAGGCGGTCAGCACCTCGGTCCCGTGCGGAACGAGGTCGGGGCGGGGGCGGTCGAAGCCCATCTTGAACAGGGTCGAGACCAGCGAGCCACCGGCGATGGTCAGCGCCAGCAGGAGCGCCGCGCCGCGTTGCCGGGCGAGCAGGAGGTAGAACACCACGCAGGCGGTGATCAGCGTCAGGATCACCGCGCCGCCAAGCGCGGTGAGGTCGCGCATCGCCACCTCGAGCCGGGGGCCGCCGATCGGATCGGTCGGGTCGCCGGGGGTCCGCAGCGCGAGAAGCACGGTTTCGTCGAAGGCATGCAGCTCGCCCTCGAGCATTTCCGAGGCCAGGGCGAAGAACGCCCAGATGCCGCCGGCGACGAGGATCAGTGCCAGCAGGGTTGCGGTTTCGACGCGGCGGGTGAGGGCGGAGAGGGAGCTGCGCGCGGTCATGGGCCGAGCATGTGGCGCGTCCGGCGGCTGCGGCAAGGCCAAAACGCCACGTCGGTATCACGTCGGTATTGCGTCGGTATCACGTCGGTGCCTGCGTGCGCTGCGCTGGGCGGGCGTTAACCCCCGTAGGGCAGGCTGTCCGGCGGAGGTGCCCCATGGCTTACCGGATGACGAAATCGGAACGGATCGCGCGGCGGAACTATTCCCGCGACCATGCCTTCCTCGAGACCGTGTCGCTGTCGCACGACGTGACGAAACGCTTCCCGCTGGAATGGAAGCTGCTGGCCCACGACTTGGATGTCACCGAGCGGAAGGAGAAGGTGACGCTCTACGTGGACCGCTCGGTCGCGCGGATGTACCGCGGGCTGGGGCAGGGCTACCAGGGGGTGATGAACCGGGTGCTCAGGGTCTGGATGCAGGCCAAGACGGCGGAGTGGCTGGAGGTCGAGGCGATGATCATCAACGCGCGCTACGACGAGATCCGCGCGCGGGAGCGGGACGCGCGGGCGCTGGGCGACGCGCGGCCGGGCTGGGACGCGGAGGTGGAGGAATGGCCGGAGGTCACGCCGGAGGAGGGGTGAGGGGGGTTTGTCGCCCGGGCAAGATCGGCTACCCATGGCAGCGGGGCGGCGAGGGCAAATGGGACCAGTGAAGGCGAAGGTGTTGGCGGGTGCAGCGGTGCTGGCTGCGGGATGGGCGATCAACGCATTCATCGTCGTGCCGTTACAGGGCCATGAGCCGCCGGTGGTCGCAGCACGGCCCGGGTCGCCGCGGTCCTCGACCTTCGAGATGGGTGAGGCGCGGGCGATTTCCGGGGATCACTTCGTCATCAAGGGGCGCGGGGTCCGCCTGCGCGGGGTCCTCTGCCCGGAGGCGGAGAGCGAAGCCGGGCGGAACGCCAAGGCCTTCCTGAACCAGGCGCTGAGGACGAATGTCGAATGCGACATGTCCGGCAGCCCCGGCGCCGTGTGGCGGGGATCGTGCCGCGCCAACGGGCGCGACGTGGCCGGGGCGCTGATCGAGGCGGGGTACTGCGTGGCCCGGTAGGGACGGCGGGGTGAAACTCTGCCCGTCGTTACCCAGAGGTTAAATCTGTTGCATTGCGCTGGGCGGATGGCGCGCCATGTCCGGCCCCGGGTGCCCGGGGCGACGCTGGTCCTGACGATATGCCTGGCCGACCGGGACTCTGACGTCTTGGTGCGAGAGGTCGAATTGTTGCGGGGCGCGCTGCAGCACGGTGACGCGGAGCGGGCGGGCGCCTCGCCGGTTTCATCGGCGCATCTGCCGTGGGGGTCCACCCGACCCCCTGCACCCCGTCCTAGCCCTCGCCATCGCCTGCCCGGGTGCGGCGCGCGCGGTTGCCGCGCAGCCGGGCGAAGCGGCGTTCGGCCCAGTCCGCGCCGAGCATCACGGCGAGGATGATCAGCGTCACGGCGATGGCGGTCACGCCGTAGTTCAGCGCGATGGCTATGCCGATGGCGGCGAGGGCCCAGATCAGGGTGGCGGTGGTGATGCCCTGGATGCGGCCGCCCTGGGCCATGATCACGCCGGCGCCGAGGAAGCCCACCCCGGTGACGATCGCGGCCATGACCCGCGACGGGTCGCCCGCGGTGTCCGTCAGGGTCTGGCCGAGGTCCACCAGCAGCGCCGATGTCAGCACGATGATGATGCAGTGCCGGATGCCCACGCTCTTGCCGCGCAGCTGCCGTTCCAGCCCGATCAGCCCGCCGCAGAAGACCGCGATGGCGACATGGGTCATCGCGGAGGGGAAGAACTCGGACGGGGTGAGGCTGGTGAGCATGGGCGACCCTCGATGCCGGACGTCCGGGGCAGCGTAGCACGGATGCGGGGGAGGATGGGTGGGGGAAAGGAGGGGGGCGCAGACCGGGTGGGTCGATCAGGATCGTTCCAGCGGACCCATTGGGCAGAGTGCTGCGAAGGTCGAGTTTGAGACCAATCTGATCGCGGCAAGGCTCACCACTTTTGACGCTGCAGTCGTGTCATCTGGAACTCGAAGGGCCCGCTGCGGTCGGAAAAAATTGTCGTGGCGCAGCCGTGCTGGCTTCTCTGATCCGGTCATTCGGCCCAAAGATTTGGCATCCCTTCCCTGATATCCCGAGCCGCCAAGATTTTCATTTTATTTATCCGAGCTCGCCCGCTAATTTCATCTCTAAGTATTTTGCGAAATTTCAAAAAGACTAAAAAGGATATCGAAATGAAGGCAAAGTTTCTCTCTACACTGCTCGCCTCTTTGGCGTTTGGTGGCGCAGCTTCGGCTGCAACAATCGATACGTCTGCATTGGGGAGTGGGTTTTTGGGCGGGACAGTCGCAGTGACGCCCGAAGCAGTGATCACCTCTTCTGGGACGGACCTTTTCTTCGGAGGTGCTGATTCTCGCCCGGATTCGTTTTGCGCCATCCAGGGTTCTTCCTGTGAAGCGGACTTCATGATCGATTTTGTCGGCCTCGTGGAAAACCTGACCTTCGTAGCAGCTGGCGCGGATGTCGGGGACTTCATTGAAGTTTTCGCTTTGGATGCGTTGGGCACCTCACTTGGATCCGTCACACTTGCAGATGTAGGTGGTCTGATCGATCTCAGCGCGTTTGGACCGTTGGCATCTGTCTTCATCGATGACAGCTCTACCGGTGGCGGTTTCGGCTATGCCGAATTCAGCTTCGACCTGGTCTCTGAGGTCCCTCTGCCTGTGAGTGGGGCGCTGTTGCTTGCAGCACTAGCAGGAACAGGTTTGGTACGCCGCCGTAAGCCTCAGCAATCAACCGCGTGAAAAACTGTCAGCCTCGGTGCGGCGCCTCTACGCATTAACCGAGGTCTTTCTATCCTCGGCCGACCTCCCGATGAGTTTTTTGGCATTGGCATCAACTGCTAATAGCCGTCCCTCGGCGCATTGCAGGCTGCGCGTGCAGCGAACGGCAGGAAGGTCCGCATAGCCGACCTTGGTGCCAGGCGCAGCAAAGGACCGGAGGCAGAACGTCGTCCCTATCCCTAGCGACCGCACGTCCAATTGCGTGTGTTCGGCTGGACGACGGTTCATTCAGGGGCTCCACTTTGGCTCCGCGTGCGACGAAGGTAATGAGCCCAGCCCGAAGGCATGTAAGGGTTGGATAATGGAGCCATGGACACGTTGGTATCCGCATCGCGAATGGCAACTTGTCCTCTCATAGCGGCCTCGGGCACCAAGCGAGGCGAAGGTCCGCTGCCAGCCCGAAGCTGTCATCGGTGCTGCATGCAGCAAGAGTCCGCTCCGACCCCATCCACGACATTCGCGCGGGCTGCGGTATGTGGCACCAGGGCGGAAAGCGGACGTTCACTGCGGACTTGTCGAAGGTCCAGTTTGCAGCGTCGCACCGTCTGCTTCCGGCCTTAAGGGCAACGAGATTTAGTGTCGCCTGCACGGCGCGCACCTGCCACGGGATCACACTCTTCGCAGTCAGAGCGATTTGGGAAGGCAATGGACTTTAGAGGTCGGAGGGACCCATTTCAAGTCGGCAACGAAGCCCGCCAAAAAATCAGGCCTCCGGAAAACCCAAATCTTTCAGTGCCCTATGAATCTCGGCCCTAACGCCAGGATTGCGGATCGGGATCGCCGAGAAGAACTGCGAAATCGACGCATCGGGGCGCATGGCAATGGTCCGGCCCTGCCAGTAGCGCGCCTGGGTATCCCTTCCGGACACCTTGTTGATCGCAGAGGCGATGGTCGTCACGATGTAGTGGGCCCCGGGCTCCCGCGCGCCCATGTCCGTATGATGGCAGGCTGCGTCGTGGTCGCCGAGTTGCAGGAGCGCCAGGGCCTTGGACTGGTGCATCGCGTAGAGGAAAGGGTCGAGCGGGCTGAGAGCGATTGCCTCGTCCGCCGCAGTGATCGCGCGGGCGCCTTCACCTTCGATCATGTCGGCATGGGATCGCGCATAGAGGCCGTGAGAGAAGCTTGGGCTCATGCTGATGGATCTGTCGAGATAGCCTTGGCCGGAGGCGTGATCGCCCTGCAGCCAGAACGAACGTCCGAAGTTGAAGTTGCCGAACGGGTCCAGCGGGTCGATCTCAAGGCATTTTTCGGCGAACCGCCTTGCGTCCTCGGCCGCGACCATGCGCTCCGGCGTGTAGGTCATGAACGCTGTCTGGAACGAGGTGAAGGACCGCGCGGCGAAGGCCCGGGCGAACCCGGGGTCGAGCTGCGTCGCCCTGGCGAAGTAGTCGGCGGCGATGGCGTTGTCCTTGCCATTGAACCGGTACATGTGATGCAGGCCGAGGTGATAGAGGCTCCAGGCATCGAGGCTCTCGGGAGAGCGGAGGCGCGCGCGTTCCGTCTCGTGCATGTTGATGTGAAGTTCGAGTCCGGAGCACACCAGACGGACGATGTCGGTCCGGATCTGGTGCACGTCGTCGATGCCGCCCGACAGGGTTTCGTACCAGATGACCCGGCCATCCCGGGTGTCTGCAAGTTCGACCGATATCGTGAACTCGGTGCCCGATGATCTCCACGTCGCCAGCGAGGCAGTAGGCGGCGCCGAGATCGGAGTGGATCGTGGTCAGGTCCGTCGACGGGGCACGGAACCGGAAGGAGGAGCCGCGCGCCACGACCCTGATCCAGCGAAGCCGCGACAGCGAGGAGATCAGCTCGGCCGGAACGGCATCGGCCAGGGCCTCCCACCCTTCCATCTGGCCGATGCGCTGGAACGGCAGCACCGCGATCGAGGGGCGGGCAATGTCGATAACTGACGGCGGCTCGGGCGCAGGAGGCTCGGTTCTGGCGCTTGCGGGCAACGCGGCTTGCAAGGGACCGACGAACCGAAAGCCGCGACCATGCAAGGTGCGGATCATGCGCTGCGCCTTGCCATCGTCGCCAACCGACCGGCGCGCGGTTTTCATCAGGGTCGAAATCGCCGCGTCCGTCACGATACGACCACCCCAGACGACATCACTCAGTTCGTCCTTGGTCACAAGTCGGTGACTGTTCTCGATCAGGTAGCAAAGCAGGGTGAACGCGCGCGGTTCGACCTGAAGCTCCTCGCCTTCGCGAGACAACTCCCCGAGGTCTGTGTTCAGCGTGAATCCGTCGAACCGGTATATCATGGGGCGAGTTTACGATTAACTCAGAAATCCGTCACGAAAATCTCAGACCTGCCTCAAGCGTGGCCTGCGCAAGTCCGTCAAAACGATCTCGAAACGGAACGCAGCCCGGAGGCAACCATGAACAAGCCGATCATTCTCACGAAGGACGCAGCCAATTCGCCGCTGGTCGATTTCTGGAACGACATACTCGCTCCGAAATTCATCCGGTATCGCCATATCCTGGTCGGGGGCCTGTCACGCCACTCCGAGATCGTCTTCCCGATGCTCGGGGTTGCCAGGGGCCAGCGCATTCTTGATGTCGGCTGCGGATTTGGTGACACCGCGATCCAGCTGGCCGGGGCCACCGGTCCGGAGGGCGAGGTTCTGGGCGTCGACTGCTGCCAGGCTTTTCTCGACCACGCATGGAACGCAGCCGAGCTGATGTGGGTCGGAAACGTCAAGTTCGCCTGTGCCGATATCGAGCGCGGGATCGACGCCGCGCCATTCGACATGGTCTTCGCGCGCTTCGGCACGATGTTCTTCATGAACCCGGTTGCCGGTCTGCGGTCGATGCGGGCCTGTCTGAAACCCGGTGGCCGGATCGCCCATATCGTCTGGCGCCAGCGCGCTGACAATCCCTGGCTGATCGAGGCGCGCGACATCGTCCATCGCTTCCTGCCCGCCCCGGGCGAGGACGCGCTGACCTGCGGGCCCGGCCCGTTCTCGATGGCCGACGAAGCCACGACAAGAGCGCAAATGGAGGCCGCGGGCTTCAGTGACATCCGGTTCGAGAGGATCGATGCCAAGGTCCAAGTCGGACGCGACATCGCGGACGCCATCGCCTTTCAGCTGGCTATCGGTCCGGCCGGAGAAACCTTTCGCGAGGCCGGCGCGCTGGCCGAAGAGAAACGTCCCGAAATCGAAGCCGCTCTGGCCGAGATGTTCGAAGGCATCAGTGAACGGGAGGGCGGTCTTTGGATGGACAGCTCTTCCTGGCTGATCACGGCGACCAATCCCGCCTGAACCCGAGCTTCGACTCGATCCCCCAAGTCCCGAAAGGGCACTTCCCGGCGCGGTCCCTGACCGGTCCGCGCCGACCCCCTCAACTCGACCAACTGAACCTCAACCAAAGGAAAAGCCCCATGAAAACCGCGACCTGCCTCTTCGCTCTGGCCTCTGCCGCCCTGTCTTTCACGTCCGCCGTCCAGGCCGACGAGATGAAAGGCCCGAAGCCCTTCCCTGCGGAGGCCATCGAATTCGCCCCCGCGCCGCCGGTTCTGCCTGCCGGTGCCGAGATCACTGTCCTCTCGGGCAACCCCTTCGCCGAGGGCCAGTTCGTGCTCCGCCTCAAGTTCCCCGAGGGCTACGAGGTCCCCGCGCATATCCATTCGGGTGACGAACTGATCACCGTCATCTCGGGCGAGTTCAACGTCGGCCACGGCACGGCTCTCGACCGCTCTGCCGGGACGCTGCTGACCGCTGGCGGCTTCGTCGAGATGCCCGCAGGCCACCCGCACTTCGCCTGGACCACCGCCGAGACGATCGTCCAGATCCACGGCCCGGGTCCGTTCGACATCACCTACATGGACCCGGCCGCCACCCCTGTCAGCCAGTAGAATCAACGGTTTGCCGTGGCGATCCGTCGCCGCGGCACCCGTCGGAGGCCCTTCGATGAAACACGATCGTTTCGACCTCAAGTCACCGAGCTTCGGGCCCGGGTTCGCCAAGTTGCGCAACCTCATCGGTCCCGAGGTATTCACCGACTGGTTCGCCAGCCGCAACCGCATCCGGCCGCAGGCGGCCGGGGCGATCCACTCTTCCGAAAATGCGGACCTGCGTCCGCTGTCCCCTGTCCCGGCGCAGCCGGAGCAGTCAACCGCGGCGCGTCCGCAAACCCAACCCCGAAAGGAAACCAAGATGACAACTGCAACCCAAACCGTGAACAACGGCGTCGACACCGAATCCCTGATCGGCGCACGCGGCGCTTTCGCCCAGGCCCCGCATGCCGCTCAGTTCACCTTCCGCTCCACCTGCGACTGGATCGAAGGCACCTACAACGTCAACGCGATCAACGGCTACTTCGGCCTCGGCCAGGAACACAAGCGCGCCCAGACCTACCGGATCGAAAGCGATCACCCGGAGGTCTTCCACGCCGGTGACCGCGCTCCGACGCCGCCCGAAATCGTGCTCTCGGCCCTTGCCAGCTGCCTGACCGGCGGGGTTGCCGCTGTCGCCCAGCATCGCGGCATCCAGCTGAAAAAGGTGCGGGCCGTTGTCGAAGGTGATGTCGATGTGCAGGGCATCCTCGGGATGGACCCCGAGATCCGCAACGGCTTCTCGGCCATCCGCGTGACCTTCGATATCGACGCCGATGCGACACGGGACGAGATCGCGGCGCTGGTTGCTCAATCGCAGAAGCGCTCGGCCGTGTTCGACATCCTCACGAACCCGACCAACGTCGCCGTTTCTGTCGCGTGACTGACACCACCCTGTCCGCCGGTTCCCCTCCCTTTCCGGCGGACAGGGCCACGATTTCCGAAAGGTCCAGCGCATGAGACGCATCAACACCCTGATCATTGGCGCCGGCCAGGCTGGCCTTGCGATGAGCCATTGCCTGACCGAACGGGCGGTCCCCCATGCCGTGTTGGAACGCGGGGAGGTCGCCAATTCCTGGAAGGCCGATCGCTGGGACAGCCTGCGTTTGCTGACCCCGAACTGGCAAAGCCGCCTGCCGGGGCACCGCTACGGCGGCGCCGATCCGGACGGTTTTATGTCGATGCCCGAGGTTGTCCAATTCCTTGAGACCTATGCAGCGGCGTCGCAAACACCGGTCGAAACCGGGGTGCGCGTCGCCGCCCTGACCGCAGGCTATGGCGGCTTTTATGTCGAAACCGACAAGGGAAGTTGGCTGGCTCGGAACGTCGTTGTCGCCACCGGCGCCTGCGCCGTGGCCGCCGTGCCAGGTTTCGCCCATGCAGTGCCCGGGAGCGTCGATCAACTGACCCCGCTTGCCTACAAGTCGCCGCAGCAGGTTCGTCCCGGCGGCGTGCTGGTGGTCGGCGGGTCGGCAACCGGTCTGCAGCTTGCCGCTGAACTGCACGCGGCGGGGCACGAGGTCATCCTCTCGACCGGCGAGCATATCCGCACGCCGCGCCACTACCGGGGCCGGGACATCCACTGGTGGATGGAGGCCACGGGCCTGCACGCGACGCCCGTGACCGAGGTGGACGATGTCGAGCGCGTCCGCCGCCTGCCGTCCTTGCAGCTGATCGGCAGCAGCACCCCGAAATTCACCGACCTGAGCGCTTTGCAGGCGCGAGGCGTCGAGGTCGTGGGACGGCTGGCCACGGTGCAGGACGGCGTGGCGAAGTTCTCGGGAGCGCTGGCCAACCATTGCGCCTTGTCCGACCACAAGATGAACCGGTTGCTCGACGCCCTCGACACCTGGGCCGAGGCCAGCGGACCGGCCGGGCTGCCACCGCCCGAGCGCTTTGCCCCCACCCGGGTGCCGCCATTGCCGCGCCTGTCGCTCGACCTCAGGTCGGGCAGGATCGCGACCGTCCTGTGGGCTACCGGGTTCCGCCCGGATCACCGTTGGATCGACCTGCCGGTCTTCGACCGCAAGGGCCGGCTTGTCCACGACAACGGCGCAGTGGCACCGGGCCTTCATGTCCTTGGTCTGCCCTTCATGCGGCGCCGCAACTCCGCCCTCATCGACGGTGTGGGGAAGACGCCCGGCACATCGCCGACACCATCATTCGCAACCGACAAGGCCGCGCGGCCTGAAAGGACACAGCACCATGACCATTGACCATGTCTCGGCCGACGACCGCATCCGGACCTCTCAGGCCCAGGTCATCGCCCGAATGCAGGCCGATCCCGCCGCCTGCCAGAGGACCTACGTCACCACCGGACGGATCGGGGTCGGCCTCGCCTGCCAACTCGAGCAAGGCCACACCACCGCGATCACTGACCTCGGCCCGGCCATGGGCGGCGATGCCGCCGGGCCGTCGCCCGGTTTCTATGCGCGCAGCGCCATCGCCGGATGCGTCGGCATCGCGATCAAGATGCTCGCCGTCCGCGAGGGCCTTTGCCTCGATGCGCTGACTGTGACCGTCGAGACCGATTTCGACGACACAGCCATCATGGGCCTGGGATCGAGCCGCGCCAGCCCGATCCGCTCGCGGGTCATCATCGGGATAGTGAGCACGGATGATCCAGAATGCATCGCCGAGGTCGTGGACCGCGCTCTCGATCGCGACCCCTGGTTCCTCGCCCTCCGCGACGCGCAGGTCGTGCATCCGCAACTGGACCTGCATACACCTGCGCAATCCTCGTCAGCCTGACAGTTCGAAGAAAGGCCGTGTCGGCGAGACCTGGCGGGAACAGTGACCCGCGTCGAACCCTTCGGCGAGACGAAGGTGTCGGCGCTTGGCGTGGAGGAGCAGCGGGTGAGCGCGGTGATCGACCTGACAAGCCCGCCGGAAGAGCGCGAAGGGCTCGGTTATGGATACGCGGTCGAGGCGCGGATCGTGGTCTGGTCTTCCGAGGACGTGCTGGCGGTTCCGTCCAGCGCGTTGTTCCGGGATGGCGCAACCTGGGCGGTGTTCGTGACGGACGAGGGCACCGCAGCCCTGCGCCCGGTCGGGATCGGCCATGACAACGGCAGGGAGGCCGAAGTGCTGGATGGCCTTTCCGAGGGGGAGCTCGTGATCCTCTACCCGCCCCCGGATCTTGAGGACGGCGCAGCGGTGTCACTGCGCGTGATCGAGCCGTGAGCGTCGCGGTCGCGGTGACGGGGCGCTTGCACCGCCGTGACGGTCCGGTGAGACTGCTCCTGGATAGACTGAAGGCGAAAGTAGGCACGTGGTAGGGGAAGACTGGATCGACCGGTTCGAAGGGCTGCGGCAACTTCCGCCCGAATTGCGAGAGGCCTTGGTTGCGGGCAGCCAGGTGGTCGAGGTTCCGGCCGGCACGCAGGTGTTCGAACCCGGGCAGTCCGCCGACAACCTGCTGCTCCTGCTCAACGGGACGGTGCGGGTGCAACAGAAGTCGGATACCGGGAGAGAGGTGTTCCTCTACCGCGTGCACGCCGGTGAAAGCTGCGTGCTGACGACCGCGTGCATGCTCGCCTTCGAGGACTACGCCGCCGACGGTATCGCCGAGACCGACGTCACGGCCGTCGCCATTCCGCGTGCGACCTTCGACGACCTCGCCGCGCGGTCGCCGGTTTTCCGGCAGTTTGTTTTCAAGGCCTATTCCCGGCGGATCACAGACCTCTTCACGCTGATCGACGACATCGTGTTCCAGCGGATGGATGTGCGCCTTGCCGCGCGGTTGCTGGAACTGGCCGGGGAGGGGGATACGGTGCAGGCCACCCACCAGGTGCTGGCCAACGAGCTGGGCACCGCCCGCGAAGTGATCTCGCGCACGCTGTCCGAGTTCCACCGGAGAAACTGGATCGAACAATCCCGGGGCCAGGTGCACATCGTCGGCCGCGAGGGGTTGGAACGGCTGGCGCGGTCTTCCGGCGAACGCTGAAATCGACGAAAATGCCATCTGCCCCGGACCTTTGTGACCAAGTCACCAAAGGTTCGGGACCGCACATGCGAAGACGGGTCATCAACTGATTCCAAGGAGGATCACTGCATGACCCGCAACATGGGCACCTTTGACCGTATCCTGCGCGCCGTCGTCGCGGCGGTGCTGATCTACCTCGTGTTCGGCAGCGCATTCATCGCGTCGACACTGCTTGTCTGCCTGGCTGTGGTGGCGGCGGCCGTGTTCGGCGTGACCGCGATCCTGGGCAGATGCCCGCTCTACACCCTTTTCGGAATCAGGACCTGCCGGACCTCGTGACCGCAGCCCCCTCAGTTCAGGAGCATGAGATGAACACCTACACCACCGATACCTCTGTCAAACCCGATGTCAAAGCGTTCTTCGACCCGGACACCAACACGATCTCCTACGTCGTGAAGGACCCCGATTCCGACGCCTGCGCGATCGTCGACAGCGTCATGGACATCGACTACGCCGCCGGGCGCATCAGCTACAGGCACGCCGACGAGATCATCGCCTACGTTCAGGAGCAGGGCCTAAAAGTCGAATGGCTGATCGAGACCCATGTCCACGCCGACCACCTCTCGGCTGCGCCTTACATCCAGCAGAAGCTGGGCGGCAAGCTGGGCATCGGCAAGAACATCACCGTCGTGCAGGACACCTTCGGCAAGGTCTTCAACGAAGGGACAGAGTTCCAGCGTGACGGGTCCCAGTTCGACCGGCTGTTCGACGATGGCGACACCTACAAGGTCGGCGGCATGGAGTGCCTCGCGATCCACACGCCAGGCCACACGCCGGCCTGCATGACCCACGTGATGGGGGATGCCGGGTTCGTCGGCGATACGCTCTTCATGCCGGACGGCGGATCGGCCCGCGCCGACTTTCCCGGTGGCGACGCGGGCGAGCTGTACGACTCGATCCAGAAGGTGCTGAGCCTGCCGGACGAGACGCGCCTCTTCATGTGCCATGACTACGGTCCCAACGGTCGCGATATCGAGTGGGAAACCAGCGTTGCGGACGAGAAAGCTCTCAACATCCATGTCGGCGAGGGCAAGACAAAGGAAGAATTCGTCAAGTTCCGGACCGAGCGCGACGCGACGCTGGACATGCCCAGGCTGATCATCCCGTCGCTTCAGGTGAACATGCGTGGCGGTGAACTGCCCCCCGCGGACGCAGACGGCAAGCGGTTCCTGAAGGTGCCTGTCAACGCACTCTGAACGGTGCCGCTGCGGGTGGCCCGCCCGCCCCTGGGCCACCCGTTTCCTTTCTCTCGGGGAGGAGACTTTCATGGACATCCGCAAGATCAACGCCGGCCTTTCGGTCGGCCCCCAGATCACCATCGACGCCGTCGCCGCGTTGGCAGGCGCCGGCTTCCGCTCGATCATCTGCAACCGCCCCGATGCCGAGGGCCCGGACCAGCCCGGCCACGAGGAGATCGCAGCCGCCGCCGACGCGGCGGGCCTGTCGTTCCGCTATCTGCCAGTGACGCCGGGGGTGGTGACCGACGACACGGCGCGTGCCTTCGGAGAGGCTCTGCGCACGCTGCCCGGCCCAGTCTTCGCCTATTGCCGGACCGGCACGCGGTCGACCACTCTCTGGTCCCTGTCCGAGGCGGACAGGCGACCCCTGCCTGAGATCCTCGGCAAGGCCGCTGCTGCCGGTTACGACATGAACGGGGTCGCCCGACGCATCGCCAACGGAGGCCGGACACCCACCGAAACCGGAGACGCGCGGTTCGACGTCGTGATCGTCGGCGGCGGTGCAGGCGGGATATCGGTTGCGGCAAGCCTGATCGCCCGAAAGCCCGACCTGCAGATCGCGATCATCGACCCGGCGGACGTGCACTACTACCAACCCGGCTGGACCATGGTCGGAGGCGGCATCTTCGATGCGCAGGACACCGCGCGTACGATGGGCAGCCTGATCCCGCGCGGCGTGCATTGGATCAAGGCGGCGGTCGCGGCATTCGAGCCCAGGAGCGACGCCGTCGTCCTGGACGGCTGCCGCGTGGTGAAATACGGCCGCCTCGTCGTCACGCCGGGGCTCAAGCTCGACTGGGCTGCGGTGGAGGGGCTCGAGGAAACGCTGGGCCGCAACGGGGTGACGTCCAACTACCGTTACGACCTCGCAAGCTACACCTGGGAGCTTGTGTCGAAGATGATGCGGGGGCGCGCGGTCTTCACCCAGCCGCCGATGCCGATCAAATGCGCGGGCGCCCCGCAGAAGGCGATGTACCTGTCAGCGGACGCATGGCAGCGGCGCGACGTCCTGAAGGAGATCGACATCCAGTTCATGACCGCGGGTGGGGTGCTTTTCGGCGTGAAGGATTACGTGCCCGCGTTGATGGAATACGTCGAGAAATACGACACGACCCTGAACTACTTCCACAATCTCGTCGCCGTCGATGGTCCGGCGAAACGTGCCACCTTCGAGGTGAAGGAACCCGAAACGGAGGCGCGGCGCGTCGATGTCGATTTCGACATGATCCATGTCTGCCCGCCCCAGACGGCGCCCGATTTCATCCGGGTCTCACCGCTGGCGGATGCCGCCGGTTGGGTGGATGTTGACCCGGCGACTTTGCGGCACGTGCAGTTTGAAAACATCTGGAGCCTCGGAGATGTGATGAACGCGCCGAACGCCAAGACCGCCGCCGCCGCGCGCAAACAGGCGCCCGTCGTGGCCGAGAACATTTCCGCCGATATCGACGGCAGGTCTCCCGCCGCGCACTACGACGGCTACGGGTCCTGCCCGCTGACAGTGGAACGCGGCAAGATCGTGCTGGCCGAATTCGGCTATGGCGGTCTACTCAAGCCGTCCTTCCCGACCTGGCTGGTCGACGGCACGAAGCCGACCCGAGCGGCATGGTGGTTGAAGGCGCGCGCCCTGCCGCCGATCTATTGGAAGGCGATGCTGCGCGGCCGGGAGTGGTTGGCCCGGCCAGAGCCGATCCGCGTGATCCCCACGGAGCAGACGGACGGAGCAGGGCCTGCATCGTAGGGCGTTCGTTGAGGCGAACGCCAAACTGGATCAAGAGACTTCCGCGCTCAGACGAGGAACCTACCCGCAGATACACACAAGCGCATTTCATGTCGCCGCTGCGGTTTCATGGCCAGGGATGGAGGTCAGAGTGCTTCACCGAAGCATCGTCATAAGATTCGCCGATATAGAGCAGACGCTAACCGCAAGGGCTCTCAACGTCCCCAAAGGGCCGGACGCGACGGACCGGCCCCTGGCGCTTAGCTCTCTACCGACTCTGCAATCGCGAGCGCATCCTCCAGCTCGACCCCGAGGTAGCGCACGGTGCTGTCCATTTTCGTGTGATAAAGCAAGAGCTGCACGGCTCTAAGATTACCGGTCTTCCGATATATCGGCGCAACCTTGGTGCGACGCATGGAATGGGTGCCGTAGGCGCTCGGCTCGAGACCGATCGAGGTGACCCAGTCACGGACGAGGCGAGCATACTGACGCGTCGAGATATGCCGCCGGTCGTTGAACCTTCCCGGCCAGAGATGCTCTGACCCGACCATAAGCGGGGCTTCCAGCCAGGCTTCGATTGCTTTCCGGGTCCCTTCTGCAATCTCGAAGCTCACAGGCTTTCTTGTCTTGCTTTGAACGATCGCAGCGCGGTGCTTGACCCGCCCAGCCGCGTAGACGTCGGCGACCTTGAGCTGCACGAGTTCGCAACCGCGCAACTTGCTATCAATGGCAAGGTTGAAGAGCGCCAGCTCGCGGGTCCGCTGCGCGATTTCGAGGCGGACTCGGATTGCCCAGACGTGCTTCGGTTGCAGCGGACGTTTCTGGCCGACGATGCGCCCTTTGTTCCAAGTGGGACGGCAGGCACGGACGGCTGGTAGGTTGGCTGTAGACATGGCTGTTCCTCCACTCCACCAGTCCTTCACGTCTTCGATACTCGCCGATGACCCAATATACCACCGATCCGCCGCGATTGACGGCTTCGAGCCCTTTGGGTCCGTTGCTGCGCGCAAGACGAATGACCGATTTCGTGTCATCCTGCGTGCGCGAAGATCGCAAGTCTCCGCTCTGGCGCCACGATCAGGTATCCGAGGCTTCTTTTGGAAATATACGCGCCTTCACTGAGTAAGATTTTGTCCACCTTCCGGGACTTCGATCTCGCCAGCTTGTCGAGAAAACCGTTGCCTCGGAGATAGGCCGCCACGCCGGGACAGGCGTGGCCCGCGTAGGGCACCTTCCGTTCGCCCGATGTGCAGTTTTCCTGATCCATCCATGTGAAGGATGTCGTTGCCAGCGGAGTTCTGCAACCACTCTCCAACTCTCTCGCCGAGCTTGTTCTTGACTGACAGGTCCGCATTGTCGAGCCAGCCAACGCCCTCGGCGGATATGGACGATGCGATGTCGCGCGGCAGAGTGAAGAAGGCCAGTCCAGCCTCATAGTTGCCGGGGCCGAACCCACTTGAGAAACTTGTCGAGCTTTTCACCCACACGGGCCCGTATGCCGGCGGAACGAACTTCTTCACATGCTCTCTTTCCGCAATCTCGAGGAAAGCGACGGTCGCCAGGATCAGTCCGAACATTGCGAGAGAGAGGATCTTTAGCGCTCTTATCATTCTGATTTTCCCGCTGACATGAGGCGGATTTTTTTTCGCGTGACGAGAGTTTTATACGGATACTCGCGTTTCGGCCATCAATGTCCGCATGGTCCGCATAGCCGACCAACACGGCTTACGAACGCCCCCAAAGAAAAAGGGTGGGGTTGAACCCCACCCTACGGCCTTCGGATCGTCCTTGGTTCAGCGGGTGAACTTCTTGTACTTCACCCGCTTCGGTTCCAGCGCATCAGGGCCGAGGCGGCGCTTCTTGTCCTCTTCGTAATCCTCGAAGTTGCCTTCGAACCATTCCACGTGGGCCTCGCCCTCGAAGGCGAGCATGTGGGTGCAGATCCGGTCGAGGAAGAAGCGGTCGTGCGAGATGACCACGGCGCAGCCGGCGAAGTCGGTCAGGGCGTCCTCGAGCGCGCGGAGGGTTTCCACGTCGAGGTCGTTGGTCGGTTCGTCGAGCAGCAGCACGTTGCCGCCGTCTTTCAGCAGGCGGGCCATGTGGACGCGGTTGCGTTCCCCGCCCGAGAGCAGGTTGACCTTTTTCTGCTGGTCGCCGCCCTTGAAGTTGAAGGCCCCGCAATAGGCGCGGGAGTTCACCTCGGCATCGCCGATCTGGATGATGTCCTGGCCGTCCGAGATCGCCTCCCAGACGTTTTCGTTCGGGTCGAGGTCGTCGCGCGACTGGTCGACGTAGGACAACTTCACCGTGTCGCCGAATTCGACGGTGCCGCTGTCGGGTTTCTCCTGCCCGGTCAGCATCTTGAAGAGAGTCGTCTTGCCGGCGCCGTTCGGGCCGATGACGCCGACGATGGCGCCCGGCGGGATCGAGAACGACAGGTCCTCGATCAGGAGCTTGTCGCCCATGTGCTTCTTGAGGTTCTCGACCTCGATCACCTTGCCGCCGAGGCGGGGGCCGTTCGGGATCACGATCTGGGCCTTGCCGACGCGCTCGCGCTCGGACTGGTCGGCGAGGTCGTTGTAGCGGCTGATCCGGGCCTTCTGCTTGGCCTGGCGGGCCTTGGCGCCCTGGCGGATCCATTCAAGTTCGCGGGCCAGCGTCTTCTGCTTGGCCTTGTCCTCGCGCGCTTCCTGCTCCAGCCGCTTGGCCTTCTGTTCCAGCCAGGCGGAGTAGTTCCCCTCGTAGGGGATGCCGCGGCCACGGTCGAGTTCGAGGATCCAGCCGGTGATGTCGTCGAGGAAGTAGCGGTCGTGGGTCACGCAGAGGATGGTGCCCTTGTAGTCGATCAGGTGCTGCTGCAGCCAGGCGATGGTTTCCGCGTCGAGGTGGTTGGTCGGTTCGTCGAGCAGCAGCATGTCGGGCTGTTCGAGCAGCAGCTTGCAGAGCGCGACGCGCCGCTTTTCACCGCCCGAGAGGGTGGTGACGTCGGCATCGTCGGGCGGGCAGCGCAGGGCCTCCATCGAGATGTCGATCTGGCTGTCGAGATCCCAGAGGTTCTGGCTGTCGATCTCGTCCTGGAGCTGGGCCATCTCCTCGGCGGTCTCGTCCGAGTAGTTCATGGCGAGTTCGTTGAAGCGGTCGAGCTTGGCCTTCTTCGCGGCCACGCCGAGCATCACGTTGCCGCGCACGTCGAGGCTGGAGTTGAGTTCCGGCTCCTGCGGGAGGTAGCCGACCTTGGCGCCCTCGGCCGCCCAGGCCTCGCCCTGGAAGTCCTTGTCCCAGCCGGCCATGATCTTGAGCAGGGTCGACTTACCGGCGCCGTTGACGCCGACCACCCCGATCTTCACCCCCGGCAGGAAGTTCAGGTGGATGTTCTCGAAGGTCTTCTTGCCACCCGGGTAGGTCTTGGAGACCCCGGACATGTGGTAGACGTATTGATAGGCGGCCATGGAATCCTCCTTGCACTGTTGCCGGGCTAGATACGCGCGAAGGGGCCGGGTTGAAAGGGGGCGTGGCGGGGTTTCCCACTTCGCGGGTTCCCCAACGGCAATCCTGCGGTAGTCTGGGATCACCGACCGCCTTTGCGGGGCCGGGGCATTTTCCCCGGGGTCGGGCGCGCGCCGCGCGGATTTTGCAGAACACCATTTTTCCGTCCGGGGCCACGGCCCGGGCGACAGGCCATGTGAGGGAGGGTCAGATGCCCCTTTTCGACCGGATCAAGAGCCTCGTGACCGAGACCTACAAGCTTTACACCGAAAGCGTGCCGTCGCGGTCGGCGGCGGCGCTGGCCTATCGCGGCATCTTCTCGCTCGCGCCGCTCCTGCTGGTGACGGTGATGCTGGTGAGCCTTTTCGTCGGACAGGAGACGGCGCAGGAGGAGATCGGCGAGATGGTCGACACCGTGCTGGACGCGGAATCCGCCGACATGGTCGAGGACACCGTGCAGGTGATGTTCTGGAACACCGAGCGGGGGTTCACGCTGTCGTCGCTGATCGGGATCGGCGTGCTGCTCTACGGCGCCTCGGCGCTGTTCCGCGAGGCCAAGGTGGCGCTGCATTCGGTCTGGGGGCTGCCGCCTTCGCCGAAGAAGGGGATCCTCGCCTACATCTGGTCGCAGGCGGTGGCGGTGCTGATGGTGTTCGTGATCGGGTTCTTCGTGCTGGCGGTGATCGTGGTCAACATTGCGCTGTCGCTGCTGGACGACAAGCTGCTGGAGGGGAGCCTGGTGCACCTCGAATGGATCAGCCTGCCGGTGTCGCTGCTGGCGCTGGCGGTGCTGATCGGGCTGATGTTCCGGCTGGTGCCGGACGTGAGCCTGCCGTGGTCGGACCTGTGGGTCGGGGCGCTGGTCACGGCGGTGATGATGATGGTGGGGATCTGGGGCATCAAGCTCTACGTCCGGTTCAGCGACGTGGGATCGACGGCCGGGACGGCGGGGGCGATCGTGGTGATGCTGCTGGGGATCTGACTATGCCGCGCACGTGTTCCTGGTGGGCGCGAGCTTCTCGGGCGCCTACGCGATGACCTTCGGCTCGAAACGCGCGGTGCAGGAGCTGGAGCAGTTCGACGAGCCGCGGGTGGAGGAGGAGCCTGGCGTGGCGGAGACGGCGCAGGGGGCCTGAGGGGGCCGGTCGGAACGGGCACAGAATCTGTGCGCCGGCGCAGGGCATCGCGGCGTTGATTTGCGGGATTGCACGCCGATATTGGCGGTCGAAGCGAGAGCCCGGCTGTCGGGCCGCATCAGGAAAGGGAATGCCATGACCACCAAGATTCCCGGCATCCACCATGTCACCGCGATCTCGGGTCCGCCGCAGGAGAATGTCGATTTCTTCAACGGCCTGCTGGGCCAGCGCCTGGTGAAGAAGACCGTCAACTTCGACGCGCCGGACACCTATCACCTCTACTACGGCGATCACGGGGGCACCCCGGGCACCATCCTGACCTTCTTTCCCTTCGTGCAGGCGGGACCGGGGCGGGCGGGGGCCGGCATGGCCTCGGCCTATGCCTATTCGGTGACGAAGGGGCGGTTCGACGGGCTGATGGAGGACCTGGCCGGGAAGGCGATCGACTTTGCCGGGCCGGTGGAGCGGTTCGGGCAGCGGGTCATCACGCTGCGCGATCCCGACGGTGCGCCGGTCGAGCTGGTCGAGACGGACCGCGAGGCCGAGACCGTGCTGGACGGGTTCCATTCGGTGACGCTCTGGGAGCGGTCGGCCGAGGCCACGGCGCGGGTGCTGGTCGACATCTTCGGCTATGCGTTCGCGGGCGAGGAGGCCGGCGCCGACGGCAGCCGCCGCCTGCGCTATGTCGCGCCGGGCGATGCGCGGGGCAACATCGTGGACATCTACCTGTCCGACGCGCCCTCGATCGGGCGGCCGGGGGCGGGGACGATCCACCACGTCGCCTTCCGCGCGCGGAGCTACGACGAGCAGGTCGAATGGCAGTCGCGGCTGGCCAAGGCCGGGTTGCCGACGACCCCGGTGATCGACCGGCAGTATTTCAACGCGATCTACTTCCGCGAGCCGGGGGCGTGTTGTTCGAGATCGCCACCGATCCGCCGGGCTTCACCGCCGACGAGGATCTCGCCCACCTGGGCGAGGCGCTGAAGCTGCCCGCGCAGCACGAGCGGCTGCGGCCGCAGATCGAGCGGATCCTGCCGCCGATCAAGGTGACGTCGTGAGGCGCGCGGGCGCGGCTGAGGGCCGGGCCGGGGCGGGGATCATCCTCGCCCACGGCCGCGGCGGGTCGGCGGCGGACATCCTGTCGCTGCTCGACCACGCCGGGCTGCCGGAGGTCGCGGGATTTGCGCCCGAGGCCCCGGGGCAGTCCTGGTGGCCGACCTCGTTCCTGGCGCCGATGGCGGCGATGCAGGCACCGCTGGAGGCCGGGCTGGCCGCGATGCGCAAGGGCGTGGCGGCGGCCGAGGCCGAGGGGATCCCGCGTGACCGTATCTGGCTTGGCGGGTTCTCGCAGGGGGCCTGCCTGGCGCTGGAGGCCTTTGCGCGGGACGGGGACGGGCTGGCCGGGGTGCTGGCGTTCTCGGGCGGGCTGGTCGGCACCGGCGATGCCGGGGGCGCGCCGGACGAGGTGCTCTATGGCGCACATGCCAAGCGCTTTGACTATGCCGGGCGGCGGGACGGGGCCAAGGTCTGGATCTCGGTCCACGAACGCGATCCGCATATCCCGGTCAAGCGGGCCGAGGACAGCGCCGCGGTGCTGCGCGGGATGGGGGCCGATGTCCGGTTCGAGGTCTATCCCGGGGCCGGGCACGCGGTGATGCAGATGGACATCTCGGCGATGCGGGGTGCGCTGAACGTGGCAGCCTGAGGCCGGCGAGATGGCACGGCGGCGCCCGGTTCCGGCCGGGCGCCGGGCGGGATCAGTCGCGCAGCGCGGCCACGGCGCGGATCTCGACTTTGAGTTCGGGTCGGCTCAGCCCGGAAATCCCGATGATCGACCATGCCGGGTAGGGGCTCTGGATGAAGCGCTGCTTGACCTCCATGAAGTCCGCAAGCGTGTGTTCGATGTCCACGTGGTAGCTGGTGACATCGACAAGATCGCTGAAGTCCAGGCCCGCGATCCGCAGGAGTTCCTGGATGCGTTTCAGGGCCCATTCGGTCTGGCCCGCGACGCTGTCGGGGGCGGTGCCGTCCGGACGCGCGCCGACCTGTCCCGAGATGTAGAGGAACCCCTTCGATTTCACGGCCGGCGAAAAGCCGTATGTCTCGAAGGCCGCACGGTAGCCTTCGAACATTTCGTTGCCTTGCGGGATCTGCAGAACGTCCGGCACCATCACCTCTTTCGTTTCGTTTCGGGCGGGCATGCGCCCGCGTTCGCGTCGGCCGAGGCTATCGCTGGGCTCTCGCAGGCGCAATCGGGCGGGCCGCGCGCCGCGGGCCGCCGGGGATGGCCGTTTGGGCCTGACGCTGCGGCAGTGCCGTGCTAGCGTCGCGGCGACGAGCAAGGAGATCCCCATGACGAGACTGACGATCCCCGCCGCGGCGCTGGCCGCTGCGATGGTCCTGCCGGCGGCGGCACAGGAGTTTGACCCCGCGAAGGGGGTGGAGCCGGTGGCGGTGCTGGAGGACGGGCGGATCATGGTGCGCAACGGCGCCATGGCGTTTGACTGCGCGCT
Organism: Pseudooceanicola sp. LIPI14-2-Ac024; assembly: GCF_042188925.1. GTDB lineage: Bacteria > Pseudomonadota > Alphaproteobacteria > Rhodobacterales > Rhodobacteraceae > Pseudooceanicola. The sequence goes on from NZ_CP170102.1 coordinate 3,520,619, forward strand.
GGAGGGCGAGATGCTGTCGGATTGCCAGCCGCGCCCCGCCACGCAGGAGGATGCGGCGGCGATGCTGGCGGCGATGTCGGACGAGGACTGGCAGGCGCTGGTGGAGAAGACCATGCGCGCGGCGGATTGCAGGCTGTCGGCCTTTGCCGGGGCGGGCGACGTGATCGCGGCGGCGGCGGCCGAGAAGGGCGCGAGCCCCGAGGAGGTCGAGGGGCTGCGTGCCGACATGACCGCGCGGGCCGAGGCGACGGTGGACCGGATGATGAAGGCCGGGCAGCTGTCGGTCCGCGACGGGGAGCTGGTGCTCTACAACTGCCCCTGAACGGCAGGCAGCCCGCGCCGGGATGGCGCGGGCCGCTGCATCTCGCGCGAGGCGCGGTCAGGCGCGGCGACGGCGGCGGAGCGCGGCCAGTGTCGCACCGGCCCCGGCCAGCAGCAGGCCACCCGCGGGCAGCGGCACGGTCGCGGTGCCGGCGTAGGACGCGGCGGTGGCGGGGATGACCTCGTAATCGATGGTCAGGCTCACGCCCAGCGTCTGGAACGGGTTGCCGGTGGTGTTCAGCGCGTAGTCGAGCGACCAGTCGGCGGCGAGATCGGCCAGCAGGTCGTCGGCCAGCGTCGCCTCGCGCGCGACCGCGCCGGCGCGGTTGTAGGTGGTGTAGCGGCCGTTGGAGTAGACCGGGCCGTGGGTGTTGTCGGCCAGCGTCTGCTCGGCGCTGCCGTCGGCCGGATCGGCATCGAGGCTGAGCTGAACGGTGTCGAGCACGCGGTCGTCGGTGTAGTAGCCCGTCGCCCAGCGGGTGCCGTAGCAGGTGCGGCGGGACCAGCCGCTGCCGCAGGAATAGCCGTAGGTGTAGCTGTAGGAATAGGTCTGCGTCGTGCCGACATAGGCCGAGCTGCCCGAGAAGGCGATCTGCGCGCCGGTCAGCTGGAAGGTCCCGCCACCGGAGGTTTCCTGCGCGACGAAGGCCGAGAGGTCGAAGCTGCCGGTCACGTCGATCGCGCCGGTGCTGCCGTGGTCGTTGGTGGCGGTGTGGGTCGCGGCATGGGCCGCGGGCGCGGCCAGAACGGCACAGGCGAGGGCGGCGGCGAAGAGGGTCTTGGGGCTAAAGGTCATTGGCTCTCTGGTGACTAAGGAATTGAAATACATGGCCTGTTTGACCCGGGGCTGACGTATGGGGCAAGCAACGGCCCCCTGCGGCGGGGTATTGTCGCCTGACCGGGGTCAGCCGCCGGGACGGGTGGCGACTGTTTCGGGAGGGCGGACCGGTTGCCCGGGGTCCGGCCGGTCGGGGCGCCGCCGGGCGAGTTGGCCGGGGAACCGGAACGCCCCGTGCGGGGTTGGCCCGGGATGACCGACGAAACGTCCAACGGGGGAAACGCGACGATGGATCGCGGCGTGTCGACGCGCGTGGCCATGCTGCGCCGGATCGAGTACCTGCTCGCCGGGCTGCTCATCCTGTTTTTCTTCTGGTCGATCTCGCTGGCCAAGGACGTGGTGATGCCGATCGTCCTGGGGCTGCTGATTGCATTGACGCTGTCGCCGGTGGTGCGCTTCTTTCGCCGCTGGGGCGTGCCCGAGGCGCTGTCGGCCATCGTGCTGGTGGTGACCTTCGGCGTGGTCGCGGGGCTTGGCCTCTACATGCTGAGCGGGCCCGCGGGGACGCTGGTGGACGAGGTGCCGCGCATCCGGTTCGAGCTGCGCGAGAAGATGGAGGCCTTCGAGTCGCACATCCGGCAGGTGCAGGAGGCGTCGGAGGAGATGCGCAACCTCACCGGCGGCGGCGACGACACCCCGGGCCAGGACGAGGAGCGCATCGTCGTCAGCGACCAGCCCGGGATGCTGAGCATGGCGCTCTCGTCGCTGGCGGGGCTGGGGTCGTCGATCTTCATCGCGCTGATCCTCGCGATGTTCCTGCTGGCGGCGGGCGACATGTACCAGCGCAAGCTGGTCGAGGCGCTGCCGACGCTGACCGACAAGAAGCGGGCGCTGCGGATTTCCAACGACATCGAGCGCCAGATCTCGCGCTACCTGGCCGCGATCACGGTGATCAACATCTGCCTCGGGATGGCGGTGGGCCTGGTGCTCTACCTGCTGGGGATGCCCTATGCCTACCTCTGGGGAACGGCGGCCTTTGCGCTGAACTACGTGCCGTTCATAGGGGCGCTGACCGGCGTGGTGGCCTGTGCGGCGGTGTCGCTGGTGGCCTTCGATACGGTGGGCGCGGCGCTGCTGCCGCCGCTGGCCTACCTGCTGCTGACCTCGCTCGAAGGGCAGATGCTGACACCGTGGCTGGTCGGGCGGCACCTCAAGCTGAACGCGGCGGTGGTCTTTGTCGCGGTGGTGTTCTGGGCCTGGCTCTGGGGGGTGATGGGCGCGCTGATGGCGGTGCCCTTCCTCGTGTTCCTCAAGGTTGTCTGCGATCACATCCCGGCGCTGCAGGTTTTCGGATCGTTCCTGTCGGGCCGCGAGGACCCGATGGGCGTGACCGGCCCGCCGGTGTCGGCGGGCAGCGGCTCGGCGGGGCACTGAGCGCGACGGCCGGGCCCCGGCCGCCGCGCCCGTCACCCGGTCAGGCGGCGTCGGCGCCGCGCTTTTCCCAGGCGAATTGCTGCATCACCTCGTCCACCGGGGTCTGGGCGATGTGGTTGGTGTAGTTCGACATCACCTTTTGCGCGACGCCGAGGATGACCTCGAGCACCTGGCGCTTGGTGAAGCCGGCGGCGAGGAAGGTTTCGACCTGCGCGTCGGTGACGTCGCCGCGCTGGCGCACGACCTGAAGCGTGAAGGTCCGCAGCGCTTCGAGGTGGGCGGAGGGCAGAGGGGTCTCGTTGCGCAGCGCCTCGGTGATGGCGTCGTCGACCTTCATCATCTTGGCGATGCCGGTGTGCGCGGGGACGCAGTAGTGGCAGGCATGTTCGACGTTGATCGCCTGCCAGACCACGGTGAGTTCGTCCTTGTCGAAGCTGGTTTCGTGCTGGAACAGGCGGTGCAGCTGCTTGTAGCCCTCGAGCAGGGCGGGCGCCTCGGCCATCACGGCGTGCAGGCCGGGGACGCGGCCGAAGCCCTTCTTGGAATCCTCAAGCAGCGCGCGGCTGCCTTCCGGGGCGTTTTCGAGGGTGTGGCGTTCGAAGGTGGTCATGGCGGGTCTCCTCTGATTCTTGAGCGGTTGCTCAAAATGGTGAGGCAGGGATAGCTTTACTTGAGTGATCGCTCAACTTATATTTTGAGCGATCACTCAAATGTTGGCCGGAAGGGGCGCAGCGACGATGGCGAGACCCGCCAGATACGACCGGGACGAGGTGCTGGAACGCGCGCTGGAGCTGTTCTGGGCCAAGGGCTATCACGCGACCTCGCTCAAGGACCTGGAGCAGGCGCTGGATATGCGGCCGGGATCGATCTATGCGGCCTTCGGGTCCAAGGAGGCGCTGTTCGGCGAGACGCTGAAGCTCTACGCCACCCATTCGCGCGAGGAGTTCCGCGCGGTGCTGGAGGCCGGTCCGACACCGATCGCGGCGCTGGCGGCCTATGTCCGGCGGCTGGGCTGCGCCGGGGCGCAGGGGCGGCCGACGCGGGCCTGCATGCTGGTCAAGACGCTGCTGGAGACGCCGGACGACGACCCGGTGCTGCGGCAGCAGGCCGAGGCGCTGATCCAGAACACCGAGGGCGTGTTTGCCGGCGTGTTCCGCCAGGCCCAGGCGGCGGGGGAGATCGACGCGGGCGCCGACCCGGAGCGGCTGGCCAGCCGGCTGCAGGCGGCGATCTTCGGCATGCGGGCCTATGCGCAGCGCACCAATGCGCGCGACCGGGTCGCCGCGCTGGCCGACGACATCGCATCGGATATCGAGGCACTGGCGGCGCACTGAGGCGGGGGTGCAAGGGTGGCCGCCCGAAACGTGGCACAACGCCCTGCGCCCCTTCCTTTTTCCGTTTGCGATGGGCTAGATGGCCGCCATGCGTTCTGGATTTCCCCATGCCCGTGCCGGTCAGGTCGTGGGCCTGCTGGGCGGGTCGTTCGACCCCGCCCACGCGGGCCATGCGATGATCACGCGCGAGGCGCTGAAGCGGTTCGGGCTGGACCAGGTCTGGTGGCTGGTGAGCCCGGGCAACCCGCTCAAGTCCGAGGGGCCGGCGCCGCTGGCGCAGCGGATGGCGCGGGCGCGGGCGGTCATGCATCATCCGAATGTGAAGATCACCGATATCGAAGCCCGGATCGGAACGCGCTACACCGCCCGGACATTGAGAGCGCTCAGGCGTCTTTACCCGGGTGTCAGATTCGTCTGGTTGATGGGGGCGGACAACCTCGGGCAGCTGGACAGGTGGCAGGAATGGCGCTGGATCATGGATAACGTGCCGGTCGGCGTACTGGCGCGACCGCACCAGAGGATCTCGGCCCGGATGTCCAAGGCGGCGCGGATCTACGCCCATGCACGGCTGCCCAGCCGGGCGGCGGGATCGCTGGGCCGGCACGCGACGCCCTGCTGGTGCTTCGTGAACGTGCCGATGGTGGCGCTCTCTTCGAACCGAACTGCGGCAGAGAGGCGAATGGTGACGGACAGGACGACTTCGGAGACAGGCGCACGGCTCACGCGGCGGGCGCTGTTGGGGAGCGCCCTGGCCGCCCTGGCCGCGCCGGCGCTGGCCGAGGGGCCCGACGGGTCGATCCGGCCGCGGCTGCGGCCCGCACGGCTGGGCATGGCGCCGCCGCCCGCGCCGCCGGGCGAGGACCTGGTCGAGAAGGCGCGACTGGACGGGCGGGTGTCCTACACGGTGGCGGATGCCGGCACCGGCATGACGCTGGAGGGGCGCGACACCCGGGTGAAGCTGCCGCCGGCGAGCGTGGCCAAGGCCGCGACGGCGGTCTACGCGCTGGAGGTGCTGGGGGCCGACCACCGCTTTGCCACGCGTGTCATCGCGCTTGGCCCGGTCGAGAACGGGCGGCTGAAGGGCGACCTGGTGCTGGCGGGCAGCGGCGACCCGACGCTCGACACCGAGGCGCTTGGCGCGCTGGCGACCAAGCTGAAAGAGATCGGCCTGACCGAGGTCACCGGCCGGTTCTTCGTCTGGGGCGGTGCGCTGCCCTTCGTGCCGACCATCGACATGGAGCAGCCGGACCACGTGGGCTACAGCCCGGCGGTGTCGGGGCTGAACCTGAACTTCAACCGCGTGCATTTCGAATGGAAGCGCGAGGGCGGGAAGTGGGAGATCACGATGGACGCGCGGACGGCCCGTTACCGGCCCGACGTGACCATCGCCCGGATGCAGGTCGTGGACCGCGCGGGCCCGGTCTATACCTACGAGGACGCCGAGGGGCGCGACAGCTGGACGGTGGCGGATGGCGCGCTTGGCAAGGGCGGCGCGCGCTGGCTCCCGGTGCGCAAGCCCGAGCTCTACGCCGGCGAGGTGTTCCAGACGCTGGTGCGCGCGCATGGCATCGTGCTGAAGACGCCCGAACTGGCGACGGCGCTGCCCGAAGGGACGGAACTGGCGCGGCACGACAGCGGGCCGCTGGTCGAGATCCTCGAGGACATGCTGTTCCATTCGACCAACATCACCGCGGAATGCGTGGGCATGACGGCGAGCCGGACGCTTTATCCCGAAACCGCGACGCTGGTGGAATCGGGCGTGGCGATGAGCGCCTGGCTGAGCACGCGATTCCGGGTCGACGGGATCGAGCTGGTCGATCACTCGGGTCTGGGCGGCGACAGCCGGGTGATGTCTTCGAGCCTGGTGCGGGTGCTGGCCGACCCGGTGTCGCAGGGCCACCTTCGGCCGATCCTCAAGACCATCGCGATGCGCGGCGACGCGCGCGGCAAGGACGTGACCCATCCCGAGAAGGTGGTGGCCAAGACCGGGACGCTGAACTTCGTCAGCGGGCTGGCGGGGTACGAGACGCTGGCGGACGGGACCGAGCTGGTGTTCGCGATCTTCTGCGCCGACGTGCCGCGTCGCGACGCCCTGGGCGACCACGAACGCGAACGGCCGCCGGGCATGATGGCCTGGAACGGCCGGGCCAAGATGCTGCAGCAGGGCCTGATGGATCGGTGGGCGGCGCTCTACGGCTGAGGCGCGCGGCGTGACCCGGGCCTGGGCCCGGGTCCCGGTGGTGGTGGCAGGGCCGTCAGTAGTGCCTGAGCTGGATGTCCGGCGTCAGCGCGATGGCGCGCTGCGGGGGATGGGAATCGACGAGGGTGCCGATCACCGGCAGCGTGCAGAGCGCGAGGGTGGCGAGGATCAGGAAATGGACACGGGTCATGGATAAGGCCTTTCTAAAATAGGCCTCCAGCATGCGCCCGGCGCACCGGAACGGCAATTCGGGGATTCCTGACCCAGCGGAAACCGGCCGAACGACGGGCCTTCCGGCCGCCGGGGCGGCCGGATTGGCCGATACGGGGCCGGATTTGCCTATTCGGTGAGGTGGCGGGCCCGCGCGCCGCGTTCGATGGCGGCCGCGTGCAGGCGGTCGATGTCGAGCTCGTAGCGAATCTCTTCCAGAAGGCGCAGTTCGGATTCGCGCAGCACGCCGTCCGCGGCGGCCACGTCGCAGGCCAGCGCATAGGCGGTTTCGTAGAGCCGCTGCGGCAGGTTCTCGCGGATCAGGCCGAAGAGCGCGTCGAGCCCGTCTTCCTCGGCGAAGAGGTCGAAGACGATCTGGCTGAGCGTCTTGATCCGGTCGGTGTCGAAATGGCCGAAGATCGGCAGGGTGTTGACCGCATCCTCGATCTTCACCAGCTCCATCGTGCGGATGTCGGCATCCGACATCGAGACCGCGATCATCAGGGCGACAAGGCAGTCCTGCGGCGTGAGGCTGTGGGGTTCGGTCTCGGTCATGGAAATCCTCGTCGTCTGGCGTTGCAGTGCAGAATATTGACCCCGCGTGTGGCGGGCAATAGGTAGCGCCCCTGTCCCCGGTGAGTCCCGGGCCCTATGGAGTTTGAGCTATGACCAACCTGCGTGACGCTGCGATGAATTCGAAGGCCTGGCCGTTCGAAGAGGCCCGCGCCCTGCTCAAACGCTATGAGAAGGCCCCGCCGGAGAAGGGATACGTGCTGTTCGAGACCGGTTATGGCCCCTCGGGCCTGCCGCATATCGGCACCTTCGGCGAGGTGCTGCGGACCACGATGATCCGCCGCGCCTTCGAGGTGATCAGCGACATTCCGACCCGGCTGATCTGCTTTTCGGACGACATGGACGGGATGCGCAAGGTGCCGGGCAACGTGCCGAACCAGGACCGCCTGCGCGAGGACCTGCAGCGCCCGCTGACCAGCGTGTACGACCCGTTCGAGGAATTCGAGAGCTTCGGCCACCACAACAACGCGATGCTGCGCCGGTTCCTCGACACCTTCGGGTTCGAGTACGAGTTCTATTCGGCCACCGAGTTCTACAAGTCGGGCCAGTTCGACGAGACGCTGCTGAAGGCCTGCGAGAAGTACGACGAGATCATGCAGGTCATGCTGAAGTCGCTCCGCGAGGAGCGGCAGCAGACCTATTCCTGCTTCCTGCCGATCCATCCGGAAACCGGCCGGGTGCTCTATGTCCCGATGAAGCATGTCGATGCCAAGGAAGGCACGATCACCTTCGACGACGAGACCGGGCGCGAATGGACCCTGCCGGTGACCGGCGGGCAGGTGAAGCTTCAGTGGAAGCCCGATTTCGGCGCCCGCTGGGCCGCGCTGGACGTCGATTTCGAGATGTACGGCAAGGATCACAGCACCAACACGCCGATCTACGACCGGATCTGCGAGATCCTTGGCGGCAAGAAACCGAACCACTTCACCTACGAGCTGTTCCTCGACGAGCATGGCGAGAAGATCTCGAAATCGAAGGGCAACGGCCTGTCGATCGACGAGTGGCTGACCTATGCCTCGACCGAGAGCCTGTCGTACTTCATGTACCAGAAGCCCAAGACCGCGAAGCGGATGCATTTCGACGTGATCCCGCGGGCGATGGACGAGTACCATCAGCAGCTGCGCGCCTATCCCGACCAGTCGGATGACCAGAAGGCCGCGAACCCGGTGTTCCACATCCACGGCCACAACGTCCCGGCGTCCGACATGGTGGTGCCGTTCACCATGCTGCTGAACCTCGCCAGCGTGGCGAGCGCCGAGGACAAGGAAACGCTCTGGGGCTTCATCCGCCGCTATGCGCCGGACGCCACGCCCGAAACGCATCCGGGTCTGGATGCCGCTGCGGGCTACGCGGTGCGCTACTACAACGACTTCGTGAAGCCCGAGAAGGTCTATCGCGCCCCGACCGACCTGGAGCGTCAGGCGCTGGTCGAACTGCGCGACGGGCTGAAGGACTGGGGCGGCCCGATGGACGCCGAAGAGCTGCAAAGCCTCGTCTTTGCGGTCGGACGCGAAAAATTCGATCCTTTGCGTGACTGGTTCAAGGCGCTATACGAGGTGCTACTGGGTGCGAGCCAAGGGCCGAGGTTCGGGGGATTCATCGCCCTCTACGGGGTTCACGAAACGGTGGCGTTGATCGACAAGGCCCTGGACGGCGAGTTGGGGTAACGCGTCGCGCTCTGCGCGCGCGGAGTACGCTCGGAGAGTCTTGTGGGGACTGGATACGAACCGCTGGAAGTCCTGAAACCGGTTGCCGATGACATCTGGATCGTCGACGGGCCGGAAATCAGGTTCTACGGGATGCCGTTCTCGACCCGGATGACCGTCGTCCGCCTGTCGGGCGGCGGGCTCTGGATCCATTCGCCGATCAAGCTGAGCCTTGCGCTGAAGGCGCGCATCGCCGCGCTTGGCCAGGTCAAGGCGCTGATCGCGCCGAGCGTGATCCACTATGCCTACCTGACCGACTGGAAGCACGCCTTTCCCGAGGCCGAGGCCTGGATCGCCCCCGGCGTCGAGCGGCGGGCGGAACGGCACGGCATCCCGCTGGAGTTCGATCACTACCTGGCCGGGGCCAACCCGGACTGGGCGGCGGATTTCGACTGGCTGGTGGTGCGGGGCAGCAAGACCGTGGCCGAGGCGGTGTTCCACCACAGGGCCAGCCGGACGCTGATCCTCACCGACCTGATCGAGAATTTCGAGAAGGACAAGAAACCGTGGTGGATGTGGCCGATTCTGCGGGCCACCGGGATCGCCGCGCCGAACGGGTCGATGCCGCGCGACATGCGGATGACGTTCCGCGGCAACGAGGACCTGCTGCGCGAGGACATCGAACGGATGATCGACTGGGATCCGAAGCGGGTGATCGTCGCGCATGGCAGGTGGTTCGAGGACAACGGCGCGGCCGAACTGAAGCGCGCCTTTGGCTGGCTGCTGGACGGCTGAGCGGGCGGAAATTCGAAACCGATCGGCCCGCCCGCCCGTATCTGGGGCAGGAAACGGAGGTCGACGATGCAACGGATCCTCACGGCGGCACTGATCTGGATCGCGCTGGCGCTGCCCGCCGCGGCGCAATCGCGCGAGATCGAGGGCGTGATTTCGGGCCAGATCGAACGGTTCAAGGCGGACGATTTCGCCGGGGCCTTCACGTTCGCCAGCCCGACGATCCAGGGTCTCTTCGGCACGCCCGACAACTTCGGCATGATGGTGCAGCGCGGCTACCCGATGGTGCACCGGCCGCGCGACCTGCGGTTCCTCGACCTGCAGGAAGCGCCCGGCGGGTACAGCCAGATCGTCGAGGTCGAGGACATGCAGGGCCGCCGTTTCCTGCTGCGCTATGACATGATCGAAACCGGAAACGGGTGGAAGATCAACGGCGTGAGCATCCTTCCCGCCCCCGACGTCGCAACCTGAACCGTTGCCTGCCCGGCCCGCATCGCGCGGTGCCGGCAGGGCGCGTTAAGCCGGTTTTGCTAGCTCCCCAGCCCGATGACCACCGGCCCGCAGGCGCGGGTGCGAGGAAGGGGACCTGGGATGAACAAGGCGATCACCGAAGGAATTCAATTCATGCCGCCGGCCTTTGCGGCCGGGCTGTCGGTCTGGGCCAAGGGCGACGGCACGCCCGGGTCGGACACCTATGCTGGCGATCCGAACGCGGCCGTGGTGCCGGCGGACGCGGATTTCGGCGGCTGCCTCGAGGTCCTCAAGGGCCAGACCACGCAGAAGCTGCGCTACATGGGCCAGACGCCGATCCTGCCGGGCTGCTACCTGCGGGTGTCGGCGCGGGTGAAGGCGATCAGCGGCAACCTGCCCTCGGTCCGGATCGCCGGCTGGGCCGGCAACGGGGCCGAGGCGCATGTCGCCGGGCTGGACGAGACCGGGCCCTCAGTCACGCTGACGCAGTACGGCGAGGTGGTCGAGGTCAGCGCCATCGTCGGCACCGGCACGCGCGGCGGCGTCGACATGCCCTGGGGCGCGCAGCCGGTCTATGGCCATTTCGGGCTGGACCTGACAGGGGCGAACGGCGGCGTGGTCCGGATCGACGACATCGAGATCGAGGATGTCACCGGCGTCTTCCTGCGCGAGATCATGCCATGGGTGGACGTGCGCGACTACGGCGCGCTTGGCGACGGGTCGACCAATGACCTCGCCGCCTTCGAGGCGGCGGATGCGGCGGCCGAGGGGCGGACCATCCTGGTCCCGGCGGGGGAGTATGTCCTGGGCGGCAGCCTGACGCTGGAGAACCGGGTGCGGTTCGAGGGCACGGTGAGCATGGCGACCGGGTCGATCCTGTCGCTGACCCGCAACTTCGACCTCGCCGCCTATATCGACGCTTTCGGGGACGAGGAGCTGGCCTTCAAGAAGGCGTTCCAGTCGCTGCTGAACGACAGCCAGCACGAGAGCCTGGACATGTGCGGGCGCCGGATCGCGGTGAAGGGGCCGATCGACATGGCGGCCGCGGTGGCGAACAAGACGTCCTACGCGACGCGCCGCCACATCTGCAACGGCCAGTTTGACGTGATGTCGAACAGCGCCTGGGACGACGAGGTGACGACCAGCCAGGCGACCTATTCGCCGTCGAACGACCGCAAGCTGACGAACGTGGTGAACGTGGCCAACATCAAGGTCGGATCGCTTGTCACCGGCAACGGGGTGGGGCGCGAGGTCTATGTCCGCGAGAAGAACGTCGGCGCGCAGGAGGTGACGCTGTCGGCGCCGCTTTACGATGCGGCGGGGACGCAGACCTACACCTTCCGCCGGTTCAAGTACGTACTGGACTTCAGCGGCTTCGACGATTTCGACAAGTTCTCGATCTCGAACGTGGAAATTCGCTGCCAGGGCCGCGCGTCGGGCATCCTGCTGGCGCCCTCGGGGCTGATCTTTCACGTCTATGACTGCTACATCAACGCGCCCAAGGATCGCGGCATCACCAGCCACGGCGAGGGCTGCCAGGGCATGCTGATCGACCGCTGTCAGTTCCTGAGCAACGAGAGCGGGACCGAGAGCACGGCCCGCACCACGATCGCGCTGAACGCCAACGCGAACGACGTGAAGCTCCGCGACAACCGCATCGTGCAGTTCCGCCATTTCGCGGTGCTGGCCGGGACCGGCACGATCATCACCGGCAACCACTGGTTCCAGGGCGATGACGAGAACAACGCCGTGCGCACGCCGGGGCTGATCCTGACCCATCCGAACACGCGGGCGACGGTGAACGGCAACTACATCGACAACTGCTTCATCGAATGGGCCAACGAACACGATGCGGCGCCGGCCTTCAGCTCGGAGTTCTCGTTCTCGGGGCTCAGCATCACCGACAACGTGTTCCTGTGTTCCGACGTGGCGCCGTGGTTCACCTTCATCGTGGTCAAGCCCTACGGCACCGGGCATTTCCTGAACGGCATGGCGGTGACCGGCAACGTGTTCCGCACCATCCACGGCGTGATCGACCGGGTGGAGCAGGTCGACACCTCGTTCGCCACGCTCGACTGGGACCGCTGCAAGAACGTGACCTTCTCGGACAACATGTTCAACAACGTCGAGACCGGCGCGCTGAACCCGCTGCTGGTGCGGCACGACCAGGCCAGCGCGTCCAGCACCTGGACGATCACCTGTTCGCCGAAGCTGCCATTCGGGGGCTGGGCGCAGACCTGCGAGGGGCTGGTGGCCAACGGCAAGATCGAACGGTCGACCGGCGCGGCGCATTTCGGGATGCCCTACGTGAACCTCAAGGAGGGCACCAACAGGGACCAGGTGAAGCTGTTCTGGGAGGAGCCGGTGCGCGGCACCGTGTCGGTCATGGTTCGGATGGACGACGCGCTCTGACGTTCAGCCGAGGATGTCCGCGGGCGTCAGCTTGTAGGCGCGGGCGAAGCCGCCGTTGAGGTGGCCGGACTCGATCTCAAAGGTGGCGAAGAAGAAGTCCTGGAAGCCGGCGTAGAGCTTGGCCTTGGGGCGCAGCGACAGGTAGTGGGCGGCGAGTTCGGTATGTCCGGGCTCGCCGTTTCGCGTGAAGCGGGCACGGCACTGCAGGGTCAGGCGCGGATGGGTCAGCGGATCGCCCCGTTCGCCCGGCTCACCGACGAGGAGAGAGGCGACGGGGGTCGCCTTGAGCGCCTGCGCGTGGGCCGAGAGGTCCGAGATCAGCGTGACCGGATGACCGTCCCTCGTGGTGGCGAGAGCGACGCGCGTGACCATCGGCAGGCCGGTGTCGGGCGTCAGAACGCCGAGCGCGGCAAAGGTCGCGTCGGACAGCAGGCTGCGGGCGAGGGCGCGCGCCTCGTCATCGGTGGTCTGGATCGGGTCGCGTTTCGTCATGCGGCCTGAGTAGCCCGCGCTCAGAACGCCGTCCAGAGCCCGATCTTGACCTGCGGGTCGCGCGCGCCGGACAGCCCGGTCGAGACCCCGAGGTCGAGCCATGTTTCCCCGAAGAGGTTGTACGCGGCCGAGCCCTCGATCCGCGCGTCGATCCCGCCGGGGCGGACAGTCGAGTAGAGCTGGACGTAGGTCTTGAGCTGGGGCCGCGGGGCAAGGCCGAGGGTCAGGTCGAACTTGCCGGTGCCGTCGCGGGTTTCGGGGAAAAGGTCGGCACCCAGCGTCGCCTCGATCCAGCCCGAGAGCGTGCCCAGTTGCAGGCCGCGCCCGATGAAGAGGCGGGGCGAGACGACCGAGGCGCCCGAGATCGAGCCGCCGCCAAGAGCGGCAGAGACCTGCACGGGGCGGTCCGGGGCGGACAGGCTGATCTGGTAGAAGAGCAGCGCCTTGGCGACCTCGCCGCCCGACAGGTCGAGCTCGAGCGTGAGGCCGCTGCGCGGGGTGAGGCCGAAATCGTGGAAGATGCCGGTGGTGATGGCATGGCCCGGGTCGGTCGCGATCCGGGCGGTGACGGCGCCGAAATGGTTGCCTTCGCCGCGCGGCCAGGCGCCGGGATGGGCCGGGGTGGCGGGGAACAGCAGGACAAGGCAGGCAAGGGTGCGGAACATCGGCGCTCGCTCGGTGGCTGGGGCCAGTCTCGACCGACGCGCGTTAAGCAATTGCTAACAAACGGGCAAGTTTCGGGTCATCTTCGCCTTGGGGCGTCGGGCGTGGCGGTCCCTTGGTGCGTCGGTCTGGTGCCCGTGCTACGCGGCGGGGATGGACAAGGCGCATGATGACGACACGCTGCGGTTCTATGCCGATACCGCCGAAACCTACGTCTCTTCGGGCAAGGGCGGGGTGAGCCGCCACCTTGAGGATTTCGTGGCCGCCCTGCCGCCCGGCGCCAAGGTGCTCGAACTGGGCTGCGGCGGCGGGCGGGATGCGCGGGCGATGATCGCGGCGGGGCACGATGTCGACGCCACCGACGGCACGCCCGAGATCGCGGCCAAGGCCGAGGCGCTGATCGGGCGTCCGGTGCGGGTGCTGCGGTTCGAGGACCTCGATGCGACGGCGGCCTACGATGCCGTGTGGGCGAACGCATCGCTTCTGCACGTGCCGCGCGCGGCATTGCCGGGCGTGCTGGCGCGGGTGCACGCGGCGCTGCGTCCGGGTGGGCTGCACATGGCCAGCTTCAAGGGCGGCGGCGCCGAGGGGCGCGACCGGCACGGGCGCTACTTCAATTACCTCTCGGCCGACGAGATCCTGACCGCCTATCGCCAGTCCGGTGCATGGGAGGTCGAATGGCTGCGCGAGCATGTCGGGGGCGGATATGACCCGGGCGTGCTGGGGCCCTGGATCGCGGTGCTGCTGCGGCGGGTCTGACGGCCCGCGGTAACGACGATCGCCGGGCCGTGGAGGGGCGGCCCGGCGACGTGATCCGCGCGGAGGAGGGAGGGAGAGCGCGCGGACCGGAGGGATCGGGGATCAGGCGGCGGCGACTTCGACCACGTTGGCGAAGGGGTCGAGCCGGTAGCCGTTGCCGAAATTCGTCGAGATCAGCGCGCGGGGCGCGTCGAGCGTGGCGAGCTTGGCGCGGATACGGCAGATGTAGACGTCGATGATCTTGGGGTCGGGCTCGTCCTCCCAGCCGTAGAGGCGGGACATGATGGTGTCGCGGTCGACCAGCGTGCCGTTGGCCAGCGCCAGCGTCTCGATCAGCTCGTACTCCAGCCGGGTCAGGTGGACCGACTGACCGGCGAAGCGCACTGCGCGGCGGTCGAGGTCGATGGTCAGCCCGGCAAAGCTGGGCATCTGGGTGGCAAAGCCACGGGCGCGGCGGGCAAAGGCGCGCATCTGGGCCGCGATCTCGTCCGGCTGGTAGGGCCAGCCGGTGACCGCATCGGCCCCGGCAGCATAGGCGCGCAGGCGGTTCTTCTCGGTCCAGTCGCGGTCGAAGAGGCAGATCGGAAGCTGCGGGGCCATGCCGCGCAGGCGGCGCACAAGGGTGGTGAACTCCATGTCAGGCAGGTCCGGGTCGATCAGCACGGCGTCGTAGATGCCGTGTTCGACATGGGCGACGACATCCTCGCCATTGGCGGCCTCGCTGACGCAGAAGCCCTGGTCGCGCATCATCTTGGCCAGGGTGGCCATGTTCCATGTGGTGTCGGTGATCAGGATACGCATCGTGCCAGTCTCCTCGGTCCGGTGACGCGGAGAGGGGACTGCGGGCGGGGCCACGCAAGCGGCCCACACCGTCGTCTGTCCTGTTTCTGCCGTCCGTGATCCCCGGGGGGGGGCGGTGCGGCGTTACATGCAAATTTATACGCTTTTGGCGGGTCTCGTGTCAGCGGGTTTCGCGGGGCGTGGTTAACGGGGGCGGGCGCGGCGCGGCCCGCAGGCTATTCCCCTTCGCCCCGCCGTGCAGTAGCGTCGCCGGCAACCTTGCCGAACAGGAGACCCCCGATGGAGATGAGCGACACGCGCGAGATCAAGGCAGACCCGGCGACCGTCTTCGCGGCGCTGATCTCGCCCGAGGTGCTGAAGGAATGCGTGCCCGGCGCGCAGGAGGTCACCGGCACCCCCGAGGAGGGGTTCGAGGCGGTGGTGGTCCAGAAGGTCGGCCCGGTCAAGGCGACGTTCAAGGGCCAGGTGACGGTGTCGGACATCGTCCCGAACGAGGCGCTGACGCTGTCGGGCGAAGGCAAGGGCGGCGCGGCCGGGTTCGCCAAGGGCGGCGCCAAGGTCACGCTTGAGGCGATCCCCGAGGGCACGCGGTTGTCCTATGACGTCGAGGCCAAGGTCGGCGGTAAGCTGGCGCAACTGGGATCGCGCATCATCGACGGCTTTGCCAAGAAGATGGCCGACCAGTTCTTCACCCGCTTCCAGGAGGTGCTGGAAGGCCCCGAAGACGGCGGCGAGGCCCCCGAGGCCGAGAAGAAGGGCTGGCTGAAACGGATGACCGGCGGCTGATCGCCGCACGCGAAAACGTGAGCTCTGTGCGCAGGCGCAGGTGAGGCCGCCCACGGGCGGCCTTGTTTTTCGCAGCGCACAGTTTAGGTTCCGCCCACGCGAACACTTGGTGAACACCGGAGGCGACCCCATGGCCCCCATCCTGCAGATCCGCGATCTGAAAAAGACCTACGACGGCGGCTTCCAGGCGCTGAAGGGCGTGACGCTCGACATCGAGGAGGGCGAGATCATCGCGCTGCTCGGGCCGAACGGCGCGGGCAAGACGACGCTGATCTCGACCCTGTGCGGCATCACGGTGCCGACCTCGGGCACCGCGACGGTCGGCGGCCACGACATCCAGACCGATTACCGCGCGGCGCGCCAGATGATCGGCCTGGTCCCGCAGGAGATCGCGCTGGAGCCGTTCGAGAAGGTGATCAACACCGTGCGCCTGACCCGCGGCCTGTTCGGCAAGCCGCGCAATGACGCCTTCCTGGACGAGGTGCTGCGCAAGCTGTCGCTCTACGACAAGCGGCTGAGCCCCACCAAGGAGCTGTCGGGCGGGATGAAACGCCGGGTGCTGATCGCCAAGGCGCTGAGTCACGATCCCAGGGTGCTGTTCCTGGACGAGCCGACGGCGGGCGTCGACGTCGCCCTGCGCAAGGACATGTGGGAGGTGGTGGCCGAGCTGAAGAAATCCGGCGTCACCATCATCCTGACCACGCATTACATCGAAGAGGCCGAGGCCATCGCCGACCGCATCGCCGTCATCAACGGCGGAGAGATCCTGCTGGTCGAGGAGACCGCCAAGCTGATGAGCCGGCTGGGCAAGAAACGCCTGACGATCGAGCTGCGTGAGCCGATCGCGCAGGTGCCCGAGGCGCTGGCGGCCTATGACCTCGAGCTGACCGCCGACGGGCGCGAGCTGGTCTATACCTACGAAACCCATGCCGACCGCACCGGGATCACCGGCCTTCTGAGCGCGGTGGCGGCCGCCGGTCTGGCGCTGCGCGACATCTCGACCCGGCAGGATTCGCTCGAGGAAATCTTTGTCGGGCTTGTCGAGGAGGGCGCCGCATGAACACCCGCGCGATCTGGTCGATCTATCGCTACGAGATGACGCGGTTCTTCCGCACCATCCTGCAGAGCTTCATCTCTCCGGTGATCTCGACCTCGCTCTACTTCGTGGTCTTCGGCACCGCCATCGGGTCCCGCATCGATACGGTCGAGGGCGTCAGCTACGGCGCCTTCATCGTGCCGGGCCTGATCATGCTGTCGGTGATCATGCAGGGCATCTCGAACGCGTCCTTCGCGATCTACTTTCCGAAGTTCATCGGCACGATCTACGAGGT
The DNA here is from genome assembly GCF_042188925.1 of Pseudooceanicola sp. LIPI14-2-Ac024. Taxonomy (GTDB): domain Bacteria; phylum Pseudomonadota; class Alphaproteobacteria; order Rhodobacterales; family Rhodobacteraceae; genus Pseudooceanicola. Next base: position 3,537,622 of record NZ_CP170102.1, read on the forward strand.
GCTCTCGGCCCCGGTGAACTTCCTCGAGGTGGTCGTGGGCTATGTCGGCGCGGCGGCGACCAAGGCGCTGTTCATCGGCCTGGTGATCCTGGGCACGGCCTGGCTTTTCGTGGATCTGAGCATCGCGCATCCGCTGGCGATGCTGCTCTTCCTCGTGCTGACCTGTATCAGCTTTTCGCTGATGGGGTTCATCATCGGGATCTGGGCCAAGAACTTCGAACAGCTGCAGCTGGTGCCGATGCTGATCGTGACGCCGCTGGTGTTCCTGGGCGGCGCGTTCTACTCGATCTCCATGCTGCCGCCGGTCTGGCAGAAGATCACGCTCTTCAACCCGGTGGTCTACCTGATCTCGGGCTTCCGCTGGGCGTTCTTCGAAACCGCCGACGTGCCGGTCGGCTGGAGCCTGCTGGCGATTGCCGCCTTCACCAGCATCTGCATGGGCATCGTCTGGTGGATCTTCCGCACCGGATGGCGTTTGCGTGATTGAACGCGATGCGCATTGCATTCCCCCTGCCGCAAGGGTAGCGAGCGGTCAGGGGGAGCCGTCCGTTACTGATTTCGACAAGGCCCTCTCATGTCCGATCAAGCCACAGCGCCCGCCCCGGCAGGCGCCATCGCCAGTGCGCCCTCCCCGGCGGGGATCGTCATCCTTGCGCTGGCGCTCGGCGCCTTTGCCATCGGCACGACCGAATTCGCCTCGATGGCGCTGCTGCCCTATTTCGCGACCGACCTCGCCGTGAGCGAGGCCAAGGCTGCCGACGCGATCAGCGCCTATGCCATTGGCGTCGTCGTGGGCGCGCCGACGCTTTCGGTGCTGGGCGCCAAGGTGTCGCGGCGCGTGATGCTGGTGCTGCTGATGCTGGCATTCGCGGTCTTCAACGCGGGCTCGGGCCTGGCGCGCGACTTCGGCGCCTTCACCCTGATGCGGTTCCTGTCGGGCCTGCCGCACGGTGCCTACCTGGGCATCGCGGCGCTGACCGCCGCCTCGGTCGTGCCGCGGAACAAGCGGGCGTCGGCGGTGGCGCGGGTCTTTGTCGGCCTGACGCTGGCGACGACGCTGGGCGTGCCGGCGGCCAGCTGGCTGGGGCAGGCGGTCGGCTGGCGATGGGGCTTCGCGGTGGTCGGCGTCCTGTCGATGGCGACCGCGATCTCGGTCTGGCAGGTCGCACCGCGGGACCGGCCCGATGCGGGTGCCAACCCGCTGCGCGAGCTGGGGGCGCTGAAGAACCGGCAGGTCTGGCTCTTGCTGGCAACCGGCGCGATCGGCTTCGGCGGCTTCTTCGCGGTCTACACCTACCTCGCCTCGACCGTCATCAACACCACCGGTGCGCCGGCGGTGGCGGTGCCCTTCGTCCTGATGGTGACGGGCGCGGGGATGACCGTCTTCACTCTGGTCGCCGGCTGGCTGGCCGACCGCAACGCCAACGCGACGGTCTATGCCTGCTTCACAGCGGGCATCCTCGTGCTGGTGGCCTATCCCTTCGCCGCCGCCAGCCTCTGGACCCTGATCCCGGTTGTCTGCTGTCTCGGCATGCTGGGGGGCGTGTCGACGGTGATCCAGTCGCGGCTGATGGACGTGGCGGGCGATGCGCAGCAGCTGGCCGCCGCGATGCACCACGCCGCGTTCAACACCGCCAACGCCATCGGCCCGATGCTGGCCGCGATGGCGCTGCGGGCGGGCTACGACTACCCGGTGTCGGGCTTCGTCGGCGCGGGCCTCGCGTTCGGCGGGATGGTGCTCTACTCGATCGCGCTCTGGGACGAACGGCGGTCGCGGGCGCGGTGATCCGTCACTTCGGATCGCGAAAGACGAAGGTCGCGTTGAGCACGAAGTTCGCGAAGAAAGCGGTGGCGATGCCTATCGCCTTGGCCATTGCGGGCTCCGCGTCGAGCGCTGCGTAGGCCAGCATCGTCACGCCCACGTTGATCGCGAAACCGACGCCTGCCGCCGCGAGGAAGGCGCCGTATCCCTGCAGGCTGGCTGGATGCCCGAACACGAAACGTGCCGTCAGCAGGTAGTTCACGACGGTTGCGATCATGAACGAAAGCGCCGCAGCCAACGCAACGTTCAGGCCAGCGCCTTCGAGCAGGATGAACCCGCCGAGGTCCACGACGGCTGCCACCCCGGCTGTGCCGGCATAACGCAGGAGCTGGCCGAGGCGCCGTTTCATGCCGCGAGGCGCGTCGCGCCAGCCAGGTTGCGATAGTCGCAGGCATGGTACTGGCGCGGGCCGAGGTCGCGGGGCGCGCGGGGCGCGATCAGCAGGAAGTCGGTGCCGGCGGCCTCGGCCGCGCGACCGTCATGGCTGAGCCTGTCTCCGATCATCAACGTCTCCTCGGGCCGTGCGCCGATCCGTTCCATCAGCAAGAGCAGGCCGGCCGGGTCAGGTTTGAGCGCGGCCACCTCGGGATCGCCGGCCCACACGTGGTGCGGGGCCGACAGGCCGAGTGCGGCAAGCTTCTCCGCAACAGGATAGTCCGACCACACCGCTGTGACCACTTCGCGTGCGGCAAGCGCGGCGAACATCGCCTCGGCCCCCGGTAGTCGCGCCGGCGCGAGGAAGGGCAGGGGGCGCACCTCCATCCACTCCACGACCAGGCTCCGAAGCGCCTGTTCGTCCTGCCCCGTCTCCTTGCTGAGTTGGGCGAAGAGCGCGGGTTCGAAACCGCGGGGCTGGCGACGCGACAACTCCTCGCGCAGATGCCGGAACCGACGGAGAATGCGCAGCCGGGCCAACCGTCCGGGGGCGCCGCCGGTCGTAAGGATCTCGCCGAGCATCGCCCGACGCACCGGCCCCAGCCGATAGAGCGTCCCGTCAAGGTCGAACACCACCAGGCCGTAGCGTGTCAGGTCAGGCGTCCTCGCCGTCATTCCGCGGCTTCGGCAAAGGGTAACGCGATGAACTTCTGCGACGTGAGCTCCTCGAGTTGCGGGATCGACAGGAAGGTCGCCAGCAGGAACACCGCCAGCGTGACGGCCGAAGTGGCGATCACCGGTGTGGAGCTGTACAGGCGCTCGGGCTTCCGCGCGACCGAGTCCGGGGTCAGGGCAAGGGTGTAGTAGACCGCGAAGAGCGCGACGATGCAGGGGAAAAGGATCACGTATTCGATCCGATACTTGATCAGGAAGATGGCCATGAAGAACGCGCAGCTGAGCGCGTAGACCATGTTGGCAACCGACAGGCGGCTTTCCGTGTAGTAGCGGAACGAACGGCGGTACCGGCCAAGGATTTCCACCCCGTCCGAGGCGACGATGTCGCGGTATTCGGCCAGCCGCTTGGAGTTCATCAGGAACGCACCGCCGAACCAGAAGGCGAGGAAGAGCGAGGCCGGAGGCAGGCTGCTTGCGTCGACGATGGCCCACCCCATCAGCAGGCGGATAGGATTGTTGAGCGATTCCGACAGCACGTCGACGTACATCCGGTCCTTCGTTCGGATGGGGTTGACGTTGTAGGTGATACCGGAGATCGCCAGCAGCAGTGCGGCGAAGAAGAACGTGCTGTTCACCTGGGCGGCCAGCGCCAGGCCGAGGGCGAGAAACAGCAGGTACTCCGCGATGACGATCAGCGGAGACATCTCGCGCTGAACCGCCGCGCGCTGCGATTTCTCGGGGTGGAAACGGTCGAAATCACGGTCGAGCCATTCGTTGATGACGTAGTTGGCCGAGGCCACGAAGATCGCCGAGACGAAGCCGATCAGGAGGTTCGCCCAGAACAGGGACGTTGCCGCGCCAGCCGCGCTTTCGGGCCGCAGAAGCAGGGCGAGGATGACCCCCGGCACGATGAAGACATGCTTGGTCATGTGATCGAAGCGCGCGATGCGAATGTAGTCGCGCAGCCCCGCCTGTTCCCTGTCCGAGGACAGACCTGTTCGGGCGTCGACGTTCTCCATGTTCAGACCTCCATTGGTTGGGTTTTCCGGTCCCGCCGCGCGTCGTACATCGCGGCGGCAAGCAGGATGACGAGCATTGGCAGCAGCCAGACGACCCGGGCCTGGAAGCGGCCGTAGGGAGACGCGAGGATGCCGCAGATCAGGGCGTTCAGGATGACACCGCCGAGAATGGTGGCGACCACCGTCCCGGTCCCCGGTGGCAGGACTGCGCCATCGCCACGGATCGCAGCAATGGCCCAGATCGCGAGGAAAACGAGCGACAGGGCGCTCGTGATCTCGATGACGCGGGTCATTGTTCCCGCCATCCCGGGGTTCCGGTACACCTGAGTTGTGCGGATGGTCTCGGCCACGGCGGGTGTGAAGTTGCGGTTCAGGAAGTTGCCGGTTGTGGCTCTGTTGAGCGGGACGTCCGTAACCGACAGCGTCCAGAGCTGGCGGATGCCGTCGAGGCTGAGGCCAGCGATGGTCGCGGCCGGATAGGCCTTGACCGTGTCGATGGCGAAGCGAAGCTGCTCTTCGGCGAGTTCCTTCTGCGTCTCGGTGTCTGCAACCGCAAAGATCGCGGTGTCGTCCGAGCGCGAGAACATGAAGGCGATCCAGTCGACCGGCAGCTTGTCGCGATAGGCGCAGAGCGCGTAGCCGCTTTCCGGGCAGCTTTCGCGGGCATGTTCCGCCCCGGGACCAAGGTCGACCAGGTGTGCGGTGATGTGCGGGCGTTCAAGAATGCGGGTTCCGTAGATGCCGTGGACCGCCAGGCCAAAGGCGACCTGGCCCAGAACACCGGCCAGCACGGCGATCATCGGCAAGGCAAGAGCCTGTCGCCCGCGAAGGCCCGCCCGGCCGGACAGTCGGACGGCTGCATAGGTCAGGCACATCGCCGCGATCAGGGCGATATGACTCGAATGGGACAATGCGGAAAAACAAAGAATTCCGGCGATTAGCCACTTTGCGCCATTGGACAAGGTCACAGATGGGCTCCACAGGAGCGCCAGTGCAATAATCGCGGCGCTAGCCCAGATGTCCGGCATTATCAGGTTCGCAAACAGGGCCAGAGAACTGAAGCATGCCAGAAGAACGAGGGTGGCCAGTGCGCTGACAGGCCAACTGCGCGGCACGAGGTTCCGATGCAGCTCGGTCACTAGCCAGGACACCGCCAGGCATTGCAGGAAGATCGGCACCCAAAGCGACAGGCCGGCGCCGGTTGCAGCGAATGCGCTGTAGTAGATGGAGCGGCCGCCTTGAACGATGTCTCCGCCAGCGCGCGGTTCGACTGGTGCCGGCAGAGGCGACGCAACGGCCGCCACGGCGCCGACAGGGTCAGAACCAATGTCCAGCTTGGACTTCAGGACCGTCACGGCCTTGGTGAAATTGCCGAGATAGGCGGCCGAGTTCGAAATACACGAACGGACCGCCGTTCGCGATTGCTACAACCATCAGAATGAGCGCGCCAACCAGTGACGCGAAAACAATGTTGACGCGCATGAGGAATGCCGCTGCAGAATTTGCCGCGCCTAAATGGAATCGTTAGCCTAATGTCACTTAGGCTTAGTGTGTTTCAAATACCGAAAACCCAAAAAATAGGCTGGCAACTTTGTGCTGCGCAATACGCGGGCGGTTCCGCTGCATTCTTCCGCAATTCAAAGTTGATTTCGGAAGGGCGGAGATGAGCTCTCTCCCGCCCACGATCACCCCTTGTCGTGGAAGTGGTCGTAGATCGTTTCGGCCAGCGTGTCCGAGATGCCGTCGACCGCCTTGAGGTCGGCGAGGTTGGCGCGGCTGACGGCCTTGGCCGATCCGAAATGCGCCAGAAGGGCGCGTTTTCGGGTGGCGCCGACGCCCGCGATCTCGTCCAGGGGGGTGGCCGAGACCGCCTTGGCGCGTTTCGCCCGGTGGGTGCCGATGGCAAAGCGGTGCGCCTCGTCCCTGAGACGCTGGACGAAGTAGAGGACCGGGTCGTTCATGCGGAGCGCGAAGGGGCGCTGGCCGGGGCGGTGGAACTCCTCCTTGCCGGCGTCGCGGTCGATGCCCTTGGCCACGCCAACGAAGGGCAGGTCGGCAACGCCCAGCTCTTCCATGATCTCCTGCACGGCCGAGACCTGGCCCGCGCCGCCGTCGATCAGCAGGAGGTCGGGCCAGAGGCCCTTGTCGCGTTCGGGATCCTCTTTCAGCAGGCGCTTGAGGCGGCGGGTCAGCACCTCTTTCATCATGCCGAAGTCGTCGCCGGGGGTCAGCTCGTCCCCCCGGATGTTGAACTTGCGATACTGGTTCTTCATGAATCCGTCCGGCCCGGCGACGATCATCGCGCCGACCGCGTTGGTGCCCTGGATGTGGGAGTTGTCGTAGACCTCGATCCGGGCGGGCGGGCCGTCGAGCTCGAACGCCTCGCCGAGGCCGCGCAGAAGCTTGGTCTGGGCCTGGCTTTCCGCCATCCGGCGGCCGAGGCTCTCGCGCGCGTTGCGCGCCGCGCCCTCGACCAACTCGGCCTTTTCGCCGCGTTTCGGAACCAGCAGCTCGACCTTGCGCCCGGCCTTTTCCGACAACGCCTCGGCCATCAGGTCGGCATCCTCGATCGGGTGCGACAGCAGGATCTGCCGGGGCGGTTCCTTGTTGTCGTAGAACTGGCCGAGGAAGGCCTCGAGCACCTCGGCCTCGTCGATTTCGGCCCCGGCGCGGGGATAGAAGTCGCGGTTGCCCCAGTTCTGGTTGGCGCGGATGAAGAAGACCTGCACGCAGGCCTGGCCGTGTTCCATGTGCAGCGCGATGACGTCGGCCTCGGCCGTCGTGCGCGGGTTGATGCCCTGCACCGATTGCACCTGGGTCAGCGCGCGGATCCGGTCGCGCAGGGCGGCGGCGCGTTCGAACTCCATCGCGTCCGAAGCCGCCTGCATGTCCTGCGCCAGCTTCTCCTGCACCTGGGTCGAGCGGCCCGAGAGGAAACGTTCGGCATCCGAGACCGAGGCGGCGTAGTCGGCTTGCGAGATGTAGCCGACGCAGGGGCCCGAACAGCGCTTGATCTGGTAGAGCAGGCAGGGCCGCGTCCGGCCCGAGAACATCGAATCCGAGCAGTTGCGCAACAGGAACACCTTCTGCAGCTGGTTCAGCGTGCGGTTCACCGCGCCCGCGCTGGCGAAGGGGCCGTAGTAGCTGCCCTTCTGCTTTTTCGCGCCGCGGTGCTTCATGATCTGCGGAAAGGCATGGTCCTTGGCGACGAGGATGTTCGGGAAGGACTTGTCGTCGCGCAGCAGCACGTTGAACTTGGGCTTGAGCTGCTTGATCAGGTTCTGTTCGAGCAGCAGCGCCTCGGTTTCCGTCCGCGTCGTCAGGAACATCATCGAGGCGGTGTCCTCGATCATCCGGGCGATGCGTCCGGAATGGCCGTAGGGCCGGGCGTAGTTCGACACCCTCGCCTTGAGGTTGCGCGCCTTGCCGACGTAGAGCACCCGGCTTTCGGCATCCAGCATCCGGTAGACCCCCGGCGACGCGTCGAGTCGGCGGACGTAGTCCTGGATCACCTCGTAACCGGTCTTTGATTCGCTGGGCATCGTGATTCTGACGTTGGGGCAGGGGGTTAGATGGTGATTCTCGGCGTCGTCTGCAATTTCCGATTGGAATGGGCAAGTCTCAAGGTTTCCCCTGTTCCTGTGGACAAGTCTGGAGACAAGTTTCCGGGGACGAGATTTTCCCTTTGATTCATTACCACTTCGTCGGTTTGCCCAAAAAATGGGCGCCTCTGTAACGTATTGATTTCAAATGAAAAGAAATGGGGCTTCGCGCAAATCTCTGAAATCATTAAGCTTTTGGTAACACTTTGATGACGGCTCTGTGACCGGTGCACAACTGCCGTGGGGTCGGGCGCGGGCGGGGTCATTTCTCGGCCTGGATGTCCGGCGTGCGCCAGCCGAGGTGCTGGCCGCCGTCGGTGCAGATCAGCTGACCGGTGACCGAAGGCGCGGCGAGGAAGTAGAGCAGTGCTGCGGTGATGTCGTCGGGATTCGCGCCGCGTTGCAGCACGGTTGATTCGCGCTGCGCGGCGAAATGCGCGTCGCTCTGGCGCGCGCCGACCAGCGTGGGGCCGGGGCCGATGGCATTCACGCGCACGTCAGGGGCGAGCGCCCGTGCCGAGGTCTGCGTCAGCGTCCAGAGCGCGGCCTTGGCGATGGTGTAGCTCATGAACTCGGGCGTGAGCTTGCGCACCCGCTGGTCGATCATGTTCACGATCAGCGCCCGGGCGCGCGGTTCGCCCAGCGCGTCCGGTTCGGCCTTCGGCGCCTGCGCGGCGAATTGTTGGGTCAGCACGAAGGGCGCGCGCAGGTTCGATTCCAGGTGCCGGTCCCAGCTGGCGCGGTCCGCGGTGCGGATGTTGTCGTATTCGAAGATCGAGGCATTGTTGACCAGCACCGTCAGCGGCTGGCCAAGCGCCTCGACCGCCGCGGGCACGAGGCGCTGCATCTCGTCCTCGACCACCAGGTCGGCCTGCAGGGTGACCGCCTTGCGGCCCATGGCGCGGATCGCAGCCGCGACCTCCTCGGCCGCCTCGGCAGAGCCGGCGTAATGCACGGCGACGTCATGGCCGGCCTCGGCCAGGGCCAGCGCCATGGCGCGGCCCAGCCGTTTCCCGGCGCCGGTGACCAGTGCTGCGGTCATCGCTTCCCCCTTCGGATCAGATCAGGACAAGCCCGATATAGACCACGTAGAGCAGGCAGAACAGCACGCCCCAGAGCCGCCCGATGTCGCGCCGCATCAGCACGAACGGGGCGATCATCAGCGACACCACCAGCATCGCCCAGAGGTCGAAATCCGCGATCTCGGGCGCGACCGGGATCGGTGCGATCAGCGAGGTGATGCCGAGGATGGCGAGCAGGTTGAACAGGTTCGACCCGATCACGTTGCCAAGCGCCACGTCAGACTGGTTGCGCAGCGCGGCCGAGACCGAGGTCGCGAGTTCCGGCAGAGAGGTGCCGAGCGCGACGAGCGTCAGGCCGATCACCGCCTCGCTGACGCCGAAATGGGTGGCGATGATGGCGGCGTTCTCGACCAAGAGGCCGGCGCCGATCGGCAGGCCGACGAGGCCGAGCGCCAGGAACAGGCCGATCTTCCAGCCGCGCATGTCGGGATTGGCGCCCTCGACCTCTTCGTCGTCATCGTCGTCGTCCTGCGCCGCTGCGGCCGCCCGCGCCGCGCGCCGGTGCGCGCGGGCGTCGCGGACCTGGTCGAAGAGCACGACGGCGAGCGCCGCCAGCAGGATCAGGCCGGCGATCCGGCCGATCTGGCCGAACTGCGCCAGCATCAGGAACAGCACCGTGCCGGCGAGCATCTGGACATAGCTGCGCCGGGTGTCCACGACCGAGCAGTGCAGCCCGGCGATCGCGGCGGGCACCCCCAGCACCAGCAGGATGTTGGCGATGTTCGACCCCACGACGTTGCCGAGCGCGATGTCGGGCACGCCCGAGAGCACCGCGTCGATCGAGGTGATGAGCTCGGGCGCCGAGGTGCCGAAAGCGACCACCGTCAGTGACACGATCAGCGCCGGGATGCCGACCCTGAGCGCCATGTTCACCGCGCCACGCACCAGGAAGTCGCCCGCGACGACCAGCAGCACAAGGCCGAGCGCCGCGAGAAGGGCCGCCTGTATCAGCATGGGGGTCTCCTACCCTTTTCCGCAGGGGCAGGGGCCCTTGCCGATCTTGTGCCGCCCGCAATGGCGGCATTTCGCGGAATTCAGCCGGGGCATCCCCGGCAGGCGCAGCTTGCCGAACATGGCCAGAATACCCATGGCGACAAGGAAGAGGACAACAATCTTGACGATCACGGCGTCACAGCCCGAACCGGGCGTAGGCGGCCCGTTCCTCGATCCCCGCGATCGCGTCGCCCAGCACCGAGGCGCCGATCCGCTGTATCAGGCTGCGCCGCACGCCGTAGCGGCGGAAGCGCACCTTGTCGCCGAAACGCTTGCGCATGACGGGGGTGATGTGACCGATGTCGTCGATCAGGCCCAGTTCCTTGGCGCGTCGGGCCAGCCAGACGTCGCCCTCGAACAGCGGTTCCGCCGGGTTCAGCCGGTCGCCGCGCCGGGCCTTCACGTGGTCGATGAAGGCGGCGTGGATGTCGCCGAGGAGCGCTTCGAGCTTGGCGACGTCCTTGGGGTTCTCGGGGCGGAACGGGTCGAGCATGGATTTCGACTGCCCGGCCGTGTGGACCCGGCGTTCGACCCCCTGCCGCGCCAGCAGCACGTGGGCGCCGAAGCTGGCGGCGATCACGCCGATCGACCCGACGATCGAGCTTTCGTCGGCGATGATCTCGTCCGCGGCGCAGGCCAGCCAGTAGCCGCCCGAGGCCGCGACATCCTCGACAAAGGCGATGACGGGGATGTCCTTTTCCTCGGACAGGCGCCGGATGCGGGCGGCGATCAGCGAGCTTTGCACCGGCGAACCGCCGGGCGAGTTGATCAGCAGGGCGACGGCGGCCGGCTTGCCCTTGCGAAACGCCCGTTCGATGACCGCGCCGAGCTGCTGGTCACTGACGGGGCCGCGCGGACCCGAGGAGATCATCCCCTGCAGCCGGATCACGGCAACGGTCGGGGCGCGGTTCACGAAGGGAAAATTCTCGAACATTCGAGAGAGATAGAGGCACCCGGCGCCTCAGACAAGTGAGCCGCCGCGCGATCTGGTCGCGGGCGGCTCGAGTAGGGCCGCCCCACGGGGAGCAGGGCGGCCGGGATGGGAAATCTCAGAAGTCTTCGGGCAGGTCCCGCCAGCGCGGGTTGGCCCGCCAGCGGCCGGGGTCATTGGGGTGACGGCGGGGGACGTCACGCATCTTGCGGCGTTCGGTCCGGCTGGCGACATTGAAATATTCTGCGAAGATCGAGAGCATTTGGCGCCTCCTTTCCTGTGGGCCTTTCATGTGCTCATACATGGCCTTTCCTACCCCCGGATGCTAATCAGGAATGCGGACACCCTGTAAGGAGGGCTTACAATGGACTGGATGGCCATGCCGCCGATGAGCGCGCTCAGGGCCTTTGCCGCCTATTGCGAGACCGGGTCGATGACGGCGGCGGGCGGGCGGCTCAACGTCAGCCACGCGGCGGTCAGCCAGCAGATCCGCACGCTGGAAAGCCACCTGGGGGTGACGCTGCTGGACCGGGCAGGCGCGCGCGGCGACCTGACCGACGCGGGGCAGGTGCTGTCCGAGGCGGTGCTGGGCGGGTTCGAACGCATCCACCGCGCGGTGTCGGAGCTGACCGGCGCCGATGCGGACCGGCCGGTGCAGATCACCACCACGCCCGCCTTCGCCGCGAACTGGCTGATGCCGCGCCTTGCCGCCTTTCGCCAGAAGAACCCCGGCATCTCGCTGATGATCGACCCGGCGCCGGAGCTGCGGCCGCTGGTGCCCGGCGGGCTCGACATGGCGGTGCGCTACGGCTCGGGCGAATGGCAGGGGCTCGAGGCGGAGCTGATCGTGAAGACCCCCATCGTCATCGTTGCCGCGCCCGAACTGGTCGGCGACGGCGATTTCGCCACCCCCGCCGACCTGACCAGCTTTCACTGGATGCAGGAGATCGGCACCAACGAGGCGACCGAGTACCTCGAACGCTACGGCGCGATGCTGGACCGGGCCAAGGGCCTGACCTCGTTGCCGGGCAACCTGATGATCGAGGCGGCCCGCGACGGGCAGGGCATCGCCGTGACCGCCGGTGCCTTCGTCGAGGCGGACGTCGCCGCCGGTCGCCTGCGCCTGCTGTTCGAGGACACCCGCAAGAAGGGCTATTACCTTGTCACCCGGCCCGGTCCGATGCGCCCCGACGCGCGGATTTTCCACCGCTGGATCCGGACCCGCGCCCGCGAAGGCACCTGACCGCGCCGCGCGGATGCCGGGCCTATGGCACGCCTTGCCCCGCCCGATCACCGGCGCGTGAATAGATTCAGGGGAAATGTCGCATTTGATCGAGGTCAAGGCTGTGCGACCATGGCCCTGCCAGAACACGCTGGACTGAGTACTGACGGAGTGAGTCCCCGTGGCCTCTACCGACGAGAATCCCGGCCTCTATGCCGCGCGTGAGCCGATTTTTCCCCGCCGGGTGCACGGCACCTTCCGGAACCTGAAGTGGATCATCATGGCGGTGACCCTCGGCATCTATTACCTGACGCCGTGGATCCGCTGGGACCGGGGGCCGGTGCTGCCCGACCAGGCCGTGCTGATCGACATGGCGAACCGGCGGTTCTTTTTCTTCTGGATCGAGATCTGGCCGCACGAGTTCTATTTCGTGGCGGGCCTGCTGGTGATGGCGGGGCTGGGTCTCTTCCTCTTCACCTCGGCGCTTGGCCGGGTCTGGTGCGGCTACACCTGTCCGCAGACCGTCTGGACCGACCTCTTCATCCTGGTCGAACGCTGGATCGAGGGCGATCGGAACGCCCGCGTCCGCCTGCACCGCGAGGCATGGAGCGCGCGAAAGGTGCGGCTGCGGACGACCAAGTGGATCACCTGGCTGCTGATCGCGATGGCGACGGGCGGGGCCTGGGTCTTCTATTTCGCCGATGCGCCGACGCTGCTGGTCGATCTCTTCACCCTCAATGCGCACCCTGCGGCCTACACGACCGTCTTCATCCTGACGATGACGACCTTCATCTTCGGCGGCTTCGCGCGGGAACAGATCTGCATCTACGCCTGCCCCTGGCCGCGCATCCAGGCCGCCATGATGGACGAAGAGACGATCACCGTCGCCTACCGCGAATGGCGGGGCGAGCCGCGCGGCAAGGGCAAGCGGCGGCGCGAGATGGCCGAGGCCGCCGTGGCCACCACCCGCGCGGCGGGCGAAAAGACCGGCGGCACCTCGCCCTTCGTGCCGATGCCGGGCATGCCCTCGGGCGTCGGCGGGCCGCTGAAGCCCGGCGAGGAATTCGGCGACTGCATCGACTGCAACGCCTGCGTGAACGTCTGCCCGATGGGGATCGACATCCGCGACGGCCAGCAGCTGGCCTGCATCACCTGCGCGCTCTGCATCGATGCCTGCGACGAGGTGATGGAAAAGGTCGGCAAGCCGACGGGGCTGATCGGCTACATGGCGCTGACCGACGAAAAGGCCGAACGTGCGGGCAACCCGCCGCGCAACATCTGGAAGCACGTGTTCCGGCCGCGGGTGATCCTCTACACCGCGCTCTGGTCGCTGGTCGGCGTCGGACTGCTGGTCGCGCTCTTCCTGCGGCCCGAGATCGACATGACCGTCGCGCCGGTGCGCAACCCGACCTTCGTGGTCCTGTCCGACGGCACGATCCGCAACACTTACGACGTGCGCGTCCGCAACAAGCTGGGCGAAGAGCAGACCTTCCGCTTCTCGGTCAGCGGAGATCCGGCTTTCAGCGTCGAGGTCGAGGGCAGCGACGACGCCACCGTGACCGTGCCCGCCGACACGCTGCAGCTGGAGCGGGTCTATGTCACGGCGCCCCCGGGATCGGCCCCCGCTACGGCCGAGGCGACGCCGCTGACCCTGGGGATCGAGGATGTCGAGGGCGGTGCCCAGTCCGAGGTCGATACCGTCTTCAACGGAAAGGTGAACTGAGATGACCGAGGATACCGGTTTCCGCATCAAGGGCTGGCACGTGCTGGCAGGCTTCGTCGGCGCCTTCGGGATCATCATCGGCGTGAACCTCGTGCTGGCCTTCCAGGCGGTCAGGACCTTTCCGGGTCTCGAGGTCAAGAATTCCTACGTCGCCTCGCAGCATTTCGACGATGACCGCGCGGCGCAGGAGGCGCTTGGCTGGACGGTCCAGGCGGACGCGCGCAACGGAATGGTGTACCTTTCCATCACCGACACCGCGGGAGAGCCGGTGCGGGCCCGCGATCTGCACGCCGTGGTGGGCCGGGCGACCCATGTGAAAGAGGACGTGGAGCCCGAGTTCCTGTTCGACGGCCGGGTCTATTCCGCGCCGGTGCACCTGGGCGACGGCAACTGGAACATCCGCATGACGGCGGTGGCGCAGGACGGTACGCCGTTCCGCCAGCGCGTCGTGCTGCACGTGGAGTAGAGGATGACCATCGACCTGCGCGGTTCCCCGATGTCGGCCTGCCCCGCCTGCGCGGCGATGCCGGCGGCCGAGGCGCTGGCCCAGTCCAGGGCCGCGATGGCGGATGCGACGATCTCGCTCTCGCTGCCGGGCATCCACTGCGCGACCTGCATCTCGGGCGTCGAGGGGGCGCTGGCAAGGGTGCCGGGTGTCCAGTCGGCGCGGGTGAACCTGACGCTGAAACGAGCTTCGATCCGGGCCGACGCGGGGATCGGGGCCGAGGACCTTGTCGCCGTTCTGGAACGCGCGGGCTACGAGGCGCACGAACTCGACGCCGGTGCCATCGCGGCGACCAGGACCGACAGGGCGGGGCGTGACCTCCTGATGCGCATGGCGGTCGCGGGCTTTGCCATGATGAACGTCATGCTGCTGTCGATCTCTGTCTGGTCGGGGGCCGAGGACGCGACGCGCGACCTCTTCCACTGGATCAGCGCCGCGATCACGCTGCCGGCCATCGCCTTCGCCGCGCAGCCCTTCTTCCGCAACGCCTGGACCGCGCTGCGGGCCGGGCGGCTGAACATGGATGTGCCGATCTCGCTCGCCATCCTGCTGGCGCTGGTCACCTCGCTCTGGGAAACCGCGCTGTCAGGTGAACATGCCTATTTCGACGCGGCCATCGCGCTGACCTTCTTCCTGCTGGCCGGCCGCTACCTCGATCACCGCACCCGCGCGATCGCGCGGTCCGCGGCCGAGGAACTCACAGCGCTGGAAGTCCCGCGCGCCTGGCTGGTCGAGGGCGCGGGCGAACGGCAGGTGCCGGTGGCCGAACTGGCGCCCGGCATGCTGGTCCGGGTGCGGCCCGGCGCACGGATGCCTGTCGACGGCGAGATCGTGGAGGGGCGGTCCGAACTCGACCGCTCGCTGCTGACCGGGGAAACCGTGCCGGTCTTTGCCGAACCCGGCCGCATGGTCAGCGCGGGGGAGGTTAACCTGACCGGCCCGCTGGTGATCCGTGCCACGGCGGTCGGGGCCGACACCTCGCTCCACCGGATGGCCGAACTGGTGGCGATCGCCGAAAGCGGGCGGTCGAACTACACCTCGCTCGCCGACAAGGCGGCCAAGCTCTATGCGCCGGGGGTCCACATCCTCGCCGCGCTGTCGTTCCTGGGCTGGTGGCTCTGGTCGGGCGACCTGCGGGTGGCGCTGAACATCGCGGCGGCCGTGCTGATCATCACCTGCCCCTGCGCGCTTGGCCTGGCCGTGCCCGCGGTGACGACGGCGGCGTCGGGGCGGCTCTTCCGCCGGGGGATGCTGATCAAGCACGAGACGGCGCTGGAGCGTCTGGCGGCAGTGGACACCGTGGTCTTCGACAAGACCGGCACGCTGACCGCCGGCGCGCCCGAGGTGACGGACCTCTCCGGCGTGGCGGGGGACGACCTGGCCGTGGCGCTGGCGCTGGCCGAGGGGTCGGCCCATCCGCTGAGCCAGGCGCTTGCCCGCGGCATCCGCGCGCGCGGCATCACCCCGGCGCAGGTCGAGCATGTTTCCGAGTTGCCGGGCTACGGCACGCAGGGCAACTGGCGCGGGCAGGAGGTCCGGCTGGGCCGGGCCAGTTGGATCGGGGCCGCGGCGGGGCACGAGACCTCGGCGCACCTGCGGATCGGCGCCGCCGACCCGGTGGCCTTCACCTTTACCGACCGCCTGCGCCCCGGCGCCGAGGAGGCCGTGGCAGCGCTCAGGGCGCGCGGGATCAAGGTGGTGATGATGTCCGGCGACACCAGCCACGCGGTCGAGGCGCTGGCGGACCGGCTGGGCATCGACCACTGGCTGGCCGAGGCGCTGCCCGGCGACAAGGCCGCCCGGATCGAGGCGATGCAGGCCGCGGGCGCGCATGTCCTCATGGTCGGCGACGGGCTGAACGACACCGCGGCGCTGAGCGTCGCGCATGTCTCGATCTCGCCCGCCTCGGCGCTGGATGCCGCGCGGGTGGCTTCGGATATCGTTCTGCTGGGGCAGGACCTGTCGCCGGTGCCCGACGCGCTAGAAACCGCGGGCAAGGCGGTGCGCCGCATCCGCGAGAACTTTCGCATCGCGACGGTCTACAACGTGATCGCCGTGCCGCTGGCAGTGGCCGGGCTGGCCACGCCGTTGATCGCGGCGCTGGCGATGTCGCTCAGCTCCCTGACCGTGTCGCTGAACGCGCTGAGGCTGAGGTGATCCGATGGACGTGCTGATCTGGCTCATCCCCACCTCGCTCTTCCTCGGCGCGATCGGCCTGGTGGCCTTTCTCTACACGGTCAAGTCGAACCAGTACGACGACCCCGAGGGCGACAGCCACCGGATCCTGTCGGACCAGTGGGACGACAAGCCCAAGGGCTGAGGGCGGCGCACCGAAAGCACCCCCAAATACACGCGCCGCCCCGTTGGGGGGCGGCGGTGCAGCCTTGCCGGCGCTGCCGAGGGATGTCAGCTGGCCGGCCCGATCATGAAACAGGTCTGGTTGCGCGCCTGCAGTCGGCGGCAGGCGAGGTCGGCGGTCTCACGGGTGAGGCCCATGAAGTTGGCGTCGAAACCTGTCGGCTTCTTCACCACCTTGCGCAGCGATCCGTCGAGGGTCGACATCTCGTTCAGGGCGGTCTGCAGCAGCACCCGCTCGGCCTTGTACTGGCTCGGGTAACGGCCGACGTTGATGCCCCAGTGGCGCCCGCCCGACGTCGAGACGCGGCTGACCACCTCGGGCTCTTCCGGGCGCAGGCGGGGCGTCACGGCGGCGATCCCGGCGTCCTGAACCGCGGCTTCCTGCACCTCGGCAACCGTGTCCTCGATCACGTCGCTCATGTCGACGCTGACGGCCGAGGCGACGACGATGGCCGCGGCCTCTGCCGCCTTGTTGGCCTCGGGCGTGGCCTGGGCCACCAGCACCGGCGCCGCGTCCTCGACCAGCGGGCGTGCCTTGGGCCGGAGCGAGGCGGTCACCGCCGTCTGCAGGCGGACCGTCTTGCCTGCCGGGGCGTTGTCGTTGGCGGCATAGAGCGGGGCGGTCGGCGCCTTGACCGGCGCATGGCTCGGCGCGCGCTTGAAGCCGAGGTCGAGCAGTTCGGCCACCTTGGCGTTGCGCGACGCGGTCGAGCGGCCGCCGAAGACCGTCGCGATGATGCGTTCGTCACCCCGCTTGGCCGAGGAGACGAGGTTGAAGCCCGCCGCCCGGGTGTAACCCGTCTTGATCCCGTCCGCACCGCGGTACGCCTCGAGCAGGCGGCGGTTGGTGTTCGACACCTCGCGGATCCCGGCATAAGTCGAGCGGCGCGAGAAGATGTTGTAGTACTCGGGGTAATCGTAGAGCAGGTGGCGCCCCAGCAGCGTCATGTCGCGCGCCGTCGAGAGGTGGCCGTCCTCGGTCAGGCCATGGGCGTTCTTGAAGGTCGTCCGCGTCATCCCGAGCGCCTTGGCCGTGGTGGTCATCCGGCGCGCGAACGCGGCTTCGGAGCCTTCCAGCGCCTCGCCGATGGCGGTGGCGGCGTCGTTGGCGGATTTCACCGCGGCGGCGCGGATCAGGTAGCGGAACTTGATCTTCTGCCCCGTCTGCAGACCCAGCTTCGACGGCGGCTCGGACGCGGCGTGGCGCGAGATCTTCACATCGGTGTCGAGGGAGATTTCGCCGTTCTCGACCGCCTGGAAGGCGATGTAGAGCGTCATCATCTTGGTCAGCGAGGCCGGGTGCAGCCGGGCGTCCGCGTTTTCGGAATGCAGCACCTCTCCGGTGCGCGCGTCGATCACCATCGCCGCGTAGGGCGCCGCCAGCGCCTTCAACGGAAGAAGCGTCATCAGAGCGAGAATGATCAGGAACGGCCCCACGGGAGCCAGCCGGTTGCGCCGAGCTGTCACGGTATCTGCCTTTTCACTGCCTCTGCCATCGGTTTGTCCGACTGGCTGTTGATTTCTGTGGAAAAAGCTAGCACAGGCCGGGCCATCTGCAAAGCGTCACTTTGTCTTTGGGCCCGGGCGCTTCGGGCCCTTGTCCCAGATTTTGTGCGCCTCTCGGCCCGGTCCGCAACACCGGCGATTGTTTCTCCACCGGAACGATAAAATTCGAAACGAGAATCCCCCGCGCCGGGCGTCGCGGCGGCGGCCCGACGCTCAGCCGATGGCGGCGACCAGCGCCGGCAGGCCGCCCAGGTCGTCCAGCCGGTGGAAGCGGTCGGCGCCTTCGGGTTCGTCGGCGTGTTCCAGGGCCCAGGTCATCCCGTGCGGGACGTAGACGCCCCAGCCGCCCGCCTCGATCGCCGGAACCACGTCGGATTTCAGGGAGTTGCCGATCATCATCGCGCGGTCCGCGCCGTCGCCGTGGCGGGCGAAGATGCGGGCGTAGACGGCGCTGGTCTTCTCCGACACGATCTCGACCCCGTCAAAGAGCTCGCCCAGTCCGGACTGCGCCAGCTTGCGTTCCTGGTCGAGGAGGTCGCCTTTGGTCACGAGGATCACCCGGTGGGTGTCGGCCACCGCCTCGACCGCCGCGCGGGCATGCGGCAGCAGCTCGATCGGGTGTGACAGCATCTCCTGGCCGGCCGCGATCAGTTCGGCGATCACCGCGCCGGGGACCTTCCGGTCGGTGACTTCGAGCGCGGTCTCGATCATCGACAGGACGAATCCCTTGATGCCGAATCCGTAGTGCCCGATGTTGCGCCTCTCGGCCGCCAGCAGGCGGTCGTGCAGGTGCCCGGCCTCGGCGTAATCGGCCAGCAGCTCGGCGAATCGGTCCTGCGTCAGGCGGAAGAAACGTTCGTTCTGCCAAAGCGTGTCGTCCGCGTCGAAACCGATTGTTGTCAATTTTTCCGCCATGATACCCCGTGCAGGCCCGTCGGCCTCTTTTCTCATCCGCTCTGGAAGTTATATAGGAAGCCCAATGGCGGAAACCCGAAGAGACGCGGAACAGGCGATGAGCTGGTATCGACTGCACATGATGGCGCAGGGGAACGGCGAGGATGGCGACACCTCGGTCGTGACCGATACCAAGCCGAAGACTCGCCGGCCCCCTCTCTACAAGGTCCTGCTGCTGAACGACGACTACACCCCGATGGAGTTCGTCGTCGCGGTGCTGGAACGTTTCTTCGGCATGAGCCACGCGCAGGCGTTCGAGATCATGCTGACCGTGCACAAGAAGGGCGTCGCCGTCGTCGGTGTCTTCAGCCACGAGATCGCCGAGACGAAGGTGGCGCAGGTGATGGACTTCGCCCGCCGGCACCAGCACCCGCTGCAATGCACCATGGAAAAGGAATAGGCGAAGGGCGATGTCCGCGCCACGTCTGGAACTGGCCCTGACCGAGGGCGGGCTTCGGCTTCCCGAAGCCGGGCGGATCGCCGTCCTGGCGCCACGCGCCGGGCAGGACCTGTCGGCGCTTCCGCGCGACCGCGTCAACATCGTCACCACGTTTGCACCCGACCATGACGCCTTCGCCGCCGAAGGCTTCGACTGTGCGGTGACCGCCGAGGGCGACTTCGCCGCGGCGCTTGTCTTCCTGCCGAGGGCCAAGAAACTGGCGCAGGCGCTGGTCGCACAGGCGGCCGCCGTGACGGACGGCCCCGTCGTGATCGACGGGACCAAGACCGACGGTGTCGATTCC
This sequence comes from Pseudooceanicola sp. LIPI14-2-Ac024, assembly GCF_042188925.1. Taxonomy (GTDB): domain Bacteria; phylum Pseudomonadota; class Alphaproteobacteria; order Rhodobacterales; family Rhodobacteraceae; genus Pseudooceanicola. The sequence goes on from NZ_CP170102.1 coordinate 3,557,132, forward strand.
ATCCTCAAGGCGGTGCGCAAGCGTGTCCCGGTGCAGGGGCCGATGAACAAGGCCCATGGCAAGCTCTTCTGGTTCGAGGGCGGCGATTTCGCCGACTGGGCCGTGACCGGCCCGCAGACCCTGCCCGGCGGCTGGGTCACCGCGCCCGGCGTCTTTTCCGCCGACGGGATCGACCCGGCCTCGGCCCTGCTGGCCGAGAGCTTGCCAGAAAAGCTGTCCGGCCGCGGCGCCGATCTGGGCGCCGGCTGGGGCTACCTGTCGGCGCAGGTCCTGGCGCGCGAGGGTGTCACGCACCTCGACCTGGTCGAGGCCGATCACGACGCGCTGGCCTGTGCCCGCGCCAATGTCACCGACCCGCGCGCCCAGTTCCACTGGGCCGACGCGACCCGCTGGAAACCGCGCGCGGCCTGCGACTGGGTGATCTCGAACCCGCCGTTCCACCAGAGCCGCGCGGCCGATCCCGGCATCGGGCAGGGCTTCATCCGGGCCGCCGCCGAGATGCTCCGGCCGGGCGGGCGTGTTTGGATCGTGGCAAACCGGCATCTGCCCTACGAAGACGTGATCCGCGCCGCATTCGGCACTGTCGAAGAGGCCGGCGGTGACAATAGGTTCAAGATCCTGACCGCGACCCTCACCGCTCGCCACCTGCGGCGCGATCGCGTAACCTGACCGAACGCCAAACGGGGAGAGACCCATGTCGTTTTCCATCGCGGGCCGCACCGCCATCGTGACGGGTGCCGCCAACGGGATCGGGCTGGCCATCGCCCGCCACTTTGCGGACCGCGGGGCGAACGTCGTCTTTGCCGACATCGACGAGGACCGTCTGGTCGAAGAGCTGGGCGAGCAGACCGAGGACGACAACATCCGCTATTTCGCCGGCGACCTGCGCGAGAAGCTGACCGTCGCGAACCTGCTCTCGGCCACGATCGACGCCTTCGACCGGGTCGACATCCTGGTCAATGCCTCGCGGTCGATCCGTCCGTCCGAGGCGCTGAACCCCGATGCGGACGAGGTCGAGTTCCTGCTGCAGCAGAACCTGATGACCGCCCTGCGCCTCAGCCAGAGCGTCGCCAAGCGGATGATCAAGCAGGCCGAGGGCCAGACCGACGGCCCGGCCGGGTCGATCATCAACCTGTCGTCGATCGCCGCACGCCGCGCCAACCCCGACCTGCTGGGATACTCGATCTCGACCGCCGCGCTGGACCAGATGACCCGGTCGATGGCGGTGGCGCTGGCGCCGCACCGGATCCGGGTGAACGCGGTCGCCTTCGGGTCGGTCATGTCGGCCAGCCTGCAGAACGCGCTGAAGGAAAACGGCGAGTTCCGGGAAGAGATCGAAAGCTGCACGCCGATGCACCGGATCGCCGCCGCCGGCGAACTGGCCGAGGCTGTGCAGTACCTGGCTGGCGATGCCTCGGGCTTCATGACCGGGCAGATCATGACGCTTGACGGCGGGCGCACGCTGATCGACCCGGTGCACGCACCGGCGCACTGACCGGGCCCGCGCCTCGCCCGGCCCCTCGCGCGACGAACTCCCGGCGCGGGCATCGGGTCCGCCGCGGCCGTGGCCGCGGGCGGGAGTATTTTCGCAAAGGTGAAGCAGGGGGACTTGTGGCCGGCCGGTCGCGGGGGGTATCCGCGTGCCGACCGATGATGAAGGCGATGCGGAGGCCGGGATGAGCGAAATGCTGGACGAAAAGGCGCGGGCGGCAGGCTGGTTCCGCGAACTGCGCGACCGGATCGTGGCGGCCTTCGAGGGGCTCGAGGACAAGGCGGGCGGCACGCCGGGCCGGTTCGAGGTGACCGAGACCCGGCGCGCGGCGCCGGACGGCGGCGATGCCGGCGGCGGGCTGATGAGCGTGATGCGCGGCGGCCGGGTGTTCGAGAAGGTCGGCGTCAACGTCTCGACCGTCTACGGCGAACTGGGCGAGGCGGCGCAGGCCTCGATGGCGGCGCGCACCGGGCTGCCGGGGATGAAGGACGATCCGCGGTTCTGGGCCAGCGGCATCTCCCTCGTCGCGCACATGCAGAACCCGCACGCCCCGGCGGTGCACATGAACACCCGCATGTTCTGGACCCCGCACGGCTGGTGGTTCGGCGGCGGCTCCGACCTGAACCCCTGCATCGAGTATGCCGAGGACACGGCGCATTTCCATGCCGTGCAGAAGGAACATTGCGACCGCCACGGCGCCGATCTCTATCCCCGGTTCAAGGCCTGGGCGGACGAGTATTTCTACATCCCGCACCGCGGCCGGGCGCGCGGAGTCGGCGGCATCTTCCTCGACGATCACTGCACCGGAGACTGGGCGGCGGACTTTGCCTTCATCCGGGACGTGGGCGAGGCGTTCCTGCCGGCCTATGTCCCGCTCGTCGAACGCCGGATGGGGATGGACTGGGGCGCGGCAGAGCGTGACGTGCAACTGGTGCACCGCGGGCTCTATGCCGAATACAACCTGGTCTATGACCGGGGGACGAAGTTCGGGCTGCAGACCGGGCACGACGCCAATGCCGTGCTGATGTCGCTGCCGCCGCTGGCCAAGTGGGTCTGACCTAGGCCGCCGCGTCGCTCTCTGCGCCGAAGCCCTTGACCTTGACCTCGACGGTCAGGGCGTAGCTCTTGTCGTCCTCGCTGACCTCGGCGCGGGATCCCAGCTGCATCGCGAAGGCGTCGATCAGCTGGTTGCCGAGGCCGGTGCCGTCCGGCACGTCGCCCTGCAGGTGCAGGGGCGTCCCGCGCGAATTTTCCATCCGGAACGCGAAATGGCCGGCATCGGTCCGCTTCAGTGTCACCCGTACCCAGGGCTTCGTGCCCTCCGCCGGCTGGCCGAGGTACTTGACCGCGTTGGTCGCCGCCTCGGTCGCGAGGAGCGACAGCGGCACCGCCTGGTCGGGGTAGAGGATGATCTCGTCGGTCTCGATGCTGACCTCGACCGCGCCGTCGGGTAGGGCGGATTTCAGCGTCTGCCCGAGGATGTCGTGAAGCAGGCTGTCGGCCCTGAGCGAGGCGAGGCGCGAGGTGTGGTAGAGGTTGGAGTGCACGGTGGCGAGGCCCAGCACCCGGTCCTGCACCCGCTTGAGGGTCGATCCGGTCTCGGCCGCGCGGGCCTTGCGGATCTCCATGTTCATGATCGAGGCGATGAGCTGGAGGTTGTTCTTCACCCGGTGGTGGACCTCCTTCAGCAACACGTTCTTTTCGTGGAGGTTGTTTTCCAGCTCGGCCGTGTCGCGCACGATCCGCTCGGCCATGGTGTCGAACGCCTCTTCCATCTGCTTCAGCTCGGCCGGCGCACTGTCCGACCCGATGGTTCCGGGCGCGTGGTAGCTGATGCCGTCGGTGCTGAAATCGCGCATCTTGCGGCGCAGGGCGCGGACGTGGCGCAGCACCAGCCGGTGCACGGCGATGTAGGCCACGACGAGGCTGATCGCCCACATCAGGATCGGAAAGGCCAGCGCCGCGCGCGCCATCAGCGGGCCGTTGGCCGCGGGTTCCGTCGGCTCCCACACCGCGAAGGCGATGGCGACACCGGGGATGATCGGCACCACCGAGTAGATGCGTTCCTTGCCGGTGCGGTCGTCGGCGACGAAGGTCGTGGCCCGGCGATAGAGGAACGAGGTCAGGTCGCGGAATGCGGGCAGCTGTGCCTTGGCCGTCTCGATGTCGCCCGGCGCCATGATGACGTCGCCGTCGCCGTTCAGGGTGATCACGTTCAGCGGATGCCGCCCCTCGACATAGCTGGGCTCCAGCTGGATGTTCTCCCGCGGGAGCGACAGGCTGACATGGCCGATCAGCGTCATCTCGTCGTAGACAGGCTGAGAGATCAGGACCACCGGACCGCCGGTGACCTTGCCGGTCTCGACGAAGTTGAACTGCCGCCGAGGTTCCTCTTGCATCTTCTGGTAGGTTTTCGAGGAGCTAAGGTCGACCGGCTTGCCCTCGGAGTTGCAGAGCGACTGGCCATCGTTCTGCACGTAGATCGCCTGCGAATAGGCCGGGTGCGCACGCACGAAGCCGCGCATCAGCTCGGAACAGGCCTCGGCGTCGTCGCGGATCGGCACCAGCGCGCCGCCCAGCACCCGGGCGGCGGCAAAGCCTTCGTGAATCAGGTCGCTCTGGCTTTCGGTCGAGGACAGCGCCAGCCCGATCAGGGCAGACCGCGACAGCTCGTCCGCCTGCCGGATCACATGGCTTGTCTGGTAGAGCGAGATGAGGCCCACGGGGAGAAGGGCGATGGAGAGCATCGCCACGACCCGGGTCCCGAGGCTGTCGAACAGGCGTTTCCGCATAGGGCGGTCATCTCAGCTGGCGGACCGTGCGTTGGCCGCAAGAACGGCCATCGTCGACTGGTCGGTCAGCTCCATGCTCTCGCTGTCGTCCAGCTGCAGCAGTTCGGCCAGCTTTGCACGGCCGCGGTTGGCGCGGCTCTTGATCGTGCCGACGGCGCATTTGCACATCTCGGCGGCTTCTTCGTAGGAGAAGCCGGAGGCGCCGACAAGCACCAGCGCTTCACGCTGCTCGTCGGGCAGTTGCGCAAATGCCACCTCGAAGTCCTTCAGCGCCAGCCGCCCGTCATGGTCGGGCTTGGACGCCAGGTTGGCCGAGAACACGCCATCGACGTCCGCCACCTCGCGCTGCGCCTTGCGGCGGCTCGAATAGAAGGTGTTGCGCAGGATGGTGAAGAGCCAGGCGCGCAGGTTGGTGCCTTGCTGGAACTTGTCGAACTTGGTCCAGGCCTTGACGACGGTGTCCTGCACCAGGTCGTCGGCCTGCGCTGAGTTGCGGCAAAGGCTCATTGCAAACGCCCGCAGGGCCGGCAGGTGATCGACGATCGCGTCGCGCGGATCCTTTGCGGTCATTTTTGGCCGCCGTTCGGTTCCTGCGCTTTCAGTTGATCAAGCAGTTGCTTGAAGCGGTCGGGAAGCTGCTCCTCGACCTTCTCCTGGTAGACGCGCCTCAGGTTCTCGTCGATCTGCCGTCGAACGTTGTCATTTTCGCTGTCGTGCGCCATGATCCCTTGTCGATTGTGTCGGTGCGTATCAAAAATTTCGGAACTAAACGCGGGCCGGGGTGTTTGGTTCCCAGAAAAATCGAAAAAGGTGCACGTTTCCATGAACCAACCCGTAGCTACCGAAGATTTCGTCACCAATGTGGCGCAAGAGCTTCCGTTTCTGCGACGTTATGCACGCGCCCTGACAGGGAGCCAGGACTCCGGGGACAACTACGCGGCCGCCACGCTCGAGGCGATGCTGGAAGACCCGAACCTCGTCGACCGGTCGAAATCGACCAAGGTCGCCCTGTTCGGCGCCTTCCACGCGATCTGGACCAGCTCGGGCTCGCCGGTCGAAGAGGCAGAGACCGGGCTCAAGGCCCGTGCGCAGTCCCACCTCAAGCGTCTCACGCCGAACACGCGCGAGGCGCTGCTGCTGCATACGATCGAGGAATTCAACTTTGCCCAGGTCGGTGAGATCATGGGCGTGGGCGAGGCCGAGGCCGAGGAGCTGGTCCGCATCGCCCAGAAGGAGCTGTCCGACAGCGTGACCGGCAAGGTCATGGTGATCGAGGACGAGGCGATCATCGCCATGGACCTGCAGAGCATCGTCGCCGACATGGGCCACGCGGTGACCGGCGTCGCCCGCACCCGGGCCGAGGCGGTGGCGCTTGGCAAGGCCGAGCGTCCGGACCTGATCTTTGCCGACATCCAGCTGGCCGACAACTCGTCGGGCATCGACGCGGTGAACGACCTGCTGGCCGAACTGGGCGACCTGCCGGTGATCTTCATCACCGCCTTCCCGGAACGCCTGCTGACCGGGGAAAAGCCGGAACCGGCTTTCCTGATCACCAAGCCCTACACCGAGGAGCAGATCAGGCTGGCCGCGAGCCAGGCGATGTTCTTTGCCTCGACCGAGACGCTGCACGGCTGACCCGCCGCACCGCAGCCCCACGACATGAAAGAGGGTGGCTCCTGTCGGGGCCACCCTCTTTCATTTCAGACGTTTCGCCCGCCTGTGCGACGGGCGTTGCTCTTTCAAGGAGTCCGGCCGCGCACGGCGCGTGCAATCATCGCGACGATGAAGAGCACGATGAAGATCACGAACAGGACCTGAGCAATACCGGCCGAAGCCGATGCGATCCCGCCAAAGCCGAAAACAGCGGCAACGAGAGCGATGACAAGGAAACAGGCAGCCCACCAAAGCATGGGAAATTCCTTTCATTTCAGTTACGTATCTGACGCCACCCCGTGGTGGCGCGGTCTGGATTTCAAACGCCGCCAGCCCCGGGATCGTTCCCGCGAAAATTTTGCACCGCAGCGGGAACCTTTCGGCGGCACCCGCGTTTCATCCGCAACCGGTCCTCGGACCGGCCTCCATGGCCTGGCGGGGTGCACGTCCCCGATTTACCTCAGTACCCCGCCAGCCATATCCTCCCTCCCAGTTGTCAGAACACCCTGCGCCCCCGCGGGAACCTTGCGCCCGCACGGCGGTTGATCCGGCGTCATACAACGCGGATATCAAACCGGAGAACGCACATGCTGGAGCTCAGCGGCCTTGGTGGCCTCATCATTCTTGCACTGGACATCTGGGCCATCGTGTCCATCATCGGCTCGGCCACTTCCACGGGCAAAAAGGTGCTATGGGTCCTTCTCGTCGTGATCCTGCCGGTCCTCGGCTTCCTGATCTGGCTGATCGCCGGGCCGCGGTCGACCGCCCGCAGCGCCTGAGGCCTGATGCGGCCCCGCGCCACCGGCCGGGGCCCGCATGACGGGTGACGCCGGCCAGGCTGGCCCGACCGCGCCCGAGGGGGCCACAGGCCTGCGCGCCTGGTGGATTGCCTGCGTCGGCGCCGTCGCCCTGATCCCCGAGGCGAACATGATGTTGGTCGCTGCCGGCGTCGCCTTCTTCGCCATGCTCTCGCTCTTTCCGGCGCTGGCCGCGCTGATCGCCGTCTGGGGCCTGCTGGCCGATCCCGACGTCCTGATGCGGCAGATCGAGATGCTCGACCACATCATTCCCGAAGAGGTGCTGTCGATCATCGTCGGGCAGGTCACCGCCCTTCTGCAGACCAGCCCCGACAAGCTCACGCTGACCGGTCTGGTCTCGCTCCTGCTGGCGATCTGGTCGGCCCGCGCGGGGGTGGCCGCGCTGATCATCGGGCTCAACATGATCCACGGCTACGCCCGGCGCGGCAGCGTCCGGCACTACGCCACCGCCGCGCTGCTTACGCTGGCGCTCTTCGGGGTTGCCGTCGTTTCGCTGGTCCTGCTGCTGGCGCTGCCGATCTTCCTGCGGATCTTTCCGCCCGGCCAGATGACCGGCGTCCTGGTCGAGCTTGGCCGCTGGATCGGGGTGATCTGCGTGCTGCTCGCCGGGCTGGCGCTGCTCTACCGCTACGGGCCGAACACGACCAAGGACGCGCGGCTGAAATGGATCACCCCCGGGGCCGGCGTGGCGATCGCGCTATGGTTCGTGTCATCCTGGGGGCTGACGATCTACCTCACGAATTTCGGCAGCATCAACGAGGTCTACGGCTCTATCGGCGCCGCCATCGCGCTGCTGATCTGGCTCTTCGTCAGCGCGATCTCGATCCTGCTGGGCGCGGCGATCAACGTGCAGCTCGACCGCGCCCGTTCAGGTCAGCTCTCGGTCTCGCAGTTCCTGCCCTGAAGGCAGGCGGTCACCCGTTGTAGGTCCGCCGCGCTCGGCGCGAAGAACGCCGTGCCGGGGCAGGGCGACAGCCGCAGGGTAAAGCCGGTGTCGTCCCGTTCGACAAAGGCCAGCACGTCCGACCCGGGCTCTGCCCCGGCGCACCACGGCCCCAGGCACTGCACGTCGAGCGTCACCGGCTGGTCGAACGGGATCGAAAACCCCTTGGGCGTCAGGGCAAGGCCCTCGATCCGCGCGGCGACGGGCGTGCTCTCGGGTCCTGGCTGGGTCAGGTCCTGTTCGGGCAGCGCCGCGGCGTCGAAGTCGAGCGTGCCGTGCACGATGACATAGGCCGTCTCGGCCGCCGCGGCCTCCTGGAAGCTGCGCGTCACGTCGGGCCGCGCGCAGGACAGCGCCAGCGCCGGGCCCGCTACCGGCAAGGCCAGCGTCAGCGCGGCGAGAGCCGCGGCCCCAGTTCGGCCAGCACGGCCTCGTAGACCGCACGCTTGAAGGGCACGATGGCCCCGATCAGGTCTGCCCTGTCGATCCATTTCCATTCCGAGAACTCCGGATGTTCGGTAACGATGTCGATGTCCTCGTCGCGGCCGTGAAACCGCATCAGGAACCACTTCTGCTGCTGCCCGCGGTAACGCCCCTTCCAGAGCTTCGCGATCAGCTCGGCCGGCAGGTCATAGGCGTGCCAGCCGGCGCTCTCGGCCTCGACGGTGACCATGTCGGCGGTGACGCCGGTTTCTTCCTCCAGCTCGCGCAGGGCGGCGGCGCGGGCATCCTCGCCCTCGTCGATCCCGCCCTGCGGCATCTGCCAGGCCTCGCCCGCGTAATCCAGCCGCTGTCCGACCCAGACCTGTCCGTCGCGGTTGGCAAGCATCACGCCGACATTGCGGCGGTAGGGCAGGCGGGCGATCTCTTCGGGCGTCATGGATGGTCCTCTCGCTTTCCCCGTGCATACCCCCGCCGCGGACAAAGGCCAATCGCTTCGCGCGGCGCGTCCCGGTCACGTCCTCGCGTGCAGCACCCGCCCGATGGTGTTCAGCAGCAGCTGCGCCGCAAGGATCGCGGTGCACTGGCTGTGGTCGTGATCCGGTGCAACCTCGACCAGGTCGATGCCCACGACCTCGTTCCGCCGGGCCAGGCCGGCGATGAACTCGAGCATCTCGTAGTAGAGGAAACCGCCGTGCGACGGCGTGCCGGTGCCGGGCGCGATCGAGGGGTCGAACCCGTCGATGTCGATGGTCAAGTAGACGCGCGCGCCGTCGGGCACCAGTGCCAGCAATCCCTCCGTCCCCAGCTTTCGCGCCTGCCGGACCGACACGATGGTCGATCCCATGGCGCGCGCGTCGGCATAGCCCTCCTTCGCGGTGGACGAGACGTTGCGGATCCCCACCTGCGTCAGGCCGGTGACGAAATCCCGCTCGGCCGCCCGGCGCATCGGGTTGCCGTGGCCGAACCGAACGCCGTGCCGCTCGTCGACGAAATCGAGATGCGCGTCGATCTGCACCACGTGCAGGTCACCCCGGCCCTCGAAGGCGGCGATGGCCGGTATCGACACCGAATGATCGCCCCCCAGCACCACCGGCAGCGCGCCCGCGTCGAGGATGGCGCGCACCCCGGCCTCGATGTTGCGGTGGCTGCCGGTCGTGTCGGTGTGGATGATGTCGGCATCGCCCAGGTCCAGGATCCGGGCACCGTCGAGGTAGGTCACGTCGTCCTCGAAATCGTAGGCCCCGGCATGCCCGAAACTGAACAGGGTCGACGCCTCGCGGATCGCGCGCGGCCCGAAACGCGCCCCGGTCCGCCACTGGGTTCCGGCATCGAAGGGCGCACCCAGGATGCAGACATCGGCATCGATGGCGCTCCAGTCCGGCTCGTAGGGGGACTTTGCAAAGGTGGGGATGCCCACGAAGGGCAGGTTCAGGCGGCCTTTGTCGTAATCGTGCGGCATGTGCGCTCCCCGGCGTTGGTCAGGCGCAGGCTATCCGCTCCCGACCCCGGGGCAAGCCCTCAGAACGGCGCCTTGGACCGAAAGGCCATGCCACGCCCGCCGTCGGGGTGCAGGAGCCGCAGTTCCTCGGAATGCAGCATCAGGCGGGGATGGTCGTCGCGCGCCGGGCCCTCGGCATAGAACGGATCGCCCAGGATCGGGTGGCCGAGCGCCGCCATGTGCACACGCAACTGGTGGCTCCGTCCGGTGCGCGGCAGCAGGCGCACCCGCGTCTCGCCATCCCCCACCTTCAGCGCCCGCCAGTCGGTCTGCGCCGGGCGGCCGTTCTCGTGATCGACATGCTGCTTGGGCCGGTTCGGCCAGTCCACCGCCAGCGGCAGGTCCACGGTGCCCGACTTCTCGGCCATCTCGCCCGAAACCCGCGCGACATAGGTTTTCTTGGTGCGGCGATGTTCGAACTGCAGCCCCAGGTGGCGCTGCGCATGCGGCGTCAGGGCAAAGACCATCACGCCGGACGTGTCGCGGTCCAGCCGGTGCACCAGCAGCACGCCGGGAAACGCGGCCTCGAGCCGGCTCAGAAGGCAGTCGGCCAGATGCTCGCCCCGGCCCGGCACCGACAGCAGGCCCGAGGGCTTGTTCACCACCAGCAGTTCGTGGTCCTCGTGGATCACGTCGAGCGGGTCGGTCGGGGGGCAGTAGTCGTCCATCCCCGCCAGATAGCGATTGCGGGCCCGGGATTCCACTCCCTGCGCCCGGCACGGTCAGACGAACCGCGGCACCCCGTCGGCGATGTCGTAGTAATCGCCCTTGTCGGCGCAGAAGATGTGCTTCTCCAGCCGAAGCCCGGTCGGACCGTCGATGCAGCCAAGCGCAAAGCTCACATGATCCTCTCCGTGCGCCCTCCAGAACATCGAGGCCCCACAACGCGGGCAGAACCCGCGCTCGGCCGCGGCCGATGAGGCGTACCAGCTGACCGGCCCCTCGATCCGCACCGCGTCCTGCGGGGCCCGGGCCGAGGCCCAGACATGGCCGGATGTCTTGCGGCACTGGCTGCAGTGGCAGGCCGAGGCGGCCGTCACCGGCCCGTCGACCGTGAAGCGGCACGCGCCGCAGAGGCAGGTTCCATCCAGCATCGTTGTCCTTTCCGCCCGCCCGCGGGCGCTCAGCCGTGCAGCCGCCCGCTCAGCCAGCGGGCCAGCCCGGCGATCGCAACCGTGCCCTCGGGTTGCACCTTGGTCAAATTGAGGAAGCCGTGGATCTGGCCGGGGTACTCCGCCACCTCGACCTCGACCCCCGCACCGTGCAGGCGGCTGGCATAGGCCTGCCCGTCGTCCCAGAGCGGATCGTGCCCCGCCACCAGGATCAGCGCCGGCGGCTGCCCCGCCAGGTGGTCCGAGAACAGCGGCGAGAACCGCGGGTCCTGCCGGTCGTGCCCGGCGGGCAGGTAATTGTCCAGGTACCATTCCATCCGGTCGCGCGGCAGCAGCGCGTTGTCCGCCAGCGCCTGCATCGAGTCCGAGGTCATCCGCCCGTCCACCGCCGGGTAGACCAGGATCTGCCCGGCGGGCAGCGGGTGGCCGCCCGCGACGAGGTCGTGCATCAGCCCCGCCGCCAGGTTCGCCCCCGCGCTGTCGCCGCCGACCACCAGTTTCGCGGGGTCCGCCCGCAGCTCCTCCTCGCCCGACACCAGTCCGAGGTAGGCCGCCAGCACGTCGTCCGGCGCCGCGGGGAAGCGATCCTCGGGCGCCAGCCTGTAGTCGTAGGAAATCACCCGCACGCCCGCCTGCGCCGCCAGCTTGGCACAGAGCGCGTCATGGGTGTCGATGCTGCCCTGCACCCAACCTCCGCCGTGGAAGTAGAGCAGCGTCGCCGCCGGTTTCGCGGCGGGCGGGTAATAGACCCGCGCCGCGCGATACCCCTCGGCCCCCGGCAGTTCCCCCGCCTCGCGGCGCACCTCGGCAGGGCCGGGCAGGTCGAACTTCTCGACGAACCCGGCCATCTGCACCCGGCTGTCGGCCACGGTGGTCAGCGGGTTCGGCCCGCGCACCGCGACGATCAGGTCCAGGAGCGCCTGCGCCTTGGGGTCGATCCGGCGCCCCGCCACCTCGGGCAGGCGGCCGCCGTAGAGCATGCCGATCGCGCCCGCCGGCAGCAGCAGGCGCACCAGCCCGCCGAATATCCCGAGTTTTCCCATCAAGACCTCCCTCTCCGTCGCAACGGATCCGCCCCCGCGGGCATGAGGCGTTGAATATCAACCGATTGGCAAGATGCGGGCCGCGGAAATCGCGGCCCTGCGGCGTCTCAGACCCGTTCGATCGCGATCGCGGTGCCCTCGCCCCCGCCGATGCAGATCGCCGCCACCCCGCGCGTCAGCCCTCGGGTTTCCAGCGCGTTCAGCAGCGTGACGATGATCCGCGCGCCCGAGGCGCCGATCGGGTGGCCAAGCGCGCAGGCGCCGCCGTTCACGTTCACCACCTCGCGCGACAGCCCCATCTCCTGCATGAAGGCCATCGGCACCACGGCAAAGGCCTCGTTGACCTCCCACAGGTCGACATCGGCCACCGTCCAGCCCAGCCTGCGCAGCAGCTTCTGCGCGGCCGGCACGGGGGCGGTGGTGAAGAGGCCCGGCGCCTGCGCGTGGCTGGCGTGTCCAAGCACCCTCGCCCGCACGTTCAGCCCGCGCGCCTTGGCCGTCGCGCCCGAGGCCATGACCAGCGCCGCCGCCCCGTCCGAGATCGACGAGGAGTTGGCCGCCGTCACCGTCCCGTCCTTGCGGAAGGCGGGTTTCAGCGTCGGGATCTTCTCGGGCCGGGCGCTGGCGGGCTGCTCATCGGCCGCGATCACCGTCTCGCCCTTGCGGCTCGTCACGGTGAAGGGCGCGATCTCGTCCGCGAAGGCGCCCGAGGCCTGGGCCTCAAGGGCGTTCGACAGCGACCGCAGGGCATAGTCGTCCTGTGCCTCGCGGGTGAACTGGAACGCCTCGGCGCAATCCTCGGCGAAGGTGCCCATCAGGCGGCCCTTGTCATAGGCGTCTTCCAGCCCGTCGAGGAACATGTGGTCGACGGCCTGCTGGTGCCCGATCCGCGCGCCGCCGCGCATCTGCGGCAGCAGGTAGGGGGCATTGGTCATGCTCTCCATCCCGCCCGCGACCATCACCGAGTTCTGGCCGAGCGCGAGCTGGTCGTAGGCCGACATCGCCGCCTTCATGCCCGAGCCGCACATCTTGTTCAGCGTCGTGGCCGGAACCTCTTCGCCCAGCCCCGCCGCGAAACCCGCCTGCCGCGCCGGGGCCTGGCCCTGGCCCGCAGGCAGGACGCAGCCCATCAGCACCTCGTCCACCGTCGCGACGCCCGCCTGCGCCAGCGCCGCGCGGATCGCCGCGCCGCCCAGCTCGGCCGCCGGAACGCCGGCGAACACCCCCTGGAACCCGCCCATGGCGGTACGGGCCGCGCCCGCGATGACCACATCCTGCATGTCCGATCCTCCTCGGTCTGGCCCCTGCATACCGAATGGTAAGGATTGGCGTCTAGCCTGCCAGCTACACGAGGTGCGAACGGAGCTGGCACATGCACGTTACGGCGCGGGAAGAGGACGGCATCCTGGTCGTCTCGGTCAACGAGGACCGGATCGACGCGGCCGCCGCGATCCAGTTCAAGGACGCTATGCGCGAGGTGACGGCCAACGGCACGGGGCGGGTGGTGCTCGACCTCGCGCAGGTGGTCTTCATCGATTCGAGCGGCCTTGGCGCCATCGTCGCCGTGATGAAGGAATTGGGGGACGACCGCAGGCTGGAACTGGCCGCCATGCAGACCAATGTCGACCGGGTGTTCCGCCTCACACGGATGGATTCGGTCTTTCCGGTGCACGCGGGCGTGGACGACGCGCTGCGGACCCATGCAGGCTGAGATGGGCGGCGCCCCGGTTCCCCCGCTGACCGGCGCCGACGATGCCGAGGTGCGGCTCGCCTTCTCGGCCACCCCGATTGCCGTGCGCCAGGCGCTGGCCGCGATCATGCGCGACCTCAGGCCGTTGCGGCTCGAACACGAGGAACGCGGCACGGTCGAACTGGTGCTGGCCGAGGTGCTGAACAATGTCGTCGAACACGCCTACGGCGCGCAGGGCGGCTGGGTCGACGTCCAGTGCCAACGCGCCCCCGACGGGCTCTGGGTCCGGATACGCGACCGTGGCGACCCGATGCCGGAGGGCGAGATCCCGCTGGGCGACCTGGCCGATGGCCGCAACGCCATGATCGACATGCCCGAGGGTGGTTTCGGCTGGTTCATCATCCGCGACATCGCCCGCGACATCGATTACCGGCGCGAAGGCGGCGAAAACATCCTGACCTTCCGGATTGCGGTCGGCATGGCGCTCAGGGTCGGCTGATCGGGGCTGCATCAGCCGGATCGCAACCGGAAACGACAATTCCGCCCCACGCGGCCTCACATTCCGTCCGCTGTCGCATGGAATCATCGTCCCAAGATGGCGCGACGTCATCTAAGCTGCTGAAATATTGTGGATAACTCTATCCTCAGCGCGACTCTGCGGTCGAATCCCTCTTTCCTCCCGCCGGCCTGTTTCGATCCCCACGCGGGAACGACACCGGCATGGAACGCAGATTGTTGCCAAATCGGTAACGCGATCCCGGTCCGAATGGGCATTGTCGTCGGATCGCCCGCATCGATCACCAAAATGCCCAAATCACAGCGAAGTTCCGTCCGAATGCAGCGTCATAACAGGACCTGTAGCTGCATATGGCTTCCCTCGGCGTCGCGTTCCAAACAGCCCCCACCCAGTGCGCGACGTCGAGGTACTATGCAGCCCGACCTCCCCCACATCCCCCGACCCGCCGCCTGTCTCAGGGCAAAGGCCTCTGGACGACGCGCGCCGTCTGACTAGGATCGCGCCCGAACAGGGAGATCCTCAATGCGTGACTTTCACTTGCCCGGCCGTTCGCCGGTCCTCGCCCTCAACGGCATCGCTTCCACCTCGCACCCGCTCGCCGCGCAGGAAGCGGTCGCCGTCCTGAACCGCGGCGGCAACGCCATGGACGCCGCCATCGCCGGGGCCGTGCTGCTGGGCCTCTGCGAACCCGCGATGACCGGGATCGGCGGCGACCTCTTCGCGCTGGTCTCGCGCGGTCCGGGGGCCGAGGTCGAGGCGCTGAACGGTTCGGGCCGGGCCGGGGCCGGTGCCGAGGCGCAGGTGCTGCGCGACCAGGGTCACGACAAGGTGCCGCTGCAAAGCCCCTGGGCGGTGACCGTGCCGGGCGCCATCGACGCCTTCTGCCGCCTCAGCGAAACCTACGGCAAGCTCGGCCTCGACGCGGTGCTGGAGCCGACGATCCGCCATGCCGAGGCCGGCGTGCCCGTCGCCCCCCGCGTCGCCTGGGACTATGCCTACAAGCACAAGACCCTGAACGAGACCGCGCGCCGCCACTTCCTGCCGAACGGCGAGGTGCCCAAGGTCGGCACGCTCTTCCGCGCCCCCGGCCAGGCCGAGGTGCTGCGCCGCGTCGCCCGCGAAGGCGCCTCCGCCTTCTACGAGGGCGAGGTGGCCGAGGACATGGTCGCCACCCTGCAGGCGCTTGGCGGCCCCCAGACGCTCGAGGATTTCGCCGGGGTCGAGGCGACGCCGACGAAACCGATCAGCGGCATGTACCGCGGCATCGAACTGCTCGAGCATCCGCCGAACGGCCAGGGCGCGACCGCCATCCTGCTGCTGAACATCCTGTCGAAATTCGACATCGCGGGCATGGACCCATGGGGGCCCGAACGCGCGCATATCGAGGCCGAGGCGACCAAGCTCGCCTACGACGCGCGCGACCGGTTCCTGTCGGACCCCGATCACATGACCCGGCTCGACCACATGCTGTCGGACGCGACGGCCGAGAAACTGGCGGCCCTGATCGACCCGAAACGCGCCATGGCCTCGGCCGCGCAGACCAGCGAGGCGGTGCACAAGGACACGATCTACATCACCGTGGTCGACAAGGACCGGATGGCGGTGTCGCTGATCTATTCGATCTTCCACGGCTTCGGCTCGGGCATCGCGTCCGAGAAGTTCGGCATCCTGCTGCAGAACCGCGGCGCCGGGTTCTCCCTGCAGAAGGGCCACGCGAACGAGATGGCGCCGGGCAAGCGGCCGATGCACACGATCATTCCCGGCATGCTGCGCGACAACGGCCGGGTGGTGATGCCCTTCGGCGTGATGGGCGGCGCCTACCAGTGCACCGGCCACGCCCGCTTCACCACCAACGTGCATGACTTCGGCCTCGACCCGCAGGCCGCCATCGACGCGCCGCGCTGCTTCGCAACCGATGGCGTGCTGAACGTGGAGCGCGGCTACCCCGAGGCGACGCGCGCCGCGCTGGCCGCCCTCGGCCACGATGTCCGCACCCCGGACGAGGCCATCGGCGGTGCCCAGGCGATCCACATCCGCGACGACGGCGTCCTGATGGCGGGCAGCGATCCGCGCAAGGACGGCTGCGCGATCGGGTACTGATGGGAAATTGCCGGGGTGGGGTGAAACCCCACCCTGCGCAGATGCGCCGTCACGCCGGGCGGCGCCCCGACCAATCCCGACACGCACGTGGGGCGGGGGTCCACCCCACCCGCACCCGGCGCTCAGTTCAGCTGGAAATGCAGCGGGTAATACCCGTCGGTGAACGGCCCGAAGAGATCGGGGATGTCCGGGTGATCCACCGGCTCGCCCGAGTAGTCCTCGACCAGGTTCTGTTCCGAGACATAGGCGACGTAGTAGCTCTGATCGTTCTCGGCCAGCAGGTGGTAGAACGGCTGCTCCTTCGAAGGACGGCTGTCCTCGGGGATCGCGGCGTACCACTCGTCGGTGTTGTTGAACTCGGGGTCCACGTCGAAAACCACCCCGCGAAAGGGGTGCTTGCGGTGCCGCAGCACCTGCCCAAGATTATATTTCGCGCGTGCTTTCAGCATCGTGTTGCAGCCCCTTGGGCCTATGAATACCGTGACTTTCCGGTAAATGTCCAATTTCGTATCGAAAAATAGGGGAAACAATCTGTGAACCTCGCCCTGACAGTGCTCGAGATCGTGGCACCCGTGTTCCTTCTGGCCGGCGTCGGCTTCGTCTGGGTCAGGCTGGGGTTCGAATACCGGGTCGAATTCGTCACCCGGCTGGCGATGACGCTCTCGGTCCCCTGCCTGATCTTCACCGCCCTGATGCGGACCGAGATCGAGCCCGAGGCGCTGGCCGCGCTGTCCTACGCCGCCATCGCCGCCTATGCCGTGCTGACCGTGGTCACCGCGCTGGTGCTCTGGATCGGCAAGCTCGACATGCGCACCTACCTCGCGCCGCTGATCTTCGGCAACACCGGCAACCTCGGCCTGCCGCTGGCGCTCTTTGCCTTTGGCGAACAGGGGCTGTCCTACGCGGTGGTGGTCTTTGCCATCATGGCGCTCTGGTCCTTCACCTTCGGTATCTGGGTGGTCTCGGGCGGCGGCTCGATCGTGCGGGCGCTGAAGGAACCGCTGCTCTGGGCCACCATCCTCGGCGGCATCTTCCTCTGGCAGGGCTGGCACACGCCGCGCTGGCTGACCAACACGCTGGAACTGACCGGCCAGATGGCCATCCCGCTGATGCTGATCACCCTCGGCGTCGCGGTGGCGCGGCTGCACCCCGGCCACATGGCGCGGGCGACGGTGCTCTCGGTGCTCAAGGTGGTGCTTTGCGTCGGGGTGGCCTGGGTGCTGGGCCGCGCCTTCGGTCTCGACGACGTGGCCTTTGCCGTGCTGGTGGTGCAGATCGCGACCCCGGTGGCCGTGACCTCGTTCCTGCTGGCGGAAAAGTACGGTGCCGATTCCGGCGCGGTCGCGGGCCTCGTGGTCGCGTCCACGCTGGCCTCGGTCATCTACCTTCCGCTGATCCTCGCCGCCGTGCTCTAGGCGCCGCCGATCTGGGGAAAACGTGATTTTCCCGGCTGGCAAAATCCGGTATCATGGTCCCAACGGCCAGAAAGGCCGACATAAAACAAGACCGAGTGGGCGAGAGGCAGATGAGCAGAATCCTCCGAGCCGCCATGATTTTATTGCTGGTCGCATCCTGCGGCGGGGGGCGGTACGAACCGCCCCGCGACCTGGAAAACGCCTGCAGTATCGTGAAGGAGCGGCCCAAGTATCTTCGCGCGTTCAAGGACGTGGAGCGCCGGTATGGCGTGCGGCCAGAGGTCCTGATGGCGATGATCCACCAGGAAAGCAAGTTCATCGGCAACGCGCGCACCCCGCACACCTACGCGCTCAAGATCATCCCGATGGGCCGGCAAAGCTCGGCCTATGGCTACAGCCAGGCGCTCGACGGCACCTGGGAGGATTACAAGCGCGAGACCGGCAACCGCCGGGCCAAGCGGGACAACATCAAGCACGCGACCGATTTCATGGGCTGGTACATGGCCAAGTCGAACGCCAAGCTCGGCATCGGCATGAACGACGTGCGCAACCAGTACCTGGCCTACCATGACGGTCACGCCGGCTTTGCCCGCGGCAGCTACCAGTCCAAGACCTGGCTGCTGGCGGTGGCCGACAACGTGCAGACCCGGGCGCTGACCTACGGCGTGCAGCTGCAGACCTGCAGCCGCCGCTGACCCTTCGGCTCAGCGGCGCTCGGGCGCCCGCTGGGTCTTGGCCATCTCGATGTTGAACTGCGTGTCGGGGATGTTCACCCCGGTGCGCAGGTCGCCCAGGATCACCGTCGTCTTGGCACCCGCGTCGTCGGTGATCACCCATTGCCGCAGCTCGGTCGGGCTGTCGGTGAACACCAGCTGGATATTGCCGTATTCCGGATGCTCCGGATCCTGTGCCTGAACCGTCGTCGTCTTGTCGTCGGACGTGTGGCCGGTAACCATGCGCTCGCGGCCCAGGTCCACGTTCTCGGCCAGGATGATCGACAGCGGCGTGCGCGACAGCGGGTAGGTCGCGGGGCCGGTGTTCGACTTGTTGTCGAAGATCGCCACCGTGTTCGCGCCCGCCATCACCAGCGTGTCGTCGGGCTTGTCGTATTCGAACCGAACCCGGCCCGGCCGCTTGATGTAGAGCGTCCCGGTCGAGATCGAGCCGTCGTCGTTCACCTGGGTGAAGTCGGCCTCGGCCGTCTTCATGCCGTTCAGGTAGGACGAGATGTCGGCCAGCGGGATCTTGTCCGCCCAGGCCGGAGCGGCGAGGGCGAGCGTCAGGGCGGGGGCAAGGGCGAGGCGTTTCAGCATGTCTCAGAAATAGTCCTTCGGTCCGTTTCGCACCAGCGTCCAACCATCACATCGGCGTATGGGTTCCGGCGGAGTTCTGCTCAGGCGGCCTGCGCCAGCGTGTGGGGCGCGAGGTTTCCGGTACCCCGCGGCCGGGCCGCCGGGCGCTTCGATTCCGATGCGGCCAAAGAAAAGGGGGCCGAAGCCCCCTTTCCGATCTCGCGTGGTCCGGCGCCTCACTGCGGCTCGGGCACCAGGATCTCGCGCTTGCCGACGTGGTTGGCGGGCGACACCAGCCCCTCTTCCTCCATCTGCTCGACGAGGCGCGCGGCCTTGTTGTAGCCGATGCCCAGCTTGCGCTGGATGTAGGAGGTCGAACACTTGCGGTCCTTGATCACCACCGCCACGGCCTGGTCATAAAGCGCGTCCTCGCCGTTGGTGTTGCCGCCCGTGGACAGGCCGAGCACCGCGTCGATGTCGCTCTCGCGGTCCTCGGCCGGGCCCTCGACGACGCCGCCCACGTAGGTCGGCGGGCCGTAGGCCTTGAGGTGGTTCACGATCTCCTCGACTTCCTCGTCGCTGACGAAGGGGCCGTGGCAGCGCTGGATGCGCCCGCCGCCGGCCATGTAGAGCATGTCGCCCTGGCCCAGCAGCTGTTCGGCGCCCATCTCGCCCAGGATGGTGCGGCTGTCGATCTTCGACGTCACCTGGAAGGAAATCCGGGTCGGGAAGTTCGCCTTGATCGTGCCGGTGATGACGTCGACCGAGGGGCGCTGCGTGGCCATGATCAGGTGGATGCCCGAGGCCCGCGCCATCTGCGCCAGGCGCTGGATGCAGGCCTCGATCTCTTTCCCCGCGACCATCATCAGGTCGGCCATCTCGTCGACGATGACGACGATATAGGGCATCTTCTCGGGCTGGATTTCCTCGGTCTCGAACACCGGCTCGCCGGTCTCGTCGTCAAACCCCGTCTGCACGGTGCGCGAGAACATCTCGCCCTTGCCGAGCGCGTCGGCGACGCGGCCGTTGTAGCCGTCGATGTTCCGCACGCCCATCTTGGACATCTTGCGATACCGCTCTTCCATCTCGCCCACGACCCACTTGAGGGCGACGACCGCCTTCTTCGGATCGGTCACCACCGGCGACAGCAGGTGCGGGATGCCGTCGTAGACGCTGAGTTCCAGCATCTTGGGGTCGATCATGATCAACCGGCATTCCTCGGGCGTCAGCTTGTAGAGCAGCGACAGGATCATCGTGTTGATCGCGACCGACTTGCCCGACCCGGTGGTCCCCGCGATCAGCAGGTGGGGCATCTTGGCCAGGTTCGCGACGATCGGTTCCCCGCCGATGTCCTTGCCAAGCGCCAGCGGCAGCTTCATCGCGCTGTCGCCGAATTCGCGGGCGGCCAGGATTTCACGCAGGACGACCATCTCGCGGTTGTCGTTCGGAAGTTCGATCCCGATGACCGAACGGCCCGGCACGGTCGAGACACGGGCCGACAGCGCCGCCATCGACCGCGCGATGTCGTCGGCCAGGCCGATCACCCGGCTGGCCTTGAGGCCCGGCGCCGGTTCCAGCTCGTACATGGTGACGACGGGGCCGGGGCGGACGCTGACGATCTCGCCCTTCACGCCGTAGTCGTCCAGCACGGTTTCCAGCATCCGCGCGTTCTCCTCGAGCGCGTCGTCGCTCAGGTGGTGGCGCTTGATGTTGGCCGGGTCCGACAGCAGGTTCAGCGGCGGCAGGTCGAAATCGGCATAGCTCTCCTCGAACTGCAGCGCCGGCTGCGCCTCGGCGCGGGCGCGAGTCGAGGGCGCGACCTTCTTGGGCGCGGGCTGCACCACGCGGCGCGCGGGCTCGGCGCTGGCGACCGGGATCGGCGCCGGGCGCGGGGCGACGGGGGCGGGGGCCGGTTCCGGCTCCCAACCCGCTTCGTCGTCTGCGTAGTAGCCGTCGTCGTAATCGTCCTCGGCCGCGTAGGCCTGCACCGGCTCGGGCTCCGGCGCGGGGGCGGGCTGCGCCATCACCTGCGGGGCAGGGGAGGGGGCCATGCCCGCCGTCAGCGGCGGTTCCGCACGCGAGTTGTTGCCCAGTACCAGCGGGTCCGGCCCCCGGCCGCGGCCCTTGGTCAGCGGCTGCAGGATCGGAGAGGTCACGCGGGCCGACGTCCGGGCGCGCTGGCGCACCGCGTCGGCGATCTTGGCCTTGATCCGGTCGTCCGCGGGCACGTCGGCGTCCATGTCATAGTCGTCGGCCTCGGCATAGGGCGCCGGGCCCGCGCCGCGCTCGGGGCGGCGGATCATCGACGGCAGGCGGCTCAGGAACCCGGCGCGCGCGGGTTGCGGGCGTTCGATGACGGCCTCGTATTCCGGTTCGTCGTACTGCACCGGCTCGGGCGCGGCGGTGCGGGTCACGCCACCCAGGCGCGGCATCGGGGCCTGCGCCTGCGGGGCGGGGCTGCGCAGCGGCGGCTCCTCGTAATGCGGCGGCACGTGATCCCAGGGATCGGCCTCGGCCGCGGCGGGGCGGCGGACAATCCCGCTCAGACGCTCGCGGAACGATGCCTGCGGCGCCTCCTCGTAATAGTCGTCCTCGTCATAGATCACCTCGTCCGCCATCTCGGCGGCGCGGGCCTGGGCCTCGGCGCGGCGGGTGGCGCGGCGGTCCTGGTAGCCGTCCTTGGCGGCCACGGCGCCCGACCAGCCGGCCTGCGCCCCGCGTCCGATCACCTTGGTGACCCCGACATAGGCCAGCACCACGGCATAGACGGCGTAGCGGGCCATCCGGCTCAGCTCCAGCCGGGTGAAGCCCAGAACGAAGAGCCCCATCACCGCCATCGCGGCACCGATCACCAGCGACAGGACCTTGAGCCCGGCGGTCGCGCTCACCGGGGCGACGCCGATCAGCGTGCCCAGCACGGTGTCGCCGAACAGCCCGCCCAGGCCGAAGGAATGGGACCAGTCGTCGCTCGGCACCAGGGACGAGGCATAGACCGACAGCAGCACGATCCAGATCGGCGCAAAGACCAGCCGCGACAGCGCGCGGTCCTCGCCCTTGTGCAGCGCCAGGCGCGCGCCCCAGACGACGGTCAGCACCGCGATGCCCCAGCCGCCCATGCCGAGGATCATGAACACCGGCGCCGACAGCCCGGCGCCGAAGCGGCCCAGCCAGTTCTGCACCGGCTGGTCCGTCACCGACACCCAGGACGGGTCATTCGGGGAATACGAGGCGAAGGCCAGCGTCAGGATCACCCCCGCCGCCAGCAGGAGCACACCGACAAGTTCCTTGCCGCGCTTTTCGATCGCGGCCTGCACGTTGCTGTCGAACAGGGGGTCGCGGCCCCGCGTCTGGTATGCCATGTCGCGTTTCCTCATTCATACAGACAGCCGCGCAGGCGCATGAGCGCCGCCGCCATCTCGTCCTTGGGGGCCACCATGGCGACCCGGATGTAGTGCTTGCCGGGGTTTTCCCCGTCGACCGGCTGGCCGAAATAGGCGCCGGGCAGGACCCGCACCCCGGCCTCGGTCCAGAGCTTCAGCGCCGCCGCCTCGCCATCCTCGACCGGCAGCCACAGGAAGAAGCCGCCGTCGGGACCGGCATAGCCCGGCACGCCCGCCATGATCTCGTCCGCCACGGCGTACTTCTCGGCATAGAGCGCGCGGTTGGCGATCACGTGGTCCTCGTCCGACCAGGCGCGTTCGGCCACCCGCTGCAGCGGCAGCGGCATCGGCGCGCCGGAATAGGCGCGCAACTGGCGCACCCGCCTGATGCTCTCGGCCCCGCCCGCGATGAAGCCCGCGCGCAGGCCCGGCAGGTTCGATCGCTTCGACAGCGACTGGAAAAGCGTCACCCGCTCGGGGTCGGCGCCTGCGGCCTCGGCCGCCGTCAGAACGCCCATCGGCGCGGTGTCGCCGCGGTAGATCTCGGAATAGCATTCGTCCGAGAAGACTCGGAAATCGTGCTTCTCGGCCAGCGCCAGAAGGTCCTTCCAGTAGCCCGCGTCGGCCACCGCGCCCTGCGGGTTGCCGGGGGTGCAGATATAGGCCGCGACGGTGCGGTCGAGGATCTCGGCCGGCAGCGATCCGTAATCGGGCAGAAAGCCGGTCTGCCGGGTCGCGTTCACGAAGACCGGCTCGGCCCCCACGGAAATCGCCGCGATCATGTAGACCTGGTAGAACGGGTTCGGGATCAGCACCACGGGTCGCTTGCCGCGCTTTTCCTCGGGCAAGAGCGCCATGGCGACGTTGTAGAGCCCTTCGCGTGTGCCGTTCAGCGCCATCGCGCGGCTTTGCGCGTCGAAGTCGACGCCGTAGCGCCGCCCGACCCAGCCGGAAATCGCGTCCAGCAGTTCCGGCGATCCGTCGTTCGGCGGGTAAGAGGCGAATCCCTCGACATTCGCGGCCAGCACCTCGGGCACCCAGTCCGGGAACGGGTGCTTCGGCTCGCCGATCGTCATGTTCGCGACGGGGCCCCCCGCGGGATGCGGGTCAAGCAGCGCACGCAGGCGCGGGAATGCATAGGCCGGTAGGTTCGAAAACCGCTCGGGGAAAATCATGAACTGCCTCTGGGTCCGGGGTCGTTGTTCGCCCCGTTTGCCCGAAAATTAACGTCCGACAGCAACTTCGTCCAGTAACCTAAAGCGCTGGACAAGGCTGTTGTGGCATTTAGGACATTGCCGATTCGGCCCCTTTTCCAAGCCGCAGAAGGGCTTCCTCACCCCCCGGACGGCCCAGGATCATCAGCCCGGCGGACGGCACGCCGGTCGGCAGGCTGAGGGCGCAGAGGCCCATCAGGTTGCCGACGCGGGTGTTGCGCAGGGCCAGCAGGTTTTCCGCGACGTAATAGTCGTGATCGGCCAGCAGCCGTTCGGCATCCGGCGGCAGGATCGGCGCGGTCGGCAGGATCACGGCGTCATATCCGGCCGTCTTCACGGCCCAGAGCGCCCGGATCTCGTGCAGCCGTTC
Source organism: Pseudooceanicola sp. LIPI14-2-Ac024 (assembly GCF_042188925.1). Lineage (GTDB taxonomy): Bacteria > Pseudomonadota > Alphaproteobacteria > Rhodobacterales > Rhodobacteraceae > Pseudooceanicola. Next base: position 3,580,905 of record NZ_CP170102.1, read on the forward strand.
CCAGGCGGCGACGAAATCGGCGGCCATGTGGCTGGCCCCGCCGCGGAAGCGGTCGCGAATCTCGGGGAACATCTTGTCCGGCGCCGCCTCGATCACGTCCCGCCAGAGGCCATAGGCCTCCGAGGTGAAGAGGATGCCCGACATCCCGTTCGCCTCGGCCACCTCGGGCAGCTCAAAGGGCTCCAGCACCGCGCCCGCCTTTTCCAGCGCCGCGCGGGCCTTGTCGAACCCCGCCATCGGTTCGGCCCGGACCTCGTCCAGCGCCAAGGTCTGCAACACGCCGATCCGCGCGCCGGAAATGTCGGCGCCCCGCAGGTCGGGCGCCCGCCCGTTCTCCAGCGCCGCCAGGCCAAGCGCGCAGTCCTCGACGCTCCGGCACAGCGGTCCGACGGTGTCGAAGCTCTTGACCAGCGGCACCACCCCGTCGAGCGACACGCGCCCCGTCGTCGTCTTGAGCCCGGTCAGGTCGTTCCATGCCGAGGGGATGCGCACCGACCCGCCGGTGTCCGATCCGATGCCCATGGCGGCCAGGCCGAACGCCACCGAGGCCGCCGCGCCCGACGACGACCCGCCCGGCACTGCCCTGGGATCGTTGACGTTCGGCGGGGTCGCGGTGATCGGGTTCAGCCCCAGCCCGGAAAACGCCAGTTCCGACATGTGCGTCTTGCCCAGGCACACGGTGCCAAGCTGGGTCGCGGTCGCCAGCACCCGCGCGTCGGCCGCGGGCACCCGGCCTTCCAGCAGGGCGCTGCCGGCTTCCGTCGCGACGCCCGCGCTATCAAAGAGGTCCTTCCACGAGATCGGCACGCCGTCGAGGATCGACTTGCGGATGCCGTGCTTGGCCCGGTGCGACGCGGCGGCGGCCTCGGCCCGGGCGCGGTCATGGGTGACGACGGTATAAATTCGGTCGCGTGCGTCATGGCCGTCGATCGCCTCGAGGTAGGTCTCGGTCAGCGCCACCGGGTCGATTTCCCCCGCGCCGATTCCGCGGCCCAGTTCGCCCGCGCTCATCCACAGCCAATTTTCCATGACACACTCCTGTCCCGTCCGCGCGCGACGGTAGCGGCAGCCGGGCGCATGGACAATCCCGTGCCCGGCGGCATATTCCCCCTTGAACGACACGCGGAGGCGACGATGGCCGGACCCGATGATATCCTGCCCAAAGAGATCCTGATCGTGGGCGGCGGGCTGAACGGCCCGGCGCTGGCCCTCGGCCTCGCGCAGGCCGGATTTTCTGTCACCGTGATCGACGCCCTGCCGCTGGAAACCCACGAGGCGCCGGAATTCGACGGCCGCGCCTATGCGCTGGCGCTCGCCTCCACCCGCCTGCTGCGCAACATCGGCGTCTGGCAGGCGGTCGCGGAGCACGCCCAGCCGATGCTCGAGATCAAGGTCTCGGATGGTCACGCGGGGCAGGGCGGCGGCCATTTCGGCCTGCATTTCGACCATGCCGAGATCGAGGAAGGCCCGATGGGCCACATGCTCGAGGACCGCTTCCTGCGCCGCGCCTTTCTCGACGCGATGGCGGCGGAACCGCGCATCACCCACCGGGCGGGCGACACGGTCGTGGCCCAGTCGACCGACGCCACCGGCATCCACCTGACGCTCGCCTCGGGCGAGGTGCTGTCGGGCCGCCTCGCCATCGGCTGCGACGGGCGGACCAGCGGCACCGCCGCCCGCGCCGGGATCAAGCGCACCGCCTGGGGCTACGGCCAGACCGCGCTGGTCTGTGCCATTGCGCACGAGAAACCGCACCACGGCATCGCGCACCAGTTCTTCATGCCGCCCGGCCCCCTCGCCATCCTGCCGCTGCCCGGCAACCGCTCCTCCATCGTCTGGAGCGAGACGGCCGAGACCGCGCGCGCCTTCATGTCGCTGTCCGACGCCGACTTCCTCGCCGCGCTGCGCCCGCGCTTCGGCGATTTCCTCGGCGCCATCGGGCTGGAAGGCAGGCGGTTCTCCTATCCGCTCGGCCTCAGCCTCGCGCAGAGCTTCATCGCCGAGCGCATCGCCCTGGTCGGCGACGCGGCCCACGGTCTGCACCCGATCGCGGGGCAGGGGCTGAACGCAGGGCTGCGCGACGTCGCCGCCCTGGCGCAGGTCGTGACCGAGGCCGCGCATCGCGGAGAGGACATCGGCGCCGCCGACGTCCTCGGCCGTTACCAGCAGTGGCGCCGCTTTGACACCGCCAGCCTCGCCTTCGCGACGGACATGAGCAACCGTCTGTTTTCGAACGACAATCCCATCCTGCGCGCGGGCCGCGACTTGGGCATGGGCATGATCAACGCGCTGCCCCGCCTGCGCCGCGGCTTCATCCGCGAGGCCGCCGGCCTGACCGGCGATCTGCCGGATCTGATGCGGTAACATACTGGTGAGCCACCGAATTCGCGGCGGCGCCCGGCAAGTATTTTGAAACCACTTCGCCGACCGCCCCGTAGCTCTGGCATCGGACGGGCACTCAGGCCCGCCCTTGTTGGAGGAGTAGTTTCCATGTTCAAGACCACCGCCACCCTCGCCGCGTTTGCCCTGACCGCCGGCGCCGCACTGGCCGAAAACCCCACCGTCGGCGGCGCGCCGATGTTGGCCGACAAGACCATCGCCGAAAACGCATCCGCCGCGCCGAACCTGACCACGCTGGTCTCGGCCGTGACGGCCGCCGGCATGGCCGAAACCCTGATGGGCGATGGCCCCTTCACCGTCTTCGCGCCCACCAACGACGCCTTCGGCATGATCTCCGAAGCGTCCCTGAACGCCCTGCTCGAAGAGAAGAACGTGGCCCAGCTGCAGCAGATCCTCGGCTGCCACGTCGTCGCGACCGAGGCGTTTTCGACCGACATCGCCGGGATGATCAAGGACGATGGCGGCATGCATGTCGTGCCCACGGTCGGCGGCTGTGAGCTGCAGGCCTACATGGAGGGCGGCGAGCTGAAGTTGAAGGACGAGAACGGTCGCGTCGCCACCGTGACGACCGCCGATGTCGACCAGTCGAACGGCGTGGTCCACGTGATCGACCGCGTGATCCTGCCGTCCGGCCAGGCTGGCTGAGGTCCCGGACACCTCGATCGGAAGGGGCGCCGTTCGGCGCCCCTTTCTGCTCTGGTGGCCCCGTTCGGCCCCTATGCCCCGCCGGTCAGGTCCTGCGCCAGCATCAGCGCGTTGTCGTCGGGGTCGTAGAAGGTCGCCGTCGCCACCATCCCCTCGATCACCTCGGTCGCGCCATCGAACCGCACGCCGGCGTTTTCCAGCGCCGCCCGGGCGCTCGCGATGTCGGCCACGCCAAAAACCGGGACGGTGTTGCCCGGCGCGGGCTCGGCCTGTTCGCCAAAGCCGAGGGTGACGCCCTCGGTCAGGGTCTGCACCTCGCTCCAGCCCGCCTCGTCGGCGTGATAGAGCAGCGCGAACCCCAGCATGTCGCCGTACCATGTCGCACTGGCATGCCGGTCACGCACCGACAGGGCCAGGGTAATCGTCTTTTCCAGGGCCACGATCGCCATGGGAATTCCCTTTCGATAAAAAATATATTAACTATACTTTATGACCAAGGACGATCTTGTCAAGCTCACCGCGCGGGCCTGGGCGCTGCCGATCCTGGCCGCGCTCGGAACCGGGACGCCGGGGCGGCAGGCCCCGCTGATCGCGGCGACCGGGGCGGGGCGGGCGGCCTTCCGGCAAAGCCTCGATCACCTGGTCGGGCTGGGGCTGGTCGAACGCAACCCCGGCCACGGTCACCCGCTGCGCCCCGAGATCCGGCTGACGGTCGAGGGCGCGCGCATGGCCGGGCTGGCGGCCGCGATCCTCGGGGCGGCGGAGGGCGGCGGACAGGCTCCGCTCCTCCGGCGCAGCTGGACGGTGCCGATCCTCGCGGTCTGCCAGCACCCGCGCTTCTTCGGCGAGATCAGGGGAGAGCTGGCGCCGATCACCGACCGCGCCCTGTCGCTCTCGCTCAAGCAGCTGCACGCGGGCCGATGGCTCGACCGCCACCTCGACGCCGCGGCGCATCCGCCGCGCCCGCTCTACCGCGCCGCCAATGCCGGGGCCGAGATCGCGCGCCTCGCCGCCGAGGTGCTGCCATGAAAAAGGCCGCCCCTCGGGGCGGCCCTGAAACACTCACGCGACCTGTGCCGGATCAGCGGCGCGGATCGTCGTCGTCCTCGTCCTCGTCGTCATCCGACCCGCCGGGCAGGTTGAAGAAGCTGTCGGCATCCGAGAAATCGCCGGCATTCTCTTTCTCGTCGTCGTCATCGTCGCTGAACGAGAAGGTCTCGAGCCCCTCGATCGCCGTGGGGATCCGCGGCTCGGTGTCCATGCCGAGGCTCTGCTCGGTCGACAGCAGCTTGCGGCGCTCGTCGTCGGTCATCGCGGCACCCTCGGCGGCGCGCTTCGACGCGGCCTTCTGCACGGCGGCGTCCAGCTCGGTCTGCTTGCAGAGGCCAAGCGCGACGGGGTCGATCGGCTGCATGTTGGCGATGTTCCAGTGGGTCCGCTCGCGGATCGACTGGATCGTCGGCTTGGTGGTGCCCACCAGTTTCGAGATCTGGCCGTCCGACAGCTCCGGGTGGAACTTCACCAGCCACAGGATCGCGTTCGGGCGGTCCTGACGCTTCGAGAGCGGCGTATAGCGCGGGCCACGGCGCTTTTCCTCGCCGACGGCGGCGGCGTTGAACTTCAGCTTCAGCTTGTGAAGCGGGTTCTTCTCGGCCGTGTCGATCTCGTCCTGGGTCAGCTGGTTGTTGGCGATCGGGTCGAACCCCTTCACGCCGGCGGCCACGTCGCCGTCCGCGATGCCCTGGACCTCGAGCTCGTGCATACCGGTGAAATCGGCAATCTGCTTGAAGGTCATGGTGGTGTTGTCCACCAGCCAGACGGCGGTCGCCTTGGCCATGATCGGTTTGCTCATCTCGGCACTCCTTCGAAACTATGCGCCAAACAAATCTTCCCCGGCGCCCGGTGAGGGGCGGCACCGGACTTTCGGTGCGGGTTTCCGTTGTCGGGGAACTTGGCGGCTATATAGTCGCCGAAAACCTCGATGGGAAGCCCCGAATGCGTCCATGGATCGTTCAGATTCTCTTGATACTCGCCCTTTCGGCCCCGCTCCGGGCCGAAGGAGAGCGGGCGGGCGACTTCGACTACTACCTCCTGGCGCTGTCCTGGTCGCCCAACTGGTGTGACCTGACCGGCCGCGCCCGCGACAGCGAACAATGCGATCCGGGCCGCGACCTGGGCTGGGTGCTGCACGGCCTCTGGCCGCAGGACGAACGCGGCTATCCCAGCTATTGCAGCACCCGCGCCCGCGACCCCTCGCGCCGGATGACGGGCGAGATGGCCGACATCATGGGGACGGGCGGCGCGGCCTGGTACCAGTGGAAAAAGCATGGCCGCTGCTCCGGGCTTGAGGCCGCGGACTACTTCCGCACCGCCCGCCGGGCCTATGACGCCGTGACCCGCCCGCCGGTCTTCCGCGCGCTGGAGCAGGACGTGACCTTGCCGGCGCGCGTGGTGGAGGAAGCGTTTCTCGAGGTGAACCCGGCGCTCGCCGCCGACATGCTGACCGTCACCTGCCGCGACGGCGCGATCCAGGAGGTGCGGATCTGCCTGACGCGGGAGCTCGAGCCGCGGCGCTGCGGGGCCGACGTGATCCGCGACTGCACCGCGCAGAACGCCCGCTTCGGCGCGATCGACTGAGCGGGACGAGCGAGCCACCAAACCTCACCGCCGCTTCCGCCGCCCGCCCGGCGTCTTCGAATGAAACCCGGGCGGCCGCTTGCCCACCCAGGCCACGAACCCGGCGATCCGGGGATGCGCCCTGAGCTTTTCCACCGTGTCGAACTCTCGTGCCAGTTCCGCCTCGGTCAGCGTCGCGTGGATCTCGTTGTGGCAGATCTGGTGCAGCAGCACGGTTGGCCCGCCCTTGCCGCCCTTCAGCTTCGGCACGAGGTGGTGCAGGCTCTGCCGTGCCCCGGGCGGGATCGGGCGCAGGCAGAGCGGGCAGATCGGGTCGCTCACTTGTCTCTCCTTGCCGCACCGGCTTAGACAGTGCGGCAGGACCAGCGAAAGGCAAGCCGTGCAGACGCCCGAAGACCTCGACGCCCTGGTGATCGGCGGCGGCCCCGCCGGGCTGATGGCGGCGGAAACCCTCGCCCGCGCCGGTCACGCCCCGGTCATCGCCGAGCGGATGCCGACCCTCGGCCGCAAGCTTCTGATGGCGGGCAAGTCCGGGCTGAACCTGACCAAGAACGAACCGGCCGAGGCTTTTCGCGCCGCCTATGGCACGGATCTGCCCCCGCTGGCCCCCGCCCTCGACGCCTTCGGAGCGGAACAGGCGATGGCCTGGGCCGAGGCGCTTGGCCAGCCGCTCTTCACCGGCTCCACCGGGCGGGTGTTCCCGAAGGCGATGAAGGCCTCTCCGCTCCTGCGGGCCTGGCTCGCCCGGCTGGCGGGCCTCGGCGTCACGACCCGCACCCGCTGGCGCTGGACCGGGTGGGACGGCGACCTCGCCCTTTTCGACACGCCCGACGGCCCCCGCCGCCTGCGCCCCCGCGCCACGATCCTCGCCCTCGGCGGCGCTAGCTGGCCCCGCCTCGGCTCCGACGGCAGCTGGACCCTTGCACTCCCACCCACAATGCTCGCCCCGTTCCAGCCTTCGAACGCCGCCCTCCGCATCGACTGGTCCGACCACATGCAGCCGCATTTCGGCACCCCGCTCAAGGGCGTGGCCTTCCGCGCGGGCGACCAGACATCGCGCGGAGAGGCGGTCCTCTCGGCCCGTGGCCTCGAAGGCGGCGGGCTCTACCCGCTGACCCCCGCGATCCGCGCGGGCGCACCGCTGACGCTCGATCTCTTCCCCGATCTCGACGCGGACACCCTCCGCCAGCGGCTGACCAAGCGGCGGCGCGGCGACAGCCTCGCCAACCACCTGCGCCGCCGGCTGAACCTGTCCTCGGCCAGCCGGGCGCTGATCATGGAATGGGGCCGACCGCTGCCCGACGACCTTGCCCCGCACCTCAAGGCCCTGCCGGTCCCCGTCGCGGGCCTCGCGCCGATCGAAACCGCGATCTCGACCGCCGGCGGCCTGCACTTCGCTGCGCTGGATGCCGACCTGATGCTCACCGACCAGCCCGGCACCTTCGCCGCCGGAGAGATGCTGGACTGGGAGGCCCCGACCGGCGGCTACCTACTGACCGCCTGCCTCGCGACCGGACGCCACGCCGGGGCCGCCGCCGCCCGTCACCTGGACGCGCACCCGGCCTGATGGACAATCCCCGCCGCGGCCCCGATAGTCCGCCCGAACCCAAGGAGGATCCCATGTCCGAGACGATGCGCGCGATCGAGATTTCCAAACCCGGCGGGCCCGAGGTGCTGACCCCCTGCACCCGCCCGATGCCGCAGCCCAGGGCAGGAGAGGTGCTGATCCGCGTGGCCTATGCCGGCGTGAACCGCCCCGATGCCCTGCAGCGCGCGGGGGCCTACGACCCGCCCCCGGGCGCCAGCGACCTGCCGGGGCTCGAGGCCTCGGGCACCATCGCGGCGGTTGGCCCGGGCGTCACGGACTGGAAAGAGGGCGACCGCGTCTGCGCCCTCCTGCCCGGCGGCGGCTATGCCGAATACGTCACCACGCCCGCCGCACACTGCCTGCCCGTGCCCGAGGGCTTCAGCATGCTGCAGGCCGCGGCGCTGCCGGAAACCTTCTACACCGTGTGGTCCAACGTCTTCATGCGCGGCGGGCTCAAGGCGGGCGAGAAATTCCTGGTCCACGGCGGGTCCTCCGGCATCGGCACGGTCGCGATCCAGCTGGCAAAGGCCTTCGGCGCGCGGGTCTTCACCACCGCCGGATCGGCCGAGAAATGCCAGGCCTGCCTCGACCTCGGGGCCGAGCGGGCGATCAACTACCGCGACGAGGATTTCGTGAAGGCGCTCAAGGACGAGGGCGGCATGGACCTGATCCTCGACATGGTGGGCGGCGACTACATCCCGCGCAACATCAACGCGCTGGCCCTCGATGGGCGGATGGTCCACATCGCCTTCCTCCAGGGTCCCAAGGCCGAGGTCAATTTTGCCCTCGTCATGGTCAAACGCCTGACGATCACCGGCTCGACCTTGCGCCCGCAGAGCGACCAGGCCAAGGCCGAGATCGCCGAGCAATTGCGCACCGTGGTCTGGCCGAAACTGGGCACCTCCGGCATCGCGCCGGTGATGGACAGCACCTATCCCTTCGACAAGGCGGCCGAGGCGCATGCCCGGATGGAAAGCTCGGCCCATATCGGAAAGATCATGCTCGAGGTCGCGGGGGAGTAACCGCCGCTGCCCGCCCCTCTGCCCGTCGCGGGCAGGGGGGCAAGGCCCCCCGTTCCCCGGCTTCCCTGCTGGACAACTCCGCCCCCGGCCATTAGTCTCCCCCGGAACCACCAGGGGACTTCATGACCGCAGCCGAAAAGCCCGCCTACCAGGTGCTGGCCCGGAAATACCGGCCGGAAACCTTTGCCGATCTCGTCGGCCAGGACGCCATGGTGCGCACCCTCAAGAACGCCTTCCAGGCGGACCGGATCGCGCAGGCCTTCATCATGACCGGCATCCGCGGCACCGGGAAGACGACGACCGCGCGGATCATCGCCAAGGGCATGAACTGCATCGGCCCGGACGGCGAAGGCGGACCCACCACCGAACCCTGCGGGCAGTGCGAACACTGCAAGGCGATCATGGAAGGCCGCCATGTCGACGTGCTGGAAATGGACGCGGCCTCGAACACCAGCGTCAACGACATCCGCGAGATCATCGATAGCGTCCACTACCGGGCGGCTTCGGCGCGCTACAAGATCTACATCATCGATGAGGTGCACATGCTCTCGACCAGCGCGTTCAACGCGCTGCTCAAGACGCTCGAGGAACCGCCGGCGCATGTGAAGTTCATCTTTGCCACCACCGAGATCCGCAAGGTCCCGGTGACGGTGCTGTCGCGCTGCCAGCGCTTCGACCTGCGCCGGATCGAACCCGAGGTGATGCTGACCCTCCTGCGCAAGATCGCTGACCGCGAAGAGGCGCAGATCACCGACGAGGCGCTCAGCCTCATCACCCGCGCGGCCGAGGGGTCGGCGCGCGACGCGACCTCGCTCCTCGACCAGGCGATCAGCCACGGGGCAGGGGAAACGGGGGCCGAGCAGGTTCGCGCCATGCTGGGCCTCGCCGACCGGGGCCGTGTCCTCGACCTCTTCGAGATGGTGATGCGCGGCGATGCCGCCGCCGCCCTGGGCGAGATGTCGGCGCAATACGCCGACGGTGCCGACCCGATGGCGGTGCTGCGCGACCTGGCCGAGATCACGCACTGGATCTCGGTCGTGCAGATCACCCCGGACGCCGCCGAGGATCCGACCATCGGGCCCGACGAACGCACCCGGGGGCAGGACCTGGCCAGCCGCCTGCCGATGCGGGTGCTGACCCGGATGTGGCAGATGCTGCTGAAGGCGATGGAAGAGGTCGCGCAGGCCCCGAACGCGATGATGGCGGCCGAGATGGCGATCATCCGGCTGACCCATGTCGCCGACCTGCCCGCGCCCGAGGAACTGCTGCGCCGTCTGCAGGACAGCCCGCCGCCGCCGGGCCCCGGCGGTCCGGGGGGCGGGATGCCCGCACCCGGCGGCAACGGCGGCGCGACCGGTTATTCTGCGGGCGCGCCGGTTAACGGCGGCGGAATGCAGGGTGCGCCGCGCACCGACGCGATACCGACGCAATACCGACGTGATACCGACGTGGCGTTCGGTGGGGCCGGCACGGCCCAGGCGCTCGCCGTCGACCAGGCTCTGGCGCGCTATCCGACCTTCCACCACGTGGTCGAACTGGTCCGCGCCAACCGCGACGTGAAGCTGCTGGTCGAGATCGAGACCACCCTCCGCCTAGCCGCCTACCAGCCCGGCCGGATCGAGTTCCAGCCGACCGAACGCGCCCCCGCCGACCTCGCGCAGCGGCTTGGCCAGCGCCTCCAGCTCTGGACCGGCAACCGCTGGGCCGTCACGCTGGTGAACGAGGGCGGGGCCGAGACGATCGCCGAGGTGAAGGATGCCAAGATCCGCGCCCTGAAAGAGGAGGCCGCTGCGCATCCTCTTGTCCAGGCTGTGTTTTCCGCCTTTCCCAAGGCCCGTATCGAAGCCGTCCGCACGCCCGAGGAAATCGCCGCCGAGGCGCAGGCCGATGCCCTGCCCGAGGTCGAGGATGAATGGGATCCCTTCGAAGAAGACTGATCCCCGCTTGCATGTGCCGCCCCGCGCGGCCATGTCCCTTCCCAAGATGAACCGGCACCCCGCCGATCCCAGACAGACAGGAGCAAGACAATGTTCAAAGGCCTCGGCAACATGGGCGATATGGCCAAGATGCTGAAATCCGCACAGGACCTGCAGCAGAAGATGGCCGACCTGCAGGAAGAGATGCACACCATCATGGTCGAAGGCTCCTCGGGCGCCGGCCTGGTGAAAGCCACCTGCACCGCCAAGGGCGAACTCAAGGGCCTCGACATCGACCCCTCGATCTTCAACCCCGAGGAAAAGGAAGTGGTTGAGGACCTGATCCTCGCCGCGATCAAGGACGCCCAGACCCGCGCGCAGGAACGCTCGCAGCAGGAAATGAACAACCTGACCGAGAGCATGGGCCTGCCCAAGGACATCAAGTTCCCGTTCTGAGGCGCATTTCCCGGTGAGCAGCAACCGCGACATCGACGCGCTGATCGAGACGATGGCACGCCTTCCGGGCCTCGGCCCCCGGTCGGCGCGGCGCGCGGTGCTGCACATGATCCGAAAGAAGACGACCGTCCTGCACCCGCTGACCGAGCTGTTGGAGCGGGTGTCGCGGAACGTCCGGGAATGCGTGAACTGCGGCAACCTCGGGTCCGGCGATCTCTGTGACATCTGCACATCCGAAAAGCGCGCCAACGGCGAGCTCTGCGTGGTCGAGGATGTCGGCGATCTCTGGGCGATGGAGCGGTCCGGCGTCTTCAAGGGCCGCTACCACGTACTCGGCGGCACCCTCTCCGCGCTCGATGCGGTCGGGCCGGAAGAGCTGAAGATCCCCCGGCTGGTCGACCGGATCGGGGAGGAACGGATCACCGAAGTAATTCTGGCCCTCAATGCCACCGTCGACGGCCAGACGACCGCGCATTACATCGCCGACCAGCTCGACGGTCGTGTGACGCTCACCTCGCTGGCGCAGGGCGTGCCGATCGGGGGAGAGCTCGACTACCTCGACGACGGCACGATCACGGCGGCGCTCAAGGCACGCAAGGCGCTCTGACCGCCGCCGCGAGGGTCACCCGGCGGTGGCCTGCGGCACGTCGATGACGATCCGCCACGCGCCGTCCGGATCGCGGCGCAGCACCACCACCGAGAATCCGCCGTCGCGGATCGCGGTGCCGTCCGGGGCGGTGCCCTCGACGGTCCAGGCGCCCAGGTGCAGCGCCAGGTCACCGGCGACAAGGACCTTGTGACAGTCGAAGGTGATGCGCGGCTGCATGGCCAGGAACTCGGCATAGCCGGCGGCCAAGGCCGCGGTCCCGCGCGCTTCGGCGCCGGGGGCAAATTCGACAAGCCCGCCGGGCACGTAGCCCGACAAAACGGTGTCCAGGTCGCCGGCCTGCATGGCGGCGGCGGTGGCCTCGATCCGGGATTGGATCGCGGCGGCCTCACCAGCCGCGACGGGGCCGGCGGGGGTGGTCAGGGCAAGGGTCATGGTCTGTGTCATCGTGGGGTCTCCTGTTGCTGGAAGTCCCATGATGCCCTGGCCCTGCTGTCAGCCTGCCGTCAGCAATCCTCGATCCGCCGCCAGCCATGCTCCGGCGCGCCGCCTGCCCGCGGCGCGGTCCAGAGGCAGCCACCGCCACCCGGCTGGTCGTGGTCGCGGCTGATCGGCTGCCCGGCGAGGTGGCACCAGAGCAGCGACCCGACCGCGCCATGCCCGCAGAAGAGGACATCGCCCGCAGGCGCCCCGGCCAGTGCCTTGGCGGCGGCGCCGACGATCCGGGCCTGCGCGGCACGGGCGGTTTCCCAGCCGCGGAAGCTGTCGTCCGGGTGCGCAAAGAACGCGTCCGCCGCCGCCTCGAACCTCTCGGGCGGCAGGAACCCGCTCGCGCTGCGGTCGTTCTCGCCCATCTCCTCGACCGCCACCGGGTCCAGGCCGAGCGCCGTGCCGAAGACCGCCCCGGTCTCCCGTGCCTTGGCCTCGCTGCTGGTCCAGATCGAGGTGACGGTGCCGATGTCCGCCCGCGCCGCGAAGGCCTCGAGCCGCGCGCGCCCGACCTCGGTCAGCCCCCAGTCCGTCACCGGCACCGCCGGGTCGATCACGACCTGCGGATGGCTCAGGTACCAGAGCCGTCCGCTCACACCGCCGCCTCGTGGGCCCAGTCGGGCAGTGCATTGCCCAGCACCACCTCGGCCCCCAGCCGCCCCAGCTCGTCCGAGCACTTCGCGCCCCGCCCGCAACCCGCGACCGCGACGCTGACCCGGTCCGACAGGGGGCGGAGCGTGGCGATGTTGTCGGGCGCATAGGTCGTCACGCAGGGCATCGTGTGCCAGTCCGCGATCCGCAGCCCCGGCATCCGGGCGCGGATGTCGTCGTGCAGCTGCGCGCCGACCTCGGGGTTGCCCTCGGTCCGGAACCAGTCGCCGATGGCCTCGCCCTCCAGCAGCACGTCCACGGGATCGCCGCCCAGCTTGAGGTACCAGTTCCCGTCCGGGTAGCGGATCGGCGGCAGCAGGTAGGGATCGTTGCCCTGGCCGTCCTGGTAGATCAGCGTCGGCATCGTGGCGAGGCGCTGCGCCTCGTCCGCCTCCAGCCGAAAGAGCGCGACGGTGCGGGCATAGACCTCGATGTCGAGGGCACCCTGCATCAGCAGGTTGGAAAACCCGCCCGTCGCCACCAGCACCCGGTCGGCCGTCACCGGCCCGTCCTCGGTCGCGATGGTCACGCCCGCGGGTCCCTCGTCGATCCCGGTCGCCGCGCAGCGGAGCAGCCGCGCCCCGGCGCGTTCGGCGGCCGCGCTCTGCGCCTGCACCATGCGGCGGGGAGAGATATGGCCGGCATTCTGCGACTCGAAGAGCGCGACCGTCCCGGTCGGAAAATCGAAATAGCCGAAGCGCCCGGCCAGCTCGGCGTCGCGCAGCACCTCGCAGGCGATGTCGTCGCGGTCGCGCACCTCGAATAGCTGGTTCATCAGTTTCGAGCCTTCGGGCCCTGCCATCAGCGATCCGACCTCGGTGAAGAACGAAACGCCGCTTTCGGCCTCGATCTCGCGGTAGCGGGCGATGGCGGCGCGGCTGACGGTGCTCCAGAACGGCCAGGGGTCGAGCCCGCGGGTGATCCGCCCCTCGTCGTAGTGGCTGGCAAAGACACCGCGGTGCGCCCGGCGGTCTGCGGGTTCGTCCGGCCCGATGACCGTGACGCGGTGCCCCGCCTTGGCCAGGTGCCGCCCTGCCGCCGATCCGATGAGCCCGCGCCCGATGATCGCGATGTGCATGATCTGCCTCCGTGTTCGTTCCGCGGCATGAATACATGCCGCGTCCGGAACGGAAAGGGGCGGCGACCGGGCGCGGCGGCCGGGCCCCGCGCCCGGCCTATTCGCTGGGCGTCACCGGCGTCGCCTTCACCGGCCGGTTCACCAGGATCACGCCGAGGATGGCGAGCGCCACGCCCGCAAAGACCATCACTCCGGGCCGTTCGCCGAGCACGAGGATGCCAAGCGCCACGCCCACGCCCTGCCGCAGGTAGGCCTGGCTCGACGTGCCGAGAGAGCCGAGGCGGTCCAGCAGGTGGAAGTAGAGCAGCAGCGCCACCCCGGTGCAGAGCGTCGCGAGGATGCCCCAGGCCGCCAGCGCCGTGGCCGAGGGCGAAAGGCCGAGCGGCGCCTCGACCACGAACGCCAGCGGCCAGAGCGTGATCGCCGCGCAGAGCATGGTGCCCGCCGCCACCGCCAGCGGCGGCAACCCGGCGAACCGCCGCCCCCAGATCGCCGCGCCGCCGTAGAGCATGGCGCCGAGCACGCAGGCGACCTGGCCCGCGACCTGGTCGCCAAGCCCCGCCAGGGCGGCGGGGCCGACGATCAGGATCACGCCCGACAGCCCGGCCAGCGTGCCCAGCAGGTGTGGCCATCCCGCGCCGCGCCCGCCGGTCAGCACCATGGTAAAGACAAAGACCCAGAGCGGCGATGTGGAGTTCAGCACCGTCGCCAGCGCGGAATCGACATGCTGCAGGCCCCAGGCCAACAGCACCCAGGCCAGCGAGGCGTTGAGCAGCGACTGCACGGCCAGGTCGCGCCAGACTGCCCTGCCGCGGGGCATGCGGGTACCCCGGACCAGCATCACGGCCAGCAGCAGCACCGCGCCCCCCGTGACCCGGCCCGCGACGAGGGTGAGCGGCGGGATCTCGGGCACCGCCACGCGCTGGAACAGGTAGCTCGACCCCCAGAAGGTGGCGAGCAGGGCCAACAGCGCATAGTCGCGCGCGCGGGGCTCAGGCGTCATGCACGGCCTTGCTGTCGGCGGGCGCCTCGGCCCGGTTGTCCATGCCATAGTCGCGCAGCACGTGGGCGATGCGCAGGCGGTAGCCGCTGAAGATGCCGCCCCGCCCGGCGGCCTGCGCCGCGCGATGCTCCTCGGTCCTGCGCCAGGTCTCCAGCGCGGCCTCGTCCTCGAAGAACGACAGCGACAGCATCTTGTCCGGGTTGGTCAGACTCTGGAAACGTTCGACGGATATGAACCCCGGCGTCTCCTCGACCAGCGGGCGCAGGGCGGCGGCGCGGGCGAGGTAGGCGTCGCGGCGGCCCTCGGCGGGGGTGACTTCGAAGATGACGGCGATCATGCGGGGCCTCCGATGCGCTTCAGGAATGTCCGGTCCTCGCGGGTGATGAAGCGTTCGGCCCGCGCGAATTCGAAATTCTCGCGCCCCTGAGGATCGGCGGCAAGCCGCGCCTTGTAGTCTTCATATGCGGCGAGAGACGCGATGTCGTAGATGCCATAGGCCAGCGTCGCCGACCCCTCGTGCGGAACGTAGTACCCGGTGAGGGACGCGCCGCAGCGGGGGATCGCCTCGGCCCAGGTGCGGGCATAGATCTCAAAAGCGTCCCGGCGGGTCGGGTCGATGTGATAGCGGATGACGCAGGTGATCATGTCGGACTCCTTGATCGGTTGATGGGGCGGGTGTATCCCGATTTCCGTAGCAATTGCTTCGATGGAGGTCGAAGGATGAAGGACGGACCCGACATCTCGCGCGTGGCCGCCCTGATCGGCGATCCGGCGCGGGCGAACATCCTGACCGCGCTGATGAGCGGCAAGGCCCTGACCGCCGCCGAACTGGCGGCCGAGGCGGGGGTGACGGCGCAGACGGCCTCGTCCCACATCGCGCGGCTCAGCGAGGGCGGGCTGATCGTCACCCGCAGGCAGGGGCGGCACAAGTACGTGGCGCTGGCCTCGGACGAGGTTGGCGCGGTGCTCGAGGCGCTGATCGGCCTGGCGGCGCAGAGCGGCCACCTGCGCACCCGCACCGGTCCCCGCGATAACGCCCTGCGTGCGGCGAGGGTCTGCTACAACCACCTGGCGGGCGATCTCGGCGTGCAGGTCTACGACAGCCTGATGGCGCGCGGCATGATCCGCAGCCGGGGCGAGGCGCTCGAGATCACCGCCGCGGGACGCGCCTTTGCCGAGTCGTTCGGGATCGAGCTTGCGCCGCTGGAACGCAAGCGCGCACCGCTCTGCCGCAACTGCCTGGACTGGAGCGCACGGCGCTATCACCTTGGCGGCGGGCTGGGTCGGGCGCTGCTGACCCGGATGGAGGACACGGGATGGATCACGCGCGGCGAGGGGCGCGTGCTTGAGCTTACCGCCCGGGGGCGGTCTGACTTTGCGGCGCGGTTCCCGGTCTGACCGGTCAGGTCATGTGCATCAGCAGGCGCTGCATCTCGCTGTAAATCTGCGAGGCATAACGGCTGGAACGCAGGAATCGCGGGCCGGTGATGTCGACGCTGACCAGCAGGCTGTCGAAGAGAGACATGGGATCGGCGCCGGCGGGCATCGGGCCGCTGATGCTCGAAACCAGGATCGGGCGGCGGGCGGCGGCGACGCTGGCCGCATGGGCGCTGGTGGCCTGCATGGCCGAAACCCGGCTCGACAGGCCGAGGTCGGACGTCGGAACGGAAGAGACTGATGTGCTCATGACCGTCTAGTTGCTGAAAGCCCCCGTGCGATCAGCCTGTGCCTGAAACCCTGCCAAAGGATTAAGGTTGCCCGGGGCGCGCGGAAAAATTCGCGGGCCCCTGCGGCGACGGCAGCACGTGATCAGATCGCGTGCGCCCGGCCGTCCCAGGTTTCGAACACGCCGGTGGTGTCGGGGCCGAGCGCCGCGAACCGGGCGGCGAGGCCGGTGGCGCTCTCCTGCGGCGTGATCGATGCGCTGCTGCCGCCCATGTCCGTTTGCACCCAGCCGGGATGGTAGATGCCGACGGCGATCCCGTCGCCCTTGAGTGCGGTCGCGAGGTTCAGCCCGAGGTTCAGTGCGGCGGCCTTGCTGGCGCGGTAGATCAGCGCGTTGCCCTTGGCCAGCGTCGAGGATCCCATCTGCGACGACAGGATCGCGACCTTGCCGCCCGCCGCCCGCAGGTTCGGCAACAACGCCTGCACGCAGAGAAAGGGCGCGGTGACGTTGACGGCCAGCTGCTCGGTCCACATCGCGGCCGGGTAGCCGGTGTCGAGCGAGGTTTCTCCCTTGTCGAGGTAGAGGCCCGCGTTGCAGATCAGCAGGTCGACCGGCGCGTCGCCGATCGCGGCGGACAGGCCGCGGATGCTGTCGGGATCGGTCATCTCGACCTGGATCAGCCCGCCCGCGCCGCTGCGCGAGGTGCCGGTGACGGTGTGGCCCGCGGCCTCGTAGGTGGCTTTCAGGGCCGCGCCGACCCCGCGGCTGGCGCCGGTGATGACGACGTGCATGGGATGATCCTTCAGTTCGACTTGCGGGTGTTCAGGAAGGGCAGCGGCATGACCGGCACCCCGTCCTCTAGCAGGGCGCGCGCCTCTTCGGCGCGGGCCTCGCCACGGATGGCGCGTTCCGGCGCCTCGCCCTCGTGGATCGCGCGGGCCTCGCGGGCAAAGTCGCGGCCGACATCCTCGGTCCGGCTCTCGATCTTCTGGCGCAGCTCGGCCAGCGCCTGTTCGGCGGCGGTGCGGGGCTGCGACAGCGGACGCTCCGGCGCCTCGCGGCCCGAGGCGACGGCGGGCGCCATCGGGGCCTTCTCGACCCCCTCGGCGCCGCAGACCGCGCAGGACACCATGCCGCTGGCCGCCAGCTTGTCGTAGGCGTCGGCGGACTGGAACCAGCTGTCGAAGCGGTGTCCGTTGGGGCATCTGAGTGAGAACTGGATCATGGGAAACGTCCGGAAAACCACCGGACAAACATAATCATAGCCGGGCCGAGATCAAGCGCCCGCGCGGCGCCGTCACAGCCGGAACCGGTTCGGGTTGAAGTCGCGGATCATCTCGCTCAGCGCCCTTTCGTCGACCTTGCGCGCGGCCTTGCGGGGCGAGAACCAGCGCCGCTTGCGCTGCGACGCCTCGGGGAAATCGGCCCTGAGCGCGGTGACGCGCACCGGAAAGACCAGCGCCGAACAGGGCACCCGGGATCCGTCGTCGAGCTGCTTGATATAGGTGAAGAGTCCCAGCGGACGTTCCGCCGCATCGCCGATCACGCCGGCCTCTTCATAGGCTTCCTGCAGGGCGCCCTGGGCGGGGGTGCGGCCTCGGATCGGCCAGCCCTTGGGCACGATCCAGCGCCGGGTGCCGCGGCTGGTGATCAGCAGGACGCGCGGCTTGTTCGCCTCGACCCGGTAGCACAGCGCGGCAAACTGGGTCCGCGCCTCGGACAGGAGAACGTCGTCCTGCGACGCGATCGCTTGGTGGTGTTCAACGAGGGTCACACATCCCTCCGCCCGGCCTCTCTGTCTGCGGCGATTCTCGCTCTATTTGGTTCATGAGATGTTAACCGATCCGCGCCGAATTTCCCGGGAAAACGCCGGGGCGGACACAAGATATTGTCGGTTTGCACATTTCTGCCACGTCCGCTTGGGCGGCGATTTCCACCTCGCCCGCGGCGCGCGGGGTGATAGGCTGCGCCCGGAATGACAAGGAGTGCCCCATGGTCGAGACCCGCAGCCACAGCTATTCGGACGGCACGACGGACTACGTCGGCTACCTTGCCCTGCCCGAGGGGCCGGGTCCGCACCCGGCGGTGATGATCGCCCCGGCCTTCATGGGCCTGCGCGATTTCGAGATGGAGACGGCGCGCAAGCTGGCCGGCATGGGCTACGCGGCCTTTGCGGTGGACTACTACGGCGCAGGTTTCCGGACCGAGGATCGCGCCGTCGCGGCCGGGAAGATGCAGGAAGTCAACGGCGACCGGCGGCTGCTGGCCGCCCGCATGGTCTGCGCGCTCGAGGCGTTGCGCGGGCTGGACGGCATCGACGCGGGCCGGATCGCGGCCATGGGCTATTGCCTGGGGGGAAAGGCGGTGATCGACCTCGCCCGGACCGGGGCGGATTTCCGGCTCGCGCTGTCGTTGCACGGCATCTTCGACAAGCCGAACTTCCCGACCGAGACGATGAAGGCGGCCGTGGTGCTGCTGCATGGCTGGGATGACGGGCTGGCCAAGCCCGCCGCGGTGGTCGAGATCGCAGAAGAACTGACGGCGCACTGTCCGGACTGGGAAATTCTGGGCTTCGGGCACACCGACCACGCCTTCACCAACCCGGCCGGGGCGAACTACTCGGACCGGGCGGCGCGGCGAAGCTGGCGGTGGCTGACCGCCTCGCTCGAGGAACACCTGGCCTGACCGGGGTCAGATCGCCGAGGAATGCCGCGCCTGCGCCATGTCGTAGGCGTCGAAGAACCGCGCGATCATCCGGGTGAGGGGGCGCACCTCGGGCGGGATGCGCAGCCCCTCCGCGCTGACGTCGAGAAGCCCCTCGAAGGCGCGGTTGACCGCCATGAACATCTCGCGCGCGCGGGTCGGTGCCAGGCCGAAATCGCGGGTCAGCTCGTCGGTCGAAACCGCGAAATCGCACATCAGCGCCTCGATGATCCGGCCGCGCAGCAGGTCCTCTCCGGCAAAAGCGTGGCCGCGTGCGGTCGAGAACCGGCCGGCCCGGATCGCGCCGGTGTGGGTCGAGGTCGCGGGCGCGTTCTGGGTGTAGCCCTGCGGAAAGCGCGAGATCGACGAGGCGCCGACCCCGATCAGCACCTCGGCCGGGTCGTCGGTGTAGCCCTGGAAATTGCGCCGCAGCCGTCCGACCCGCGCGGCGACCGCCAGCGGATCGTCCCTGAGCGCGAAGTGGTCGATCCCGATCTCGTCGTAGCCGTCCCAGTTGAACAGCTTGCGCGCGGTCTCCGACAGCACCAGCCGTTCCGCCGGGGTCGGCAGCGCGTCGGACGGGATCATCGACTGCCGCCGCGCCATCCAGGGCACGTGGGCATAGCCGTAAAGCGCCACGCGGTCGGGGCTGAGCGACAGCACCTTCTGCACGCTCTCGGTGATCCGCGCCGGGGTCTGGTGCGGCAGGCCATAGAGGATGTCGGCGTTCAGGCTCGTGACGCCCTGCGCGCGGATCAGGTCGATGGCGTCGCGGGTGACGTCGTAGCTCTGCAACCGCCCGATGACGCGCTGGATCTCTTCGTCGAAGTCCTGCACCCCGACCGAGGCGCGGTTCATCCCGGCGCGTTTCAGCGCCTCGGCGCGGGGCAGGTCGATCTCGTTCGGGTCGATCTCGACCGAGAATTCGTAACCCTCGGCAAAGGGGGCAACCGCGGCGATGGCCGCTGCGAGGTCCTCGATCATCGCGGCGCTCAGCAGCGTCGGCGTCCCGCCGCCCCAGTGCAGTCGCGACAGTGTGACGCCGCGCGGCAGCTGCGCCGACAGAAGCGCGAGCTCGGCCTTCAGTGTTTCGAGATAGGCCGCCAGCGGCTTGCCGCATTGCGTGCCCTGGGTGCGGCAGGCGCAGAACCAGCACAGCCGCCGACAGAACGGAACATGGACGTATAGCGAGATCTGCGCATGCTCGGGGATCGCCGCGATCCAGCGGGCATGGGCCTGGTCATCGGTCGCGGTGCCGAAATGCGGGGCCGTGGGATAGCTCGTGTAGCGCGGAACCTTCGCGTCAAAGAGCCCCAGTCGTGCAAGTTGCGTTTCGTTTTTCATGCGCATAGCTATGATGAAACGCAAAGGTGGCTGCCTTGACGCAGATCAACCGCGACCGGGAAGAGTGATGCTGACACAGTCCCTGAAATCCGTGCCGCAGGAATGCGGCGATTGCCCGATCCGC
Source organism: Pseudooceanicola sp. LIPI14-2-Ac024 (assembly GCF_042188925.1). Classification (GTDB taxonomy): domain Bacteria; phylum Pseudomonadota; class Alphaproteobacteria; order Rhodobacterales; family Rhodobacteraceae; genus Pseudooceanicola. Next base: position 3,601,234 of record NZ_CP170102.1, read on the forward strand.
CACCGGGCGGTTTGTGCGCGCTGTGACGCGGACGAATTGATGTCGCTGGAAGAGATCAAGTACTACCGCTCGTTCGAGGCCGGACAGCCGGTGATCTGGGCGGGCGACCGGATGGATTTCGTGGGTTCGGTGGTCGAGGGCGTCGCCACCCTGACCCAGACGATGGAGGACGGGCGCACCCAGATGGTGGGCCTGCTGCTGCCGTCGGATTTCGTCGGCCGGCCGGGCCGGTCGGGGGCCGCCTACAACGTGACCGCGACCACCGACCTGGTGATGTGCTGCTTCCGCCGGAAGCCGTTCGAGGACATGATGGAGCGCACGCCGCACATCGCGCAGCGCCTGCTGCAGATGACGCTCGACGAACTCGACGCCGCGCGGGAATGGATGCTGGTGCTGGGCCGCAAGACGGCGCGGGAAAAGATTGCCTCGCTCCTGGCGATCATCGCGCGGCGCGACGCGGCGCTGAACCTGCTGCCGAGCGAGGGCAAGCTGGTCTTTGACCTGCCCCTGACGCGCGAGGCGATGGCGGACTACCTGGGCCTGACGCTGGAAACCGTGAGCCGCCAGATCTCGGCCCTGAAGAAGGACGGCGTGATCGAGCTCCAGGGCAAGCGCCACGTCACGGTGCCGGATTTCGACCGCCTGCTGGAAGAGGCCGGCGACGACAGCGACGGCGGGATGCTGGACTGAGGGCCGCGCCCCCGCTGTCCGGCCGCCACCCTATTTCCCGGTGAACCTCGGCTGCCGCTTCTCCATGAACGCGGTCCGCCCCTCGCGGTAATCCGCGCTGTCGAAGGCCACCCGCGTCAGCCGGTCTATCTCTTCGAAATCCAGCTCCGAGTCGCGGCCGGTCACCTGGCGGATGATCTGTTTCGAGCCCCAGATCGAAAGCGGCGCGTTGCCGGCGATGGTCTCGGCGTAGCCGCGCACGACCTCTTCCAGCTTGTGCGGCGGCACGACCTCTTCGACCAGGCCCATCTGCAGCGCCTCCTCGGCCGAATAGCGCCGCGCGGTATAGAGGATCTGCTTGGCCCGGCCCGGCCCGACCAGGTTCACCAGCGCCTTGATCCCGTCATAGCCGTAGACGATCCCCATCCGGGCCGCCGGCACGCCGAACTGCGCCCCCTCGGCGGCGATGCGGAAATCGGCGCCCATGGCCACCGCCAGTCCGCCGCCCAGGCAATAGCCGCGGATCATCGCGATCAGCGGCTTTTCGAGGTCGTAGAGTTTCTGCCGCGCCCCGCCCGAGATGCGGGCGTATTCCTCGGCCGCGTCGGCGTTCGACCGGCTCTTCTCGAACTGCGAGATGTCGGCACCCGAGACGAACGCCTTGTCGCCCGCGCCCTGCATCACCACCACCCGCACCTCCGGGTCGGCCGAGAAGGCATCCAGCACCTGAGCCGTGGCCTGCCACATCTCGAGGCTCATGGCATTGCGCTTTTCCGGCTGGTTGAAGGTCAGCCAGCCGACCCCGTTCCCGGTCGTGGCAATGATCTTGTCGGTGTCGAGCTGCATCCGTCCCTCCCGTCTGGCGCGGCACATTGGTGACACGCGGCCCCGGCGGCCACAACGGGAAAAGCCCGGTCGCATATCCATGATACCTGCGGTGGCGCGGGCGGGGCGGCGCGGCAAAGCCGGTATTCAGGGCAAGAGACCGGGGAGGACGGACCGTGCAGGACTATGCCGCATTCGAGGCCGAGGTGCGCCGCTTTGCCGAGGCCGAGTGCCCCGAGGATATCCGCCAGATCGTGCGCGACGCGCGCAAGCTGACCCGCGATCCCTGGGCCCGGTGGCAGCGGGTGCTCTTCGACCACGGCTGGGGCGCGCCGAACTGGCCGGTGGAGCACGGTGGCACCGGCTGGGACACGCGGCAGCGCTACATCTTCGACACGGTGCTGGCGGAAACCTTCTGCCCGCCGCAGTACCACCACGGCCTGCGCCACCTCGGCCCGGTGCTGATCAAATACGGCACCGAGGATCAGCGCGCGCGGTTCCTGCCCGGCATCCTGCGCGGCGAGGACTGGTGGTGCCAGGGATACTCCGAACCGGGATCGGGATCGGACCTCGCCTCGCTCAGGACCCGCGCCGTGCGGGAGGACGACCATTACCTCGTCACCGGCCAGAAGACCTGGACCAGCCACGCGCACGAGGCGGACTGGATCTACACCCTCGTCCGCACGTCGCAGGAGGATCGCAAGCAGAAGGGCATCACGCTCCTGCTGATCCCGCTGTCGTCCCCGGGGATCGAGGTGCGGCCGATCCGCACGATCGACGGCATCCACCACGTGAACGAGGTCTTCTTTGACAATGTCCGCGTTCCGGTCGCCAACCGCGTGGGAGAGGAGGGGCAGGGCTGGACCTGCGGCAAGTACCTGCTGTCACACGAACGGCTGGGCGGGGCGAACACGGCGCCGATTTTCCAGCTTTACGACGCGGTGCGTCGGGTCACGGCCCGGGCACCCGAGGGGGTGCTCAGGCAGGCCGACACCCGGCTGCGGATGATCGAGATCGAAAGCCGCCTGCTGGGACTGCGCGAACAGGGGCGCGCCGCGGTCGGCATGGCGATGCGGGGCGAGGACCTGGGCATCGTGCCCTCGGCGATCAAGGTGACGTCCTGCGCGATCCAGCAGGCGCTCTGCGATGTTGCGGTCGACACCGTGGGCCCGACCCATTCCGCGCGGCAGGGTGCGGCGGGGGATGATCGCGACACGGCCTTCCTGCGCTGGATCTCGACCTATTTCCTGCACCGCTCGCGCACCATCGTCGGCGGCTCGGACGAGGTGCAGAAGAACCTCGTCGCGAAACAGCTCTTTGGCGGAGACCTTGCGCGGTTTGCCCCGCCGATGGTGCCCGGCGCGCTTTTTGACGCGGCGGAGCGGACGGCGGGTGAGGGGGCCGCCGACTGGGGCCAGGCCGTGGCGCTTGGCTGGCCCGCAACGCTGGTGCCAGAGGGGCTGGGCGGCGTGGGCGGCAGCCTGTCCGACCTGGCCGCCGTGGTCGAAGGGGCGGCGCGGGGCGGTGCGGCCCTGTCGCTGCCGATGCCCTGCGGGGTGACGCCCGTGCTGCTTGCCGGGGCGCCGGCGGGCGCGGCGCGGGATGCGGCGCTGGCCGGGCTGCTCGATGGCACGCGCCGGGTCTGCACGGCGCTCCTGACGCCCGAGGGGCGGCTCGACCTGAAAGACCTGCGGACCGGGGCGGCCCCCACGGGGGTCGTCGGCGGGGTCGAGGCCCTGCCGGATCCCACCGACCTGCTGCTGGCCGATCACGACAGCCTCGTCCTGTTGCCGCTGGCGGGGGCACGACTGTCGCCGACCACGACTCTCGACGGTCGCCCGGCCTTCGACCTGCACCTGTCAGGGGTGCCCGGCACCGTCCTGGCCGAAGGCAGCGCCGCCGCCCATGCCCTGTCGCGGGCAGCCCCGGTCGGCGTGCTGATGACCTGCGTCGATGCCGTCGGCACCATGGTCCCGGTGATCGGTCAGACCATCAACTACCTGATGCAGCGCCGCCAGTTCGACCAGCCGCTGGCCGAGTTCCAGGTGCTGCGTCACCGGGTGGCCGAGATGATGATGACCTACCTCAACGCCTCGGCCGCCACGCTCAGGGCGCTGAACGACATGCAGGCGGGTACCGCGAACCCGCGCAGCCTGTCGAGCGCCAAGCTGCGGGTCAGCCGCGACGCCAGGACCATCGCGCATCACGCGATCCAGCTGCACGGCGGCATGGGCATGACCGAGGACCTGCCGGTCACCCGTCTGAACAAGCGGTTGATCCAGGCGGGGTTCGATTTCGGCGACGCGATGCTGCACGCAGAGAGGCTGGCGGCGGTGAACCTCTGACGCTCAGGCGTCGCGTTCGACCTTGAGCCCGTTCAGCGACAGGCGGAAGAACTCGTCTGCCACCTCCTCGACGCTCATCTTGCCGTCGGGCCGGTGCCAGCGCGGGATGTAGTTGAGCCAGGACAGCAGCAACCGGGTGACCATGCCGGGATCCTCGCGGACGAAAAGGCCGCGGTCCATCGCCTCGACCACCTCGGTCTTGAGCATCCCCTCGAACCGGTCGCGGAGCGAGATCATCTCTGTCCGGTCCGAGATCGCCTCGATCGACCAGAAGATCCGGGAGGAGACGACCCAGCCCGCGCGGTCGTTGTCGATGTGCCGCGCGCAGGCCATCAGGAAGGCGCGGGCGCGGGCAATCGGATCGTCGGCCGGCACCGCGGCCAGCGCCGCATCCATCAGGTCGTTCAGCCGGTTCATCCGGGTCTCGACCACCGAGCGCAGCAGGCTCTCCTTGTCGGGGTAGTGATAGTAGAGCGCGGCCTTGGTCATCCCGCACTTGTCCGCCACGTCGCGCAGCGAGGTGCCCGCGTAGCCCGAGGCAGCGAAAAGCTCCGTCGCGGCCCGGATGATCTGCGCCTTGCGCTGGTCGGACGGCATCTTGGTGCTGACGGGGGTGACTTGGGTCAAAACGTCTGTCTCCGGTACTGGAACTGCGCGCATTTACCGCGATGCGGAAGATGTTAGCGGTGGCAGGGTCGATAAGAAAGGAATTTGCCGACCGGCAGGCAGGTATTGCCACGGTGATGCGACGTCATTCACACATATGCGATTGCGGGGCACGGGGCTTGGCGATGGTCGCGCCGCCGGGCGGCGGGTCGCCGGGCCTGCGGGCCATTTGCCGCCGGTCCGGTTGCCCTTGCGTCAGCGCGAGATATCTCTGCCACTGCGGCCCGCGGCGGGCCGGGCGAGAGGAGATCGTGGCATGTATGTCGGCGGATTTGTCCTGGCGGTGAAGACCGACCGCAAGGCGGACTACCTGAAGATGGCGACTGAGGCGTCGCAACTGTTCCTGAACGCCGGGGCCACCCGGGTCGTGGAGTGCTGGGGCGTGGACGTGCCCGAGGGCGAGGTCACGTCGTTCCCGATGTCGGTCAAGTGTGAGCCGGACGAGACGGTGCTGTTCTCCTGGATCGAGTTCCCGGACAAGGCGGCCTACGACGCCTGCATGGCCAAGCTCGACGCCGAGGGCGCGATGGAGATGACCGACGAGACGCGGGCGGTGATGGACCCGCGCCGGATGATCTTCGGCGGGTTCGAGGCGATCCTCGACACCTGAAGGCGCGGGCGCGCCCGGGGCTACATTCATGAAATCCGGGTGCGTCCGCGGCAGGTTCCGGGTGAAACCGGGCTAAGCCGGGCGCGCCGGCCCTGCGCCCGGCTTTACCTTGCCGGCGCGGCGGGGCAGCCTGCGCGCGACCAGATCACCCGAGGGAGACCCCATGAGCGAAGTCAAGATCACCCGCGACGGCCATGTCGCCACCGTCGAGCTGCAGCGCGGCCCGAACAATTTCGTGGACATCAAGCTGATCGGCGAGATCGCGGATGCCTATGACACGCTCGACGCCGACCCCGAGATCCGGGCGATCGTGCTGGCGTCGGACGGCAAGCACTTCTCGGCCGGGGCCAACCTGGCCGAGCGGGTGAAGGACGACGGCGACTCGATCACTCAGGAGGCGACCCGCCACCTCTACAAGGAAGCGCATCGGTTGATGTCCTCGCGCAAGCCAGTGGTCGCGGCCGTACAGGGCGCGGCTGTCGGCGCGGGCATCGGGCTCGCGCTTTCGGCTGATTTCCGGGTCGGCAGCGCCGACACCCGGCTCTCTGCCAATTTCTGCCGGCAGGGGTATCATCCTGGCTTCGGCACCACCTACACGCTGCCCCGGATCGTGGGCGAACAGAAGGCGGCCTGGCTCTTTTACACCGGCGCACGGGTGCCCGGGGACGAGGCCTATGACATGGGCCTGCTCGACTGGCTGGTGCCCTCCGACCAAATCCGCGCCAAGGCGCAGGAGGTGGCCGCCGAGATCGCGATCTCGGCCCCGCTGGCGGTGGAGTTCACCCGCAAGACCCTGCGCGAAGGCATGATCGAGGCCTTCCGCCAGGCGACCTACAACGAGGCCTTCGAACAGAACCTGCTGCGCCCGACGCACGACTTCAAGGAAGGCGTCAACGCGATGAACGAACGGCGGGTGCCGGCGTTCAAGGGGTACTGAGCGGCGCGCGGTGCGTGCGGAGCACGCACCCTACGGTGCATTGACGTGGAGCGGGGGGCTGTGTGCCCTCCGCATTCTTTTTGGGGAATGGGTAGGCGCGGCGCGGCGGCTCAGACCGCGCCGGAGCCCTTGTCGGTGGTGTAGGCTGGGCAGGCGTCGATGAGGGCGCGGAGCTCGGGCAGGGGGTCGTCCATCGCCTCGCAGGTGTCGTCGAAGATCATCGTCGGGCGGTGCGTTGCGTCATAGGCGGGCCAGGCGGGCAGGCCGGGGTGGTTCGGATCACCGCTGCGGGCAAAGGCGAGCCAGGCGTCCATCACCTTTTCCGACAGGCGTGCGGCATCGTCCGGGCGGCCGAGCATCCGCTGCGCCGCCGTGGTGGTGCCGAAGATGAACGGGATGCAGGCGGTGTGCGGACAGCCGAGATGGCCACCCTCGGCCGCCGTCTTCCAGCGGAAGAGGTAGGACCAGACCGGCGCGCCGGGATGGGCCGACCGCAGGTCGGCGGCGCGGCGGTCGTTGCGGCGGTACATGTGTTCGGACATCGCGCGCGAGGTCAGCTGCGCCGGGCTTTCGCCGGGGAAGATGGCGGCGAGCTCGGCGTAGAGGCGATCGGCCGCGTCCTGCTCAAGGTTGGTGAAATAGGCGATGCGGTCGCGCGCCGTGCCCGCGTCCATGGCGTGAAAATTCGGGTCGGCGGCGGCCTGAAAGAACGTGATCTCGTCCTCGCAGGTGCCGATCAAAAGCGGGATGCGGGCCGAGCGGGCGATGTTGCCGGGCTCGAACGGGTTGGCGGTGAGGACGGTGCCGTCGACCACGGGGCGGAAATCGTCGATGCCGTCGTTGCGCGTCACGGCGCGGGCGCGGGCATCGAGGATGGCCTTGAAATCCGGCGCGGCGAGGGCCTCTGGCGTCGGATCGGCGATGCCGAGTTCCTCGAGCAGCAATTCGGCGCAGCGCGTGGCGCGTTCGGGCGAGGCCATCTTGAGGAGGCTCGACGCGCTCTGCACCACGGCACGGTGAAACAGGCCCTCTGCCGAGGGCATCGCCATCAAGAGCGCCACCTTCGATCCGCCGCCGGACTGGCCGAAGATGGTGACGTTGCCGGGGTCGCCGCCGAAGGCTGCGATGTTCTCGCGCACCCATTCCAGCGCGCGGACGATGTCGGTCATGCCGATGTTGGCGCCGTTGTGGCCGGGCACCAGGTCCCCGAAGTAGGTGAAGCCGAAGGCGTTGAGCCGGTGGTTCAGCGTGACAACCACCACGTCGCCGCGCGCCGCGAGCGCGGTGCCGTCGACACCGGGCCGCCCGCCCGAACCGGTGACGTAGCCGCCGCCGTGCAGCCAGACCATCACCGGGCGCGGCGTGCCAGCAGGGCGGTCGGCGGCGAAGATGTTGAGCGCCAGGCAGGCCTCGTCCATCGGGGTCGGGTCGGACAGGAAATCCATCCACGGACGCCCCGCGCGCGCGACCTGCGGGCAGCGCGGGCCGAGCGCGGTCGCCGCGAAGACGCCCTCGGACGCGGCGGGCGGCCGGGCGGGGCGGAAGCGGTCTGCCCGACCGTAGGGAATGCCGAGGTAACGGGCGACGGTGCCGTCCGAGCGGCCTTCGATCCGGCCCTGGGCGGTGTCGGCTGTCGGGTGGGCAAGGGCGGTGTCGGGCATGGCGTGTCCTCCTGCCGCGGAGGCTAGGGCCAGCGGCCCCGCCCCGTCCATCGGTGCGGGGCGGGTGACACGGACATGCGATCAGATGTCGAAGGTCACGACGCTTCGCGCGACGTTGCCCGCCTTGAGGTCCTCGAACCCCTCGTTGATCTGGTCGAGCCGGATGCGTTTCGAGATCATCTGGTCGAGCGGCAGCCGCCCGTCCATGTAGAAATCGCAGAGCCGCGGGATGTCGGTCGGGAACTGGTTCGACCCCATGAAGCAGCCGAGGATCTTCTTCTGCCGGTAGAAGAGGTCGCGGCCCGAGAACTCGATCATCATCTCGGGCGGCATCACCCCCATCAGGGTCACGGTGCCGCCGGTCGCCAGCATCTCGAACGCCTGTTCGGCCGTCCGCTTGGCGCCGATGCATTCGAAGGCGTAGTTCACCCCGCCCCTGGTCATCTCGATCACCTTCTGGACGCTGTCGCCGTCGCGGCCGTTGATGACATCCGTGGCGCCGAATTCGCGGGCCAGTTCGAGTTTGCTGTCGAGGATGTCGATCGCGATGATCCTCAGCGCGCCCGCCAGCCGGGCGCCCATCACGGCCGAGAGGCCGACGCCGCCGCAGCCGATCACCGCCACGGTCGATCCGGGCGGCACCTTGGCAGTACGGATGACCGACCCGGTGCCGGTCAGCACGCCGCAGCCGATCAGCGCCGCGCGGTCGAGGGGCATGTCGTCGCGCACCTTCACCAGAGCATTCTCGTGCACCAGCATCTCCTCGGCAAAGGCGCCGAGGTTGAAGCCCTGGTTCACGTGCACGCCTTCGCGCGTGATCCGCTGGGCCTGGCCGGGCAGGTAGCGCACCGACTGGTTCGAGCAGTTGACGAGGTTGCCGCCGATGCAGTGTTCGCAGGTGCCGCAGAAGACCGACAGGCAGCCGACGACGTGATCGCCCGGCTTCATCCGGGTGACATGCGCGCCGACCGCCTCGACCACGCCCGCGACCTCGTGGCCCAGCACCACCGGCATCGGCTGCGCGACGGTGCCGTCGATGTAGTGCAGGTCGGAATGGCAGAGCCCGACGGCGGCGGTGCGCACCCGCACCTCGTGCGGGCCCATGTCCCCCAGCGTGATGTCGGAAATGACGAGCGGCTTGCCCACCTCTTCGAAGATGGCGGCTTTCATGGCGGTCTCCTCCCTTGACCTGGTCGTGGGCATATTGGGGTGGGCCTTCGGTTCCGGCAATCGGGGATCGCGGTTTCGCCATGTATCGGGCGGATCGCGGGGGCATGATTGACCCTTGGTCAGGTCGCCGCCACCTTTCCGCCTGCCACGAGGGAGGAACGGCGATGCAGCAACTGGACGGACGGGTAGGGATCGTGACGGCGGCGGCCTCGGGGATGGGCCGCGCGGGCGTGGAGCTCTTTGCCCGCGAAGGCGCCGCGGTGGCGGTGGTGGACATCGACGCGGACGGCGTCGCGGCCACCTGCCGGGCGATCGAGGCGGCGGGCGGCACGGCGCTGCCGCTGGTCGGCGACCTGACCGACGACGGGTTCTCGCGCGAGATCGTGGAGCGGACGGTGTCCGAATACGGCGGGCTCGACTTCTTCTGGGGCCATGCGGGACATCCGGGACCCGCGGCGGTCGAGGGGCTCGATCCCGCGCTCTTTGACCTCGCCATCGACCTGAACCTGCGCACGATCGTGCATTCGACCGCCGCCGCGCTGCCGCATCTGCGCAGGCGCGGCGGCGGTGCGTTGCTCTACACCGCCTCGACGGCGGGGCTGGCGGGATCGCCGCACAGCCCGGTCTATTCGATGATGAAGTTCGGCGTGGTCGGCTGGACCCGGTCGCTGGCCAAGCGGGTGGCGCCCGAGGGGATCCGGGTGAACGTGATCTGCCCCGGTGGGGTCGACACCCCGATGCTGCGCACCTTCCTCGCGCGGCCCGATGCGCCGCCGCGGAACATGGCGGCGGACGAGATGGTCGCGGCGCGTGGCAAGCTGACGCCGCTGGGACGGAACTGCCGCCCCGAGGAGATCGCGGCGACCGCGCTCTTCCTGGTCTCGGACGCGGCGTCCTACATCACCGGGGCGGCGCTGCCGGTGGATGGGGGGATGACGGCCTGAAGGTTGGCGAAGGGGGGCTGTCTGCCCCCTCTTGGCCCTTGGCCAATTCACCCCCCGAGGATACGGAACCAGGGGAAGGATGGCGCCGGTTCAGGCGGACTTGGTTTCCGCCGGTCCGCTGCCCGGCGCCTCCTTCGGCACGATCGGCGGCAGGCCGTTCAGCAGGGCTTCGGGGACGGCGCGGGACAGCTCTTCGAGCGTGAACATCCCGTCCTCGCCGTGGACCAGCAGGCGCTGTTCCTCGCCGAAGTAGTAGGTGTGAATCGATCCCTTCTCGACGTGGAAGTTCTGGCCCGAGATCGCCCAGGCCCCGGGCGTGGCGAGGTAGCCGACGAGGGGGGCGATGTATTCGGGGCCGCGGTGGATCAGGGTACGTTCGTACTGCTCCCTGGTCATCAGCCCGGCCTCGTACTTGCGCAGGCGGTTGGCCTTGACCGCCTCGGTCAGGGTCATGCGGGTGTCGGCGGCGGGGCAGATGACGTTGCAGGTGATGTCGTTCCTCTGGGTTTCCTTGGCGATGGAGCGGGTGAGCGAGATGATGCCACCCTTGGCCGCGGCGTAGTTGCACTGGCCGACCGATCCCTTGAAGGCGTCGCTGGCGAAGTTGACGATGCGGCCGTAGTTGGCCTTGCGCATGTGGCGGATCGCGTGGTGGCATAGGTTCCAGTGACCCTTGAGGTGAATGTCGATGACCATGTCGAACTCGTCCTCGGTCATGTTCCAGATCATCCGCTCGCGCAGGACCCCGGCGACGTTGACGAGGATGTCGATGCGGCCGTGATCGCGCATGATGCCATCGACCAGGTCGCCCATCCTGGCGAAGTCGGAAACGGTGTCGTAGCAGGCATGGGCCGCGCCGCCGACGGCCGCGATCTCGGCCACGACCTCGTCGGCGGGGCGTTCTCCGGTTTCCTCGCCGCCGCGCCCGAGGCCGGGATCGACGCACCAGACGCGGGCGCCCTCGGCGGCCAACAGCAGTGCGACCTCGCGGCCGATGCCGCGACCCGCGCCGGTGACGATGGCGTTCTGTCCTTGCAGGTTCATTGGGGCCTCCTCATCCCGTTTCGCGCAGGGTGTGGGGGCGGCGGGTGTCCCGGCAAGTCCGGGCGCGTCAATAACCGTCTTCTAGCACGGCGCGGAACCGGGCGAAGCCGACGACGAAGTAGAGCATCAGGCCGAGCAGCACCGCGACCCCGGTGATCAGCGGCAGGCGCATGCCGAAATGGTCCGAGGCGACGCCGAGCAGCAGCGCCCCGATCGCGGGCGAGCCGCGCATCACCAGCCCGAGGACCGACAGCACCCGCCCGCGCAGTTCGTCCGGCACGAGGGTCTGCACCAGCGTCTGGCCCGACACGGCGGCCGAGACCATGCAGCTGCCGGTCAGCATCGCCAGCGGCAGGGCCATCCAGATCCGGGTCGAGGCGGCGAAGCACAGCAGCGTCGCGCACATGCCGATGTTCGACCAGACGACGATCCCGGCCAGCCCCCGCGTGCCTTCGCGCGTGGCCAGCCAGAGCCCGCCCACGATGGCCCCGATCCCGAAGGCCGAGGTCAGCGCGGCGAAATCGCTGGAGGAACCGTGGAAGGCCTGCGCGGCCCAGCCCGGCAGCAGTTCGAGCACCGGGCGCACGCATATGCCCGACACCACCGTCATCAGCAGGATCGCGTTCACGCCCGGCATGGTGACCGCGTGTTTCAGCCCGATCACGATGTCGGCGCCAAAGCTCTTGCCCGACCGCGCGATCTGCTGAGGGCGCAGCCGGACGAAGCCGAGCGCCACGACGAAGACGAGGTAGCTGAGCGCGTTCAGCGCGAAGGTCCAGCCCATGCCCCCGGTGGCGATGATCAGCCCGGCGGCGGCGGGCCCGACAAAGCGGGCGAGGTTGAAGTTGACCGAGTTGATCGCGATCGCCGTGGTCAGCCACTGCGGTTCGACCAGGCGCGGGGTGATCGACAGGCGGAAGGGCTGCAGGCCGCCGGTGACGAAGCCGTTGAAGAGGGTGATCAGGAACAGCGGCCAGATCGTCAGCACGTCCATCGCGTAGAGGATCGCCAGCAGGAAGGCCTGGCCGAAGCCGAGGAGCTGGCCGATCTTGAGCACGCGCAGGCGGTCCCAGCGGTCGGCGGCGGCACCGGCGAAGGGGCCGATCAGGATGCAGGGAAAGAGATCGGCAAAGGCGATGGCGCCGACCCAGCCGGCGCTTTCGGTCAGCGTCCAGGCCAGCCAGCCCGAGGCGATGCGCTGCATCCAGGTGCCGATCAGGGAGATCGAGTTGCCGAGCGTGAAGGTGCCGTAGTTCCGTTGGCCGAGAATCTGGAAAATGCGTGCGAAGCCGTGGGATGCTGGCATGAGATGGTCCTGTGGGCCCGGCGCGCGGCGGTCCGAAGCGACCTGCGGGGGCGCGGGACGGGGCGTGCTCCCTGTCATATCGTCCACAGAATACATGCTCAAGTCATCTTTCCCCCGGGCGGGCCGCTTGACCTATCCGTGAAATCCCGAGGCCAGGCGGGGCCGGGTGCGCGGCGGGCCGCCGGCTGTCATCTCTCTGTTGTGCAATGATTATCCTTCTGTCGCCAAAGCGTCGCATGGCGGGCGTATCGCCACGGGGCGGCCACCTTGTTGCCGTCTTGTTTCCATATTCTGGGGAAGTTTCATGTTCCGTACATTCGTGACCGGCGTGGCCCTTGCCACGGCGCTGGCAGGGTCGTCCCTTGCCGCCACCTTCTCGACCCTCGACGGCAACCTGCCGCTCGTCATCGCGCACCGCGGTGCCTCGGGCTACCTGCCCGAGCACACGCTCGCCGCCTATGAACTGGCGATCAAGATGGGCGCCGACATCGTCGAGCCCGACCTGCAGCAGACCTCGGACGGGCATCTCGTCGCGATGCACGACAGCACGCTGACCCGCACCACCGATGTCGAGGCGAAGTTCGCGCCGCGCAACGGCGGATACAAGGTCTCCGACTTCACCCTGGCCGAGATCCGTTCGCTGGTCGTCGAGCCGACCGCCTCGACCGCGTCGAACAGCTACCCGGGCTACACGCCGACCATGGCGAACCCGTTCCAGGTGCCGACCTTCGAAGAGGTGATGCAGCTGGTGAACGCGCACAACGCGGCGACCGGTGCCAACATCGGCATCTACCCCGAGGCTAAGACGCCGAACTCCACCGCGATGAACCAGAAGATCCTCGATGAAATGAAGGCGAACGGCTTCGAGAGCCGGAGCGACCTGGCCTTCATCCAGACCTTCGATCATGCCGGTGCCAAGGAACTGTCGGACCTGCAGGACGCCATGGGCATGGACAACGCCATCGCTGCGCTTGGCTATGCCATGTCGACGGTCAACGGATACGGCGTCTACGATGCGGTGGCGGGTGTGACCAACCTGCTGACCGACCTCGCGCTCTTTGCCGATGGCGTTGGTGTCAGCCTGTCGAGCCCCGGGCTCGACGCGGGCTTCATCCAGGCCGCCCACGACCTGGGCCTGGTGGTGCACGGCTGGACCTTCAACCGCGCCGATCCGGCCAGCGCCTATGCCCAGTACGAGCAGTGGCTGGATGCGGGCATGGACGGGTTCTTCACCAACTACACCGACCTCGCGGTCGATTACCTGGCCGCGCAGGTGCCGCTGCCGGCCGGCTTGCCGCTGCTGGCGGGCGGGCTTGGCGCCATCGCCGTAGTGCGCCGCCGCCGCCGCGCGGCCTGACGGCCTTCGGGGCATCCGCAGCGGCGGGTGCCCCGGTTCCGGGTGGCGTCAGTGCGCCAGGAAGACCTGCACCGGCGCTTCCTCGAGCATGGCGCGGGTGGCACCGCCCAGGATTGCCTCGCGGAAGCGGGAATGCCCGTAGGCGCCCATCACCATCATGTCGGCCGCGGTGTCCGAGGCGTGCCGCTTGAGGACGTCGGACACCTTGGGCATCGATTTCGACAGCACGTCGATCTCGGTCCGGACGCCGTGGCGGGCGAGGTACTGGCCGATCTGGCCGCCGGGATCGGAGCGGTCCGACCCGTGCTGCGGCGGATCGACGACCACGACCCGGACGAGGTCGGCCTCCTTCAGCATCGGCAGCGCCTTGCGGATCGCGCGCAGCGATTCGGCGCTTTCGTTCCAGGCCAGCAGCACCTGTTTCGGCTTTGCGACCAGCGTGGCGCTGTCGGGCACGGCGAGGATCGGGGCCTGGCCCTCGAAGAGCGCGGCCTCGAGCACCGGCTCGAGCTCTCCGCCCTTGCCCTTGCCGTAGGGCAGCGGAGAGATGACGATGTCGGCGAACCGCGCGCGCTGCGCGACGTGGCGGCCAAGGTCGGCCATCTGGGCAAAATCCGCCTCGGTCGAGAAGCGCAGGCCCGAGGCCTCGAGCTGGGCGATGGCGGCGGTTTCGATCTCGGCCGCCTCGGCCCGGGCCTGGTCGATCGATTCCTGCAGCGCGATGGCGCTCGCCCCCTCGTAGAAATAGCCCAGGTTGCTGCGGTCGACGCCGAGGCACAGCACGTCGACATGCGACCCGTGCGCCGCCGCCATCTCGATCGCCTGTTCCAGCTGCGACTTGACCAGGGCCTTGTCGGTCAGCGTCGTGAACACGGTTTGGAAAGTCATCTTTTGTCCTCCGAGAGAGGTGAGTGTGATATGAACACCTTACACGTCATTTGATCACGTTAACCTTGATGCGAGTCAAATCCGAACGGGTCGCCGATTGACCCAGATCAAGGCGCGACACGCCCGGCGGTTCCATTAACCGGGGCAGTCAAGACGCCGGGCGGGATGCTGGACCCGCACCGGCACGACAGAGGGACAAGACATGACCAACTACTTCAAGCTGATCGTGCTGGGGTTGATCACGCTATTCATGGCAGTGGCAGCCGGTTACGCACGCGATCTGGCTTACATGGTGAACGCGCTGACGATCATGCTGGTCTGCGGCGGCCTGTTCCTGTGGACGCTGCGCAACGCGGACGAGCCGGACATCATGGTGGACCGATCCGCCGAGTACCATGACGACGTGATCCGCTACGGCGTGATCGCCACCGCCTTCTGGGGCGTCGTCGGATTCCTGGTCGGGGTGGCCATCGCCTTCCAGCTCGCCTTTCCCGTCCTGAACTTCGAATGGGCCGAGGGCTTTGCCAACTTCGGCCGCCTGCGCCCGCTGCACACCTCGGCGGTGATTTTCGCCTTCGGCGGCAACGCGCTGATCTGCACTTCGTTCTACGTGGTCCAGCGCACCAGCGCGACGCGGCTCTGGGGCGGCAACCTCGCCTGGTTCGTGTTCTGGGGCTACAACCTCTTCATCATCCTGGCCGCCACCGGCTACGTGCTGGGCGGCACGCAGTCCAAGGAATACGCCGAGCCGGAATGGCACGTCGACCTGTGGCTGACCATCGTCTGGGTCGCCTACCTGGCGGTCTTCCTCGGCACGATCATCAAGCGCAAGGAACCCCACATCTACGTGGCGAACTGGTTCTACCTCGCCTTCATCGTGACCGTGGCGATGCTGCATATCGTCAACAACATCTCGATCCCGGTGTCGATCTGGGGCTCCAAGTCGGTGCAGGTCTTCTCGGGCGTGCAGGACGCGATGGTGCAGTGGTGGTACGGCCACAACGCCGTCGGCTTCTTCCTGACCGCGGGCTTCCTGGGCATGATGTACTACTTCGTGCCGAAACAGGCCGAGCGTCCGGTCTACAGCTACAAGCTGTCGATCATCCACTTCTGGGCGCTGATCTTCATCTACATCTGGGCCGGTCCGCACCACCTGCACTACACCGCGCTGCCCGACTGGGCCTCGACCCTGGGCATGGTGTTCTCGATCATCCTGTGGATGCCCAGCTGGGGCGGCATGATCAACGGCCTGATGACCCTGAGCGGGGCATGGGACAAGCTGCGCACCGACCCGGTGATCCGGATGATGGTGATCGCCATCGGCTTCTACGGCATGTCGACCTTCGAGGGCCCGATGATGTCGATCCGCGCGGTGAACTCGCTGTCGCACTACACCGACTGGACCATCGGTCACGTCCACTCCGGCGCACTTGGCTGGAACGGCATGATCACCTTCGGGGCGCTCTACTTCCTCGTGCCGCGCCTGTGGAACCGCGACCGGCTCTACAGCCTGTCGATGGTGTCCTGGCACTTCTGGCTCGCCACCATCGGGATCGTGCTCTACGCGGCCGCGATGTGGGTGACCGGCATCATGGAAGGCCTGATGTGGCGCGAAGTCGATGCGAACGGTTTCCTCGTGAACTCCTTTGCAGACACGGTGGCCGCCAAGTTCCCGATGTACGTCGTCCGCGCCCTTGGCGGGGTGATGTACCTGGCCGGCGCGATCATCATGTGCGTGAACCTCTACCTGACGGTGCGGCGCCAACCGGCGGTGGACACCGCCAACGGCCTCGTGCCCGCCGAATAAGGAAACTGACCATGGCTGAAGCAAACCAAGCGATGCCCGGCGGCGGCGCGCCGAAGAAAACCGGCATCCTCGACCGTCACAAGATCCTCGAGAAGAACGCCACGCTGCTGCTGATCTTCTCGTTCCTGGTGGTGACCATCGGGGGGATCGTGCAGATCGTGCCGCTCTTCTACCTCGAGAACACCATCGAGGATGTCGAGGGGATGCGGCCCTACACGCCGCTCGAGCTGACCGGGCGCGACGTCTACATCCGCGAGGGCTGCTATGTCTGCCACTCGCAGATGATCCGCCCGATGCGGGACGAGGTCGAACGCTACGGGCACTACTCGCTGGCGGCGGAGTCGCAGTACGACCACCCGTTCCAGTGGGGGTCCAAGCGCACCGGGCCGGACCTGGCCCGCGTCGGCGGCCGCTATTCGGACGAATGGCACGTCGACCACCTGCGCGACCCGCAGTCGGTGGTGCCGGAATCGGTGATGCCGAAGTACGGCTTCCTCGAGGAGCGTCGCGTCGAACCCGACCACGTGGCCGAACTGATGGCGACGCATTCGATGGTCGGCGTGCCCTACACGACCGAGATGATCGAGAACGCCAGCGCCGACTTCCGCGCCCAGGCCGATCCTGACAGCGACTACGACGGGCTGCTGGAGCGCTACGGCGAGGACAGCGTACAGGTGCGCAACTTCGACGGACAGCCGGGGATTTCCGAGGCGGATGCGCTGATCGCCTACCTGCAGATGCTGGGCACGCTGGTCGATTTCTCGACCTTCACGCCCGACGCGAGCCGGTGAGGAGGGGACGATGGAGCTTTACACCTTACTGAGGCACTTCGCCGACAGCTGGATGCTGCTGCTGCTGTTCACCTTCTTCATCGCGATGATCGCCTGGGTCTTCCGGCCCGGATCGCGCGGGGTGCACGACGACACCGCGGCCATCCCCTTCCGACACGAAGACGCCCCGGCGAAAGACCGGGCGGACAACGCCGCCAAGGAGGCGTGAGATGAGCGACGAACTCAAGGACAAGCACGGCACGACCGGTCACGAATGGGACGGCATCGAAGAGCTGAACACGCCGCTGCCGCGGTGGTGGCTCTACACCTTCTACGCGACCATCGTCTGGGGGGTGATCTACACGATCCTCTACCCGGCCTGGCCGCTGGTGAACCAGGCGACCTCGGGGCTGCTCGGCTTCTCGACCCGTGCGCAGGTCGAGCAAGAGATCACCGCGATGGCCGAGACCAACGCCGCGATCAACCAGCAGCTGGTCGACAGCGACCTGACGCAGATCGCCGCCGACCCCGAGCTGAACCAGTTCGCGGTCTCGTCGGGCGGGGCGGTGTTCCGCACCTGGTGCGCCCAGTGCCACGGCTCGGGCGCGGCCGGGGCCGTCGGCTATCCGAACCTGCTGGACGACGACTGGCTCTGGGGCGGTGACATCGAGGAAATCCACTACACCGTCACCCACGGCATCCGGAACGAGGAAGACGCCGATGCGCGCTATTCCCAGATGCCCGCCTTCGGCGCGGACGGCCTGCTGGACCAGCCGCAGATCCGCCGCGTGGTGAACTATGTCATGTCGCTGTCGGGCGAACCGCAGGATCCGACCCTCGTCGCCCCGGGCGCGCCGATCTTTGCCGAGAACTGCGCCTCGTGCCACGGCGACGACGGCACCGGCGACCGTGACCAGGGCGCGCCGGACCTGACCGATGCGATTTGGCTCTACGGCGGTGACTTCGACACGCTGATGCAGACCGTGACCAACTCGCGCTTCGGCGTGATGCCGGCCTGGTCCGAACGCCTGACCGAAGCGCAGATCCGCGCGGTCAGCGTCTATGTCCACGGGTTGGGCGGCGGCGAATAGGCCGCGATGCGAACACCCCCGGTGCTTCGGCGCCGGGGGTTCCGGGTGCCGGCGCGTTCGTCCTGTTCGCGCGTTTCCTGAACCGCCGGCACCCGATTTCAACCGCAGGGCCCGCCGACCCGCCGGGGGACGCATGTCTGGCGGGGCGGTCATGCAAGGTCCGGCCTTTCCCCTGCGACCGGCACAGGCTAGATAGGCCTCATGAACTGGACTTTGCCCAATATCCTGACGGTCCTGCGCCTTGTTGCGGCGCCGCTGCTCGTCTTCGTCTTCGTGCTGCTGCCGCGTCCGGCCGCCGACTGGGCCGGGCTTGTCCTGTTCGTCGGCGCGTCGCTCACCGACTACATCGACGGCTGGATGGCCCGCGCCTGGGGTCAACAGAGCAAGATCGGCACCATGCTCGACCCGATTGCCGACAAGGCGATGGTGGTGATCGCGCTGCTGGTGCTCGGCACCTATTCCGACCTGGCCTACCTGATCGTGCTGCCCGCCGGGCTGATCCTCTTCCGCGAGGTGTTCGTCTCGGGGATGCGGGAATACCTGGGCGACGTCGCGGGCACCCTGGCGGTGACCAGGCTTGCCAAGTGGAAGACGGCCACCCAGATGGTGGCCATCGCCGTGCTCTTCGGGCACGGGATTCTCGAACACAACCTGGGCGACGCGGTGTTCGGCGTCGACCAGAGCGTGGTGGACGAGATCCTGAGCGGCGCGGTCGACGATGACATCGGCCTCGGCTGGAAGGTGACCGCCACCGACTGGAGCGCCAATGGCGGCGTCCTGCTGATCTGGATCGCGGCGGTGATGACCTGCATCACCGGCCTCGACTACTTCAACAAGGCGCGGCCCTACCTGAGGGACTGAGATGATCGACGTTCTCTACTTCGCCTGGGTCCGCGAACGGATCGGCCTGCCGAAGGAGAAGGTCGAGACGGCGGCGGCCACGGTGAACGACCTCGTGGCCGAACTTGCTGCGCGCGAGCCGCGCTATGCGGCCGCCTTTGCCGACACCGCGGCCCTGCGCGTGGCGCTCGACCAGGAGCTTTCGGATTTCGACGCCCCGCTGGCCGGCGTGCGCGAGGTCGCGTTCTTTCCGCCGATGACGGGGGGCTGACCCATGCACGTCACCGTGCAGTCGCAGCCCTTCGACCTCGGCGCGATCAGCGCGGCCTTCGCCGCGGGCCGCCACGACATGGGCGCGGTCGTCACCTTCACCGGCATCGTGCGTGACGATGCAGGCACGCTCGACCGGATGGAGATCGAGCACTACCCCGGCATGACCGAACGCGCGATCGAGGCGATCGCGGCCGAGGCGAAGGAGCGCTGGTCGCTCGGCGACGTGCTGGTGATCCACCGCCATGGCACGCTGCGCCCCGGTGAGCTGATCATGATGGTCGCCACCGCCGCCCGGCACCGCGGCGACGCCTTTGCCGCCGCGGAGTTCCTGATGGACTACCTGAAAAGCCGCGCGCCCTTCTGGAAGAAGGAATTCACCCGCGACGGCGCCACATGGGTCGCCGCCAGGGACGAGGACGAGGACGCGCTGTCCCGCTGGGACCGCTAGGCGCCCCGCGCCGGGTACCAGCGGTCTGCCGTCTCGGCCGCGTCGCAATCGACCGGCGAGCCGAAGCTCTCGAACTCCACAAGCAGCCCCCAGGGCGTCAGGCCGAACCGGCCGCGATTGCCTGGACCTGCCTCCTGCAGGGTGAGGGGGTAGGGCCCCTCGAGCAGCGTACCGCCCGCCGCCGCGAAATCGGCCGTCGCGGCGTCGATGTCGTCCACCGTCAGGCTGAAATGGCTGATCCCCATGTCCGAGATGCCGCGCGGTTCGGTTTGCCGGGGGCGGTCGACCTGGAACAGCTCCACGTTCGGCCCGTTCGCCAGCCGCATCATGCTGACCGCGACGATGGCGGTGCCGGGCAGCAATCCGTTCTTCGGATGAAGCTCCTCGCCCGGAAACGGCGCGAGGTTGCGTTCGGTCAGCGAAAAGAGCGTCTCGGCCCCGAAGGCACGTTCGAAGAAATCCGCCGCCTGTTCGTGGTCCGGCACCGTGATGCCGATGTGTTCGATCCCGCGTGGTCTGCCCGGTCCGGTCATGGTCGTCCCTTCCTTGATCCTCCCTCGGGGCGAGAGGTGGCCCGCACGTCGCGTCGGTCCAGCCCGCAAAGCCGCAAACCCGAGATTCCTGTTGATCCCCGCCGTCTCTGCCCCTATACGGCGCTCTCCAACCGCACGGCCGGCCCGGAGTGGCATGCCGAGTCGTGCAGATAAGACCGATTCCCAGAGGAGACGGAAATGCCCAAGATGAAGACCAAGTCGAGCGTCAAGAAGCGGTTCAAGGTGACCGCATCCGGGCGCATCAAAGTGGCCCAGGCCGGCAAGCGCCACGGCATGATCAAGCGGACGACCAAGTTCATCCGCACCGCCCGCGGCACCACCCTGCTGTCGAAGGCTGACGAACAGATCGTCAAGCCGATGATGCCCTACGCGAAGAAGTAAGGAGCCACACGATGTCCCGAGTCAAAGGTGGCACCACCACCCACGCCCGCCACAAGAAAGTTCTCGACGCGGCAAAAGGCTACTACGGCCGCCGCAAGAACACCTACAAGGTTGCCCGTCAGGCCGTCGACAAGGCCAACCAGTACGCGACCCGCGACCGCAAGAACCGCAAGCGCAACTTCCGCGCCCTGTGGATCCAGCGGATCAACGCGGCCGTCCGTGCCCATGACGAGGCACTGACGTATTCCCGCTTCATCAACGGTCTCTCGCTGGCCGGGATCGAAGTGGACCGCAAGGTGCTGGCGGACCTCGCCGTGCACGAGCCGGAAGCTTTTGGCGCGATCGTCGATCAGGCGAAAGCCGCGCTGCCCGCCTGATCCGTTCAGGCATCCGAGTTTGAGGAAGGGCCGCCCGGCAGGGGCGGCCCTTTTCGTATCGCATCGGGCCCGGTCGCGGCCTTGCCACCAAGGGCCGCTCCGGGTAGCAGGTTCTGCGAAAAGATCAGGAGGATCGGATGGACGATCTGAAGTCGAAATGGCTGGGACTCATCGGTGAGGCGGCGGACGAGGCCACCCTCGAGGATCTGCGGGTGCAGGCCGTCGGCAAGAAGGGCGAGGTCAGCCTGAAGATGCGCGAACTGGGCAAGATGACGCCCGAGGAACGCCAGACCGCCGGCCCCGCGCTGAACGCGCTGAAGGACGAGATTAACTCGGCCCTCGCTGCCAAGAAGACCGCGCTGGCCGACGCCGCGCTGGATGAGCGGCTCAAGGCGGAATGGCTGGACGTTACCCTGCCGGCCCGTGACCGCCGCGTCGGGACGATCCACCCCGTTTCCCAGGTCTGGGAGGAATGCACCGCGATCTTCGCCGACATGGGCTTTGCCGTCGCCGAGGGCCCGCAGGTCGAGACCGACTGGTACAACTTCGACGCCCTGAACATCCCCGGCCACCACCCTGCGCGGGC
This sequence comes from Pseudooceanicola sp. LIPI14-2-Ac024, assembly GCF_042188925.1. Lineage (GTDB taxonomy): Bacteria > Pseudomonadota > Alphaproteobacteria > Rhodobacterales > Rhodobacteraceae > Pseudooceanicola. Next base: position 3,622,783 of record NZ_CP170102.1, read on the forward strand.
CGAGATGGACACCTTCTACATGCACCGCGCCGAGGGCGACAATCGCCCGCCCCACGTGCTGCGCACCCACACCTCGCCGGTGCAGATCCGCGCGATGGAGGCAGGTGGCGCGCCGACGCGGATCATCTGCCCCGGCCGCGTCTACCGCGCGGACTACGACCAGACACACACGCCGATGTTCCACCAGGTCGAGGGGCTGGCCATCGACCGCGACATCTCAATGGCGAACCTGAAATGGGTGCTCGAGGAATTCTTCTCGGCCTATTTCGGCACCAAGGTGAAGACCCGCTTCCGTGCCTCGCATTTCCCCTTCACCGAACCCTCGGCCGAGGTCGACATCCAGTGTTCCTGGGAAGGTGGCACCGTGAAGGTGGGCGAGGGCGACGACTGGCTCGAGGTCCTCGGCTCCGGCATGGTGCACCCCAAGGTGCTTCAGGCCGGCGGCGTGGACCCGTCCGAATGGCAGGGCTTCGCCTTCGGCATGGGGATCGACCGGATCGCCATGCTGAAATACGGCATCCCGGATCTGCGGGCGTTCTTCGACAGCGACCTGCGCTGGCTGCGCCACTACGGGTTCTCGGCGCTGCAGGTACCGACGCTGCGCGGGGGTGTGTGATGAAACGTGATCGCGACTATATGCGTGACTTGATGCTGGAAATGCAAAATAGCCGAACTGGTTTCGTGCACCATGTTCTGATCCTGAACCCGTCCGAAGAGGATCTGAGAAGAGATCATCACCTTGATCTGCTCATGGACGAAGGTTTGGTGGCGCGCAAAGACAAGGGCGCATACCGTCTGACGCCAATTGGGCACGATGCCGTGGAGGCGATTGAAAAGTCGGAGACATGGGAAAAGATCAAGTCACTGGCGCCGGGCGAGGCATATGAGGTCATCAAAGGAACGACGTCTTCTTTGGCGTTAGCTGCGCTCTCTAAACTTTTCGGGTTTGGTTAGGCGGCTATAGGGCGGGGTTTCACCCCGCCGACCCGGGCCAAGGTGGGGTGAAACCCCACCCTACGGAGGTGACGATGAGACTATTCCGACACGAGAACCGCGAACGCTCCGAGGCCAGCAAGGACCTCTGGGCGCGTTACGAGATCGCCTACACCCTGGTCGATTTCGGCGCCGCGTTCACCTTCATCGCCGGCTCGATCATGTTCTTTTCCGAGGCGTGGCAGACCGTGGGGACCTGGATGTTCCTGGTCGGCTCCTTCCTCTTCGCACTCAAACCGACGATCCGCCTCGCGCGGGAAATCAAGCTCTACCGGATGGGCGATTACGACGACCTCGCCAAACGGCTGACGCACTAGGAGCACGCAATGAAATTCACTCTCTCCTGGCTGAAGGACCATCTCGACACCACCGCGAGCGTGGACGAGATCGTCGAGACCCTGACCGACATCGGGCTCGAGGTCGAAGGCGTCGAGGATCCGGCGGCCAAGCTGAAGGGCTTCAAGCTGGTCAAGGTCCTCGAGGCCGAACAGCACCCGGATGCCGACAAGCTGCGCGTCTGCAAGGTGCTGACCGACGAGGGCGAGACCCAGATCGTCTGCGGCGCGCCGAACGCGCGGGCGGGGATCACCGCCGTCCTGGCGAAGCCGGGCATGTACATCCCCGGGCTCGACATCACCATCTCGGTCGGCAAGATCCGCGGTATAGAAAGCCACGGCATGATGGCGTCCGAGCGCGAGCTTGAACTGAGCGACGAGCACAACGGCATCATCGAGCTGGAGAACGGCGAGGTTGGCCAGGAATTCGCCGACTGGCTGGCCCAGAACGATCCCGTAAAGGTCGATCCGGTCATCGAGATCGCGATCACCCCGAACCGCCCCGACGCGCTTGGCGTGCGCGGCATCGCCCGCGACCTCGCGGCGCGGGGCCTCGGCACGCTGAAGCCTGCAAGGACCGCCGAGGTCAAGGGCACCTTCCCTTGCCCGGTGGGTGTGACCATCGATGCGGATGCCAAGGACGGCTGCTACCTCTTCGCCGGGCGCCTGGTGAAGGGCGTGAAAAACGGACCCAGCCCGCAATGGCTGCAGGACCGGCTGAAGGCCATTGGCCTGCGCCCGATCTCGGCCCTGGTCGATATCACCAACTTCTTCACCTACGATCGCAACCGCCCGCTGCACGTCTTTGACGCCGGCAAGGTGAAGGGCGATCTGCGCATCCACCTTTCGCAGGGCGGCGAGGAGCTGCTGGCGCTGGACGAGAAGACCTACACCCTGCCCGCGGGCGTGCTGGTGATCTCGGACATCGGGGGCGTCGAGAGTATCGGCGGCATCATGGGCGGAGAGGAGACCGGCTGCACCGAGGAGACGACCGACGTCTTCATCGAGGCGGCCTATTGGGATCACATCCAGATCGCCACCGGCGGCCGCGCGCTGAAGGTCAATTCCGACGCACGCTACCGCAACGAACGGGGCATCGACCCGGCCTTCAACATGGAGGGCCTCGAACTGGCCACCGCCATGGTGATGGAGCTCTGCGGTGGCGAGGCCTCCGAGGTCGTCGTCGCCGGTGCCGCACCTGACGTGAGCCGGGCCTACGAGCTCGACACCGCGCGCTGCGCCTCGCTGGTGGGGATGGACATCCCGGCGGTGGAACAGCGTGCCACGCTGGAGCGCCTGGGCTTCGTCATGGAGGGCGACCTGGCGCACGTGCCGTCGTGGCGGCCGGACGTGCAGGGCGGGGCGGACCTGGTGGAAGAGGTCGCGCGCATCGCGTCGCTCACCAAGCTCGAGCCGAAGCCGATGGCGCGGACCCAGCCGGGCGTACCCAAACCGATCCTGACCCCGATCCAGAAGCGCGAACAGATCGCGCGACGGACGGCGGCGGCGCTCGGCTACAACGAATGCGTCACCTATTCGTTCATCGACAAGGCCAGCGCCGAGCTTTTCGGCGGTGGCGACGATGCGACGATGCTGGCGAACCCGATCTCGTCCGACATGAGCCACATGCGCCCGGCACTGCTGCCCGGCCTGCTGCAAGCCGCCGCGCGCAACCAGGCGCGGGGGATGGGCGACCTCGCGCTCTTCGAGGTCGGGGCGGCCTGGCACGGCGGCGAGCCGGGGGAACAGCACCTGCTGGTCTCGGGCCTGCTGGTCGGGCGGACCGGGTCCAAGGACGTGCACGGCGCGTCGCGGGCGGTGGATGTCTACGACGCAAAGGCAGATGTCGAGGCGATCCTGTCGGCCATCGGCGCGCCTGCCAAGGTCCAGATCCTGCGCGGCGCGCGGGAATGGTGGCACCCCGGGCGGCACGGGCGCATCTGCCTCGGCCCCAAGAAGATGCTGGCCGTCTTCGGCGAGGTGCATCCCAAGGTCCTGCGCGAGATGAACGTGAAGGGCCCCGCGGTCGCCTTCACCATCTGGCCCGAGGAAATCCCGCTGCCCAAGAACGCCTCGGCCGCGAAGGGCGCGCTCGAGATCAGTGACCTGCAGGCGGTCGAACGTGACTTTGCCTTCGTGGTCGACACCGAGGTCGCAGCGCTCGACCTCGTGAACGCCGCGGCGGGGGCCGACAAGGCGCTGATCGCCGACGTGCGGGTCTTCGACGAATTCGTCGGCGGGTCGCTCGGCGAGGGCAAGAAATCGCTGGCGGTCACCGTGCGGATCGAGCCGAAGGAGGCGACGCTGAAGGAGGCCGAGATCGAGGCGCTCTCGAAGAAGATCGTCGAGAAGGTCGAGAAGGCCACCGGCGGCACGCTGCGCGGCTGATCCGTCGGACGCCGCGCGCGTTGACGCACATCGCCCCGCCCGCCGTCCCGCGGGCGGGGTTCGCATTTGCAGAAGGAGGAACGACATGGTGCTGAAGGTCTATCTCTCGGGCGAGATCCACACCGACTGGCGCGAGGAAATCATGGCGGGGGCCGCGGGGCTCGACGTCAGTTTCGACGTGCCGGTGACCGATCACGCGGCGAGCGACGATTGCGGCGTGGCGATCCTGGGCGCCGAGGAAAGCAAGTTCTGGCACGACCACAAGGGCGCCAAGCTGAACGCGATCCGGACGCGGACGGCGATCGAGGCGGCCGATGTGGTCGTCGTGCGCTTTGGCGACAAGTACAAGCAGTGGAACGCCGCCTTTGACGCGGGCTATGCCGCGGCGCTTGGCAAGGCGCTGATCGTGCTGCACGGCGCCGATCACCAGCACGCGCTGAAAGAGGTCGATGCCGCGGCCCAGGCGGTGGCCGAGGAACCGAGCCAGGTGGTGGAGATCCTGCGCTACGTGCTGACCGGCAAGCTGCCGGGGTAGGGCGCGGCGGGGGCTTTCCCGCCCTAGGCCTTTTCCAGCACCAGGAGCGTCATCATCCCGATCGGCGGAAGGGTCTCTTCCTCGCGCAGGATGAGGCCGGGCGTGTCGGTCACCACCCGGATGTCGAAATCGGAATGCCAGCCGAGGTAGTTGGCAAACGGCGCCATGAACCGTTCGAGCCGCGCCAGCCCGCCGGTGTCGTGGGTGCCCTTGGCAAAGTGGTTCGTCACCACGAGGCAGCCGCCCGGGCGCAGGACGCGCACCATCTCGGCCATGACCTTTTCGGGTTCCGGCACGACCGAGATCATGTGCATCGCAGCGACGGCGTCGAAGCTGTTGTCGGGAAAGTCGAGCGCGCGGGCATCCATCTGCCGCAGCCGGGCGACCTGGGTCAGCTCGCAGTCCTCAACCCGGCTGCGCGCCTTGGCCAGCATCTCTTCGGAGTAATCGACGCCGGTGACCTGCTTGTCGGTGGCATAGAGCGGCAGGGCAAGGCCGGTGCCGACCCCGACCTCGAGGATGGTCTGCCCGGCGTGGCGGTTCAGGTGGCTGACGGCGGCGCGACGTCCGGCCTTGGTGGCGGCGCCGAAGGTCCGGTCATAGATCGGGGCCCATCGTGCATACGAGTTCTTGACCGCGTCTATGTCCAAACCGTCATCCTTCCTTGCGCTTCTTGCCCAGCCTCTGGACCTGCGCGATCGCAATGCTGACCACGTAGGCGGCCGCGAGCGCGACCATGGTGGCCCAGGGATAGATCAGCACGGCAGAGCCGAGCAACACGACCCCAAGCATCACGAAGGGAGCATTGTTCCGTGACACCCGTATGTTCTTGAACGAGTAAGTCGGCATTTGGCTGATCATCAGCAGCCCGACAAGCACCACGTAGATGGCGCTCATCGTGGCGGGAAAGAGCACCTCGTTGCCGAAGTTGAACGACAGCACCATCGGCATCAGCGCCAGGATCGCCCCGGCAGGCGAGGGGATGCCGGTGAAGTAGTCGCCGGCGCCGCCCGTGCCCTCCTTGGACCGCGCGTTGAACCGGGCCAGCCGCAGCACGCAGCAGAGCGCGAAGGCCAGGCAGGCCATCCAGCCGACGCCGCCGATCTCGTAGAGCGACCAGAAATAGAGGATCAGTGCCGGGGCGACGCCGAAGTTGAGGAAGTCCGACAGCGAATCGAGCTCGGCCCCGATCAGTGTCTGGCTGCGCATCAGCCGCGCCAGCCGCCCGTCGAGCCCGTCGAGCACGCCCGCGACCAGGATCATCCGCACCGCCCATTCGTATTCGCCCTGGAAGGCGAAGCGGATGCCGGTCATCCCCGCGCAGACGGCGATCAGCGTGACGAGGTTCGGCAGCAGCTTGGCCAGCGGAAGGTCTCGGCTGCCCTCTTCGCGCGGACGTCGGGCCATCAATCCGCCCGGATCCCGCGCCCGCCCTCGGTCGAGGCGAGGTCGGCGATGATGCTCTCGCCCGCGATCATGGTCTGGCCGACAGAGACAAGCGGCGCGGTCCCCTCGGGCAGGTAGACGTCGAGGCGGGAGCCGAAGCGGATCAGGCCGAAGCGTTCACCGGCGGCCAAGTGGCGGCCGGTGCCGACGAAACAGACGATGCGCCGCGCGACGAGGCCCGCGATCTGCACCACGGCGATCTGCCGGCCGTCCGCCATCTCGATCGCGACCGAGTTGCGTTCGTTGTCGGAACTGGCCTTGTCGAGCGAGGCGTTGAAGAACTTGCCCGGCCGGTAGGCCACGGCGGTCACCCGGCCCGCGACCGGTGCGCGGTTCACGTGGCAGTTGAACACCGACATGAAGACGCTGACGCGGGTCAGCGGCGTGTCCGGCAGGCCCAGCTCAACCGGCGGGACGGCGGGTTCGATCAGCGACACGATGCCGTCGGCCGGGCTGATGATCAGCCCCTCGCGCTGCGGCGTCACCCGGACCGGATCGCGGAAGAAATAGTAGCACCAGACGGTCAGCCCGACGCCGATCCAGCCCAGCACGTCCGAGATCAGGAACAGCACCAGCGTCACGACGGCAAAGATCGCCACGAAGCGGCGGCCTTCGGGATGCATCGGTTTGATGAATGTATCGCGCATGCGCATGACGTGCGGTGTCCCCTGTCTCAACTGCAACGGTCCTAGAGGTTTGGACCGCCGGAGACAAGGAACCTCGGCGTGAGATCGCCGTGCGAGCGGCTCGGTGCGCCGTGGCCGCCGGGTCGGGCGGCCACGGTCGGGACGCGCTCAGGAGCGCGCGGGGATGTTCGACCCGGACTGGACCGCCGGGCGGGCGGCGAAGCGGTCGACATAGGGCTGCAGGTTGGCGAACCCGTCCCAGCCGACGAGGTCCTTTGCCTCGTAGAAGTCGAGCGCCTGCAGCCAGGGCGCGATGGCGATGTCGGCGATGGAATACTCGCCCGCGACCCAGTCGCGGCCCTCCAGCGCGCCGTTGACGACGTTCAGCAGGCGCTTGGCCTCGCCGACGAAGCGGTCGCGGGGGCGGGGATCCTCGATCTCCTTCCCGGCGAACTTGTAGAAGAAGCCGAGCTGCCCCAGCATCGGGCCCAGCCCGCCCATCTGCCACATCAGCCACTTGATCGCCTCGTACTTCCCGGCGCCCTCGGGCAGCAGCTTGCCGGTCTTTTCGGCCAGGTAGATCAGGATCGCGCCGCTTTCGAAGAGCGCCACCGGCTGGCCGCCGGGACCGTCCGGGTCGATGATCGCGGGGATCTTGTTGTTGGGCGAGAGCGACAGGAATTCAGGGCTGCGGACATATTCGTCCCCGAGCGGGACGAGGTGGGCCTCGTAGGGCAGGCCGATCTCTTCCAGCATGATCGACGCCTTCTTGCCGTTCGGCGTCGGAAAGGAATAGAGCTGCAGGATCGACGGGTCCTTGGCGGGCCATTTGTCGTTGATTTTCATATCGGTGATGGACATCGAGACCTCCTTGCGGTTGGCCTGACCATATATTTGCACCGTCGCTGAAAATACCCTCGGCTTTGCGCGCATCCGCGCTAGACTATGTGCGGCGTCGCAGAGACGGGCGCGCAATCAAGGCAAGGATTTCTGGATATGTTGAACGAATTCAAGGCATTCATTTCCAAGGGCAATGTGATGGACATGGCCGTCGGGATCATCATCGGCGCGGCCTTCACCGCCATCGTGAATTCGATGGTCGCCGATCTGATCAACCCCTTCGTCGGCCTCTTCCTGGGCGGCGTCGATTTCACCGACCAGTTCTTCGTGCTGAACAGTGACCAGGAATTCGCCACCCTGGCACAGGCCCAGGAAGCGGGCGTGGCGGTGTTTGCCTACGGCTCCTTCATCATGGCGGTGATCAACTTCCTGATCATCTCGTTCGTGGTCTTCATGCTGGTGCGCTACGTCAACAAAGTGCGCGAGATGACCGCGCGCAAGGACGGCGAAGCCGCCGAGGATGCGCCCGCCGGCCCGACCGAGCTCGACGTGCTGCTCGAGATCCGGGATTCCCTCAAGTCCGGGGCGACCGGCCCCTCTGCCGCGGGATAACCTCGCGCAATTCCGGCGTTCCGTCGAACATTCTCCGTTGCGAAGCGCTTCGCGACGGAGAATATAGCGCGCATGACTCTCGATACGATGGACCGCGCCATACTCCGGGTTCTGCAGCGGCAGGGCCGGATCTCCAACGCCGACCTGTCCGCCAAGGTGAACCTGTCGCCCTCGGCCTGCCACCGCCGAGTGCAGCGGCTGGAGCAGGCGGGCTACATCCGCGACTACGTCGCGCTGCTGGATGCGCGCAAGCTGGGGATGCCCTCGACCGTGTTTGTCGAGATCACGCTGCAGGGCCAGTCCGACGAGACGCTCGAGGCGTTCGAGGCCGCCGTGTCCCGCATCCCGGACGTGCTGGAATGCCACCTGATGGCGGGCTCGGCGGACTACATCCTCAAGGTCGTTGCCGAAAGCACCGAGGATTTCGCCCGCATCCACCGCCAGCACCTGACCCGCCTGCCGGGCGTGGCGCAGATGCAATCGAGCTTTGCGCTCAGGACCGTCTTCAAGACCACCGCGCTGCCGGTCTGATCCTGTCGCCGAGGCACGGGCGCGACCCCGCGCCCCGTGGACATCCCCCCGCGCAATCCCCAATGTGACCCGACGGGAGGATTGCCATGGCATGGGACTACATCATCGTCGGCGCGGGCAGCGCGGGCTGCGTTCTGGCGAAACGGCTGGGCGAAGCGGGCCACAAGGTCCTGCTGCTCGAGGCCGGGGGCAAGGACAACTACCATTGGGTGCATATCCCGATGGGCTATCTCTACTGCATCGGCAATCCCCGCACCGATTGGATGTACCGCACCGCCGAGGAGCCCGGGCTGAACGGGCGCCAGCTGCTCTATCCGCGCGGCAAGGTGCTGGGCGGCTGTTCCTCGATCAACGGCATGCTCTACCTGCGCGGGCAGGCGGCGGATTACGACGGCTGGCGGCAGATGGGTCTGACCGGCTGGGGCTGGGACGACGTGCTGCCCTACTTCCTCAAGTCCGAAGATTACGTCGACGGCGCCTCGGAGTTCCACGGTGAGGGCGGCGAATGGCGGGTCGAGAACCAGCGCCTGCACTGGCAGTTGCTGGATGACTGGATCGCCGCGGCCGAGGCGGCCGGCATCCCGCGCACCGACGATTTCAACCGGGGCGACAACGAGGGCGTCGGCTATTTCCGGGTGAACCAGCGCGGCGGCTGGCGGATGAACACCGCCAAGGCCTTCCTGCGCACCGCGAGGGCCCCGCGCCTGAAGGTCGAGACCGAGGCGCATGTGCGCCGCCTGATCGTCGAGGAAGGGCGCGTCACCGGCGTCGATTACCTGCGCGACGGTGAACGGCATACGGTCCGCGCGACGCGCGAGGTGATCCTGTCGGCTGGCGCGGTAAACTCGCCGCAGATCCTGCAGCTGTCGGGCCTGGGCCCGGCCGATCTGTTGCAGCGCAACGGGGTCGAGGTCGTCCGCGACATTCCCGGCGTCGGGCGGAACCTGCAGGACCACCTGCAGCTGCGCCTCTCATGGCGGCTGACCGGGGCCAAGACGCTGAACACGCTGGCCAATTCGATCTGGGGCAAGGCGATGATCGGGATGGATTACACCTTCCGCCGGCGCGGACCGATGTCGATGGCGCCCTCGCAGCTCGGCGCCTTCACCCGCTCGCGCGAGGGGCTGGCAACGCCGGACCTCGAATACCATGTCCAGCCGCTCTCGCTCGATGCCTTCGGGCAACCGCTGCACCGCTATCCTGCGATCACCGCTTCGGTCTGCAACCTGCGCCCCGAGAGCCGGGGCACGGTCGAAATCACGTCGTCCGACCCGATGGCGGCGCCGCGGATCGCACCGAACTACCTTGCGACCGAGGGCGACCGCCGCGTCGCGATCGACGCGATCCGCCTGACCCGCCGGATCATGGGGCAGGAGCCGATGGCCCATTACGCGCCCGAAGAGATCAAGCCGGGCGCCGCCTATGACACTGATGCGGAACTGGCGAAGGCCGCGGGAGAGGTCGGCACGACGATCTTCCACCCGGTCGCGACCGTCCGCATGGGGGCGGGCGAGGACGCACCGCTCGACCCGCAACTGCGCCTGCGCGGGGTCGGCGGGCTGCGCGTGGTGGACGCCAGCGTGATGCCGACCATCACCAGCGGCAACACCAACGCGCCCACCATCATGATCGCCGAGAAGGCCGCAGACATGATCCTGAACGGGGCGGCCTGATGCCGCGCCTTGCCATAGCGCTCTGGTCGGCCTCGGGCAGCATCGCGCGCGCCGGCGAGATGATCGCCGACGGCGCGCGCGGGGAGGGGGCCGAGGTCGCGCTGATCGACGTCGCGTCTATCGACGCCGCGGGCTGGCGGGTGCTGGCCGGGGCCGATGCCATCGCCTTCGGCACGCCCACCTACATGGGCGGCCCTGCGGCGGGGTTCAAAGCCTTCATGGATGCCTCCGGGGTCGAGATCTTTCTCGAACGGCAGTGGCTGGACAAGCTGGCGGGCGGATTCACCAGCGGGGTGAACACCGGCGGCGACAAGCTGGCGACGCTGCAGGCCCTGTCGGTCTTTGCCGCGCAGCAGGGCATGATCTGGGTCGGGCAGGACGTCATCGGCGCCCCTGTGGTCGAGGGAAATCGCGGCCTCAACCTGTCGGGCACCTTCCTCGGGCTGGCGGTCAATTCCGATGGTGCGGGCGGGTTGGCCGAGGGCTGCGAAAGCTCTGCCCGGCTGTTTGGCGCCCGGCTGGCGCGTGTCGCGCGGATCCTGTCAGCGTCCCGCTGACGGAACGGCATCCCGGCCTGCCCGCACGCGGGTCGGGTCCAGCGCCTCGCCGCTCTCGCGGTCGACAAGTACCGGGTCGAGCTGCCGGCCCGTGTCCCGGTCGCGGTAGACATAGGGCGCGGCGGTATCGTGCGGCTGGTGCGCCTCGGCCCAGGTGACGAGCGAGACCAGCACCGGGTAGAGCGCGCGGCCCTTCTCGGTCAGGCGGTATTCGTGACGCGGCGGGGTCTCGCAGTAGAGCGTCCGTTCCAGCACCCCGGTCTCTTCCAGCCGCTTGAGCCGGTCGGACAGCACGTGGCGGGTGATCCCGAGGCTGGCCTGGATGTCGTCGAACCGGCGCAGCCCGCGAAAGCAGTCGCGCAGGACAAGCAGGGTCCAGCGGTCGCCCACGACCGACAGGCCGCGCGCCACGGGACAGGTTTCGTGTTCCAGATCGCTCCACTTCATATGCGAAACCTAGCCTGCGGAGTGGGTTCCGAAAAGGAATTTTCTTGCCATTGGGTTCTTTTTTGGAACTTACTGGGCGCAGAGGAGACTCCGATGCCCAATGACCTGAGCCGCGACCGCCGCATGGCCCGCACCCGCGCGATGCTGGAGGCGCCGGTGGCGCCCACCCTTGGCCGGATGGCCGCACCGAACGTGATCGGGATGGTGGCGACGACCTTCATCAGCGTGGCCGAGGGCATCTGGGCCTCCCGCCTCGGGATCGACGCGTTGGCGGCGGTGGCGCTGGTGTTTCCCTTCGTCATGCTGACCCAGACGCTGGCGGGCGGCGCCTTTGGCGGATCGACCTCGGCCGCTGTGGCGCGCGCGCTCGGCGCGGGCGACGAGGACCGGGCGGGGCGCGTCGCGTTCCACGCCCTTCTGATCGCGCTTGGCATGGGGGCGCTGATGGCGGCGGTCTTCATCCCCTTCGGCGCCCCGATCTTTG